>NZ_JAFAND010000082.1 GCF_019232825.1 Paludibacterium sp. | reverse complement strand
ACACGCCCAGACAAAGCGCCGGGCCGAATGATTCCCCCCCATCGATTCTCTTCCTCAAATGCCGCAAATACATCGTTGTTTTATGATGCCAATGTATTATTTTAATGACATTCACAAATTGATCGCGGTCATATTTTGTGCGCAATGAAACCTCCTCCCACTATCGACCCTCTTAGGGTCTGGTGTCCGCTGTTCGGCGCAATGCCGCGCGTTGCGCGCCGATAGCCCTACACAACATCCCCCTTGGCGTAGAGTGCACTCGCCGAAGGCAGTGCACCACCCTCTTATGACGGCATGACCCAGAACATTCGTTACGGGCTAAAAAATTGAAGTGGCGCGGAGCCATGGAAAGGTAGTGGATCATGAGCATTCGGCTGATTCGAACAGAGGATGACTATCAGGCGGCCCTGAAAGCGGTCGAGCCTTTCTTTGAGAATGAGCCGGAGCCCGAGTCGGAGGACGGTGAGCAGTTCGAAATTATGTTGACCCTGATTGAGGCTTACGAACGCAAGCATTACCAACTCCCTCTTCCCGACCCGATCGAGGCGATCAAATTCCGCATGGAACAGGAGGGGCTGTCCATTGCCGACATGAAGGCTTACCTGGGTAACCCCAATCGGGTATACGAAGTACTGAACCGCAAGCGTGGCTTGAGTTTGGCGATGATCAGGCGGCTTCACCGTGGACTGCACATTCCGGCGGAAGTCCTAATCGGAGAATGATCACGGTTTTTTTCAGGCTGTTGATTTAGCGTAAAAGGGAGGGGGCATGATGCCGCACTGTCTGCGGCGCACTGCCTTCGGCGAGTGCGCCCTACGCGAAGGGGTGTCCCGTTGCGTAGGGTGCAATCGACGCGCAACGCGCGGCATTGCACCAAACACCTGATTTCGCAGTCTGTCCATCGATTCGCGAGCAAGGGTTTGTCAACACCCGCAAAAAAACCCGCGAGATAATCGCGGGTTTTTTGTTTGCGGCAAGCGCCAATCAGGCGGATTCAGCCTGCGATACAGCCTCGCGTTGCTTCTGCCCCAAGCCGAACAGCTTGTAGCACACCGACACCGCCGCCAGCAGCAAGGTGCCGACGATCAGCGACACCCGGGTATCCGGGTTGATCAGCATGCCGACGAGCACGCACACCAGGAAAGCGATGGTCAGGTAGTTGGCCAGCGGGAACAGCACCGACTTGAACGGATGATCTTTCATTTCCGCGGCGTGAGCACGGCGGAAACGCGCTTGGCAGAACAGCACGACGAACCAGGGCACCATGCCCGGCAGAACGCTGGCGCTGTAGACGTACACGAACACGCGTTCCGGATTGGGGATGATGTAGTTCAACGCCGAACCGGCCAACAGACATGCGATGGTGACCCAAATGGCGTTGACCGGCACGCCGCCCTTGGACACGCGCGACAGGAAGGCCGGCAGCTGACGGTTTTGCGACAGCGTGTAGAGCATGCGGCCGCAGCTGTAGATGCCGCTATTGCAACCCGACAGCGCGGCGGTCAACACGACGAAGTTGATGATGCCAGCGGCGGCGGTGATGCCGATCTTGGAGAACGTCAGCACGAACGGACTGCCGGTGGTGCCGATCAGATTCCATGGATAGATGGTGACGATGACCAGGATGGCGCCGATGTAGAAGATCAGAATACGCCAAACGATATTGTTGACCGCGCGTTTGAGCGTGACCTGCGGGTTCTTGGCCTCGCCGGCGGTAATCCCGACCAGCTCCACCCCTTGATAGGCGGCCACCACCAGACACAGGGCGAACAGGAAGCCTTGCCAGCCGCCGGCGAAAAAGCCGCCATGCACGGTCAAGTTGGCAAAACCGGTGGCAGGCATGCTGCCATTACCGACGAAAATCAGCTTCAAGCCAATCAGGATCATCACCACGATGGTGGAAACCTTGATCAGGCCGAACCAGAACTCAAACTCGCCATACAGGCGCACCGCCAGCAAGTTGGACGCCGCCAGGATGCCGACAAAGGCCAGCGCCGGCACCCACTGCGGTAGACCGGGGAACCAATACTGCACATAGACCCCGGCGGCAGTGATTTCCGAGATACCGACCGCCACCCACATCAGCCAATAGCCCCAGGCGGTCAAGTAGCCAAAATACGGGTGCAGATACTTATGCGCGTAAACGGCGAACGAGCCGGCCACCGGCTCGGTGTAGAGCATTTCGCCCATGATGCGCATGATGAAGAAGATGAACAGACCGGCAATGGCATAAGCCAACAGCACCGACGGCCCCGCCCAGTGCAGCGTGCTGGCCGAGCCCATGAACAGGCCGACACCGATGGTGCCGCCTAGGGCGATCAGTTCGATATGTCGCGACTCTAGGCCACGATGAAGCGTTTTCTCGTCCGGATTATCTTTCATGATGTTTTTTCCAGCGTGGTGATCAAATTGTCCTCCGCTGTTTTAAGGCCTTGTCTGACAATGTGTCAAGAAAATTGCCAGATAATGCCATTTTCATGACACGAATGTTGGCGCATTCCCCACATGACATCAAAATAAGATCAATAACACCGGCGATATGCAGCATATCCAACCCCAAATGCATAAAGCACTTAGCGTCGCAAAATTGCGACGACTATTTACCCTGAAAAACCAGTTTGTTACCTTACTTTACAAAAAACCATGTGTCATCAGTAGTGAAATGTCTGGCAATAAACAAAAAGGGCGGCATAAAGACCGCCCTTAAAACGACATGACAATATTAGAACGCCCTGCCCTGCCGTGACGACACTTTGAGGAATAGAGGCGCGAGTATATCATAACAATCAGTTATACAATAAAAAGAAATAACATGTTTAGATAGATCAATAATATTGATAAAACAATCAAGTCTGATGCACTTCATCACTGTGGCCAAAAGGACGCAGTTTAAAGCCATGTTTTTAAATTGTACGCTTATATATAAGTCAATGCTTTCATATTGCAGCGTGACATGAAGTGCGCGATGTAATGCGTTGAAACAGAACATAAAACGCTGTTTTGTTGACGGAGTGGTGCTTTACCGGCCGGTTAAATAATGACAAAGCAATGGCGTTTTTAGAGTTGATCATCTACATGGCATTCACTTAACGTTCACACATATTGAATGCTCGTTAAGTTTCGTCATGATCCGTCACATGTCGCCGGCACGCCTGCTTGCCGGTTTTCTTTTTTTGTTGCCCGTGTGGGGCTTTGCCGCGCCATTGAGCGACGACCAGATCCGGCTCAAGCAACAGCAGCAGCTCGATCGGTTGCGCGAACAGCAGCAGCGCGCGCCGGACGTGTTCATCGCGCCGCCGGCGAGCGCGCCCGCCACCGCCGTGGCGCCGGGCGGGCCGTGCTTTACCGTGCGCCAGGTGGCGCTCGACGGCGCGCCGGCCGACTGGCTTGCTTGGCTCATGCCGCTGACCCAGCGCGCCGTGGGGCGCTGCCTGGATGTCGGCGCCATCAATCAACTGGTGGCGAGCCTCACCGACGCCATCGTCGCCCGCGGCTTCGTCACCAGCCGGGTGTACGTGCCGGAGCAGAACCTGCAGTCGGGGCAACTGCATCTGGTGGTGCTGCCGGGGCGTATCCAGGCGATCCGGCGCAAGGACGGCAGCGCGCGGCGCGAACTCGATAGCGCCTTCCCCAGCGGCCCGGGCGATCTGCTCAACGTGCGCGACCTGGAGCAAGGGCTGGAGCAGTTGCAACGGCCGGGCTCGCAACAAGCGACGATGGAACTGGTGCCGGGCGATACCCCGGGCGAAAGCATCGTCGAGGTGACGCTGACCCAAGCACGGCCGCTGCACGCGAGCCTGGCCGTCGAGAACAGCGGCCAAACCAGCACCGGCAAGAACCAGCTCACCGCGCAGGTGGTGGCCGACGACCTGCTGCAGCTCAATGATGTACTGACCCTCAACCAAAGCCAGGATGCCGGCGCGTTCAGCCATCTGGGTAGCCAAGCGCAAACCGTCTCCTGGCTGGTGCCCTGGGGCAACTGGAGCGCGTTTGCCAGCTACAGCACCTCGGGCTACCGCCAGACCGTCGACACCGGCCTGCAACAGCTCGATTCCACCGGCCTGAGCCGCAACAGCCAATTCACCCTGACCCGGCTGTTGCACCGCGACCAGACCAGCAAGACCGAGCTGGCGCTGTCGCTGACGCACAAGGCGGCGCGCAGCTTCATCGAAGGCAGCGAGCTCGTCACGCAACGGCAAGACCTGAGCTACCTCGGCCTGCAACTCAACCACCGCCACTACCTGGGCGACAGCGTGCTCAACGCCAGCCTGGGCTATAGCCGCGGCGTGCCGTTGTGGGGCGGCCAGGACGACAGCTTGGCGACACTGGGCGGCCCGACGGCGCGGCCGGAAATCTACAGCGCCAGCCTGGATTGGCGCTTGCCGTGGCAGGCCTTTGGCCAGCAAGGCGCCTATAGCGTCGGCCTGAAGGGGCAATACAGCCCCAGCCTGCTGTTCGCCACCGACCAGTTCGGCGTCGGCGGCCATTACACCGTGCGCGGCTTCGACGCCGACAGCCTGGACGGCAACAACGGCTGGAGCTGGCGCAACGAGCTGAGCTGGACCCTGGGCGCCAGCGGCTGGGAGGCCTACCTCGGCCTCGACGCCGGCCAAGTCGGCGGCAGCCCGGGCAGTACGCTGTCGACCCAGCGCATCAGCGGCGGCGCCATTGGGCTGCGCGCCAACCTCGGCGGCCACCTGTCGGCCGACCTCAGTCACGAACAACCGCTGACCCTGCCGGACGGCTGGGCACGGCAGTCGATTACCCACTTCAATCTCACCCTGCAGTGGTGAGGCGGCGTCCCGATCATGAACCGACACCTCTATCGCATCGTCTTCAACCGCGTTCGCGGACAACTGATGGCCGTGGCCGAAACCGTGGCGGCACAACATAAAGCCGGCGAACGTGGTCCGGGCAGCGCGCCGGCGGGAACCTTCGCGCTGCGCGCGCTGAGCTTTGCCGCCATGCTGGCGCTGGGCAGCGCGGCGCTGGCCGACGGCATCGCCGCCGATGGCGGCGCACCGGCTGGTAAACAGCCGACGGTGACACAGGCGGCCAACGGCGTGCCGCTGGTGCAGATCGCCGCGCCCAACGGCGCCGGGGTGTCGCACAACCAATATCAGCAGTTCAACGTCGGCGGCAACGGCGCGATCCTCAACAACAGCGCGGTCATCGTCAACACGCAACTGGGCGGCTACGTCAACGGCAACGCCAACCTGAAGAACGGCAGCGCGCGCGTGATCCTCAACGAGGTGACCCAGGCCAACCCGTCGCTATTGAAGGGCTTTGTCGAAGTGGCCGGCCAACGCGCCGACGTGGTGATCGCCAACCCGTGGGGCATTACCTGCAGCGGCTGCGGCTTCATCAACACCGCACGCGCGACGCTGACCACCGGCACGCCGGTGTTCGACGGCCAGGGCAACCTGGCGCGCTTTCATGTCAGCGACGGCCAGGTCAGCGTCGACAGCCTCGACGCCAGCCAAACCGACAGCTTCGCCATCCTCACCCGCGCCTTGAAGGTGAATGGCGATCTGCACGCCAACGACCTGCAAATCCGGCTGGGGCGCAACGACGTCGACGCCGCCACGCTGAGTGCCACCCCGTTGGCCGCCGATCCAGCGGCCACCCCGGCGCCGCAACTGGCGCTCGACGTGGCGGCGCTGGGCGGCATGTACGCCAACGCCATCCACCTGATCGGCACCGAGAAGGGCGTGGGGGTGAATAGCGCCGGCACCTTGCTGGCGCGACAGGGGGATTTGCAGCTGTCCAGCAGCGGTGACTTGACCCTGGCCGGCGCGGTGTTGGCGCAGCATGACGCCAATGTGCACAGCGACGGCACACTGCAACAGCAAGGCAGCTTATTGGCAAGCCACAACGCGCAACTGAACGCGGCCGTCATTCAGGCGCAGGGCAACCTGTTGGCCGGGGTGGACGGCAATCTGCAATTCGACGGCGACGGCACGCTGACGGTCAGCGCCACGACCAACGTCGACGCCCATGGGACCTGGCGTGCCGCCAGCGGCATTGTCGGTAGCGCGCCGCAATGGAACCTGACCGGCGCCGACCTGCGCACGCCGGGGACGCTGGCACTGGCGAGCACCGGCGTACTCAACACTGCCGGCACGACCTTCGGCGCCGGCCAGCGGCTGCAGGTGTCCGCCGATCAAGTCGTGAGCACCAATAGCGCCTGGGAAGGCGGTCAGCTCGACTTGGCCGCGCGCACCTGGCAAAACGATCACGGCGCATTGATCCAAGATGCGGCGGTCGACGGCTCGCTGAACGTCAGCGGCGCGCTGAGCAACCTCGGCGGCAGCCTGCTCGGCCAACAAGGCAATCTGACCGTGCACGCCGCCAGCCTCGACAACCGCCAAGGCGGCCAGATCGACAGCGCCGGCAACCTCAGCTTGACGGTCGACGGCCAGCTGCAGAACGACGGCGGCTGGCTCGCCAGCGGCCAACAAGCAGCGCTGACGCTGCAAGCCGGTAG
>NZ_JAFAND010000021.1 GCF_019232825.1 Paludibacterium sp. | reverse complement strand
GCTCGACAGCTTCTACGGCCGCGCGTATGTCGAAAGCCATCTGCGCGCCGAAGACAAGCCGGCCGAGAAGGCCAAGGGCGGCAAGAAGGCGTAAGCCGCAGCGTGTGGTAAACAGCTCGCCCAAACGGCCGCCTCGCGCGGCCGTTTGGGCTGCCAAGGGGAATCGGATGATGCTCGATCATATTCGCGCGCAATTGCCCAGGTTATCGGCGGCCGAACGCAAGGTCGCCGAGCTCGTGCTGGCGCAGCCCTATTCCGTGACGCAGGCCGCCGTGGGCGCGATCGCCGCGCACGCGGGCGTCAGCCAGCCCACCGTCATTCGCTTCGCCCGCACGATGCGATGCACCGGCCTGCCGGAGTTCAAGCAAAAACTCGCCAGCAGCCTGATCAACGGCGTGCCCTACGTGCACGCCAAGGTTTGTCCGGCGGACCCCGCGGCGGAAATCGCCCCCAAAGTCATCGACAGCACGGTAGCCGCGCTGATCAAATGCCGCAACGACATCAATGCGGCGCACCTCGAACAGGCGCTGAGCCTGCTGTCGCAAGCACAGCGCATCGAGTTTTACGGTCTGGGCAACTCCGGCATCGTCGCCGCCGACGCCCAGCACAAGTTCTTCCGCTTAGGCATGCCCACGGTGGCTTACGCCGACTCGCACGTGCAAACCATGTCGGCGTCGATGCTGACGCCGGGGTCGGTGGTGGTCGCTCTGTCCCACTCCGGTCGCTCGGTGGAAACGCTGGAGGCGGTCAAGGTGGCGCTCAACGCCGGGGCGAGCGTGGTTGCCATCACGGCGAGCAGCACTCCACTGGCGAACTTGGCCACGGTGGCGCTGACCGCCGACACGCCCGAAGATCCCGAATCCTTCAGCCCGATGGCCTCGCGCATCGTGCACCTGGCGCTGATCGACATCCTGGCGGTCGGCGTCGCGCTGCGGCAAGGCCCACGGCTGATCTCCCGCCTGGAAAAGGCGTCGCAAAGTCTATTGAAGAAACGGCTCTACTGGGAGCCCTAGCCGCCAAGCGGTGACCGCTTGCTTCCCGCCATTCGCATCAAACATCGAGGCGCACACTCCGTTACATTGCCTTCTTGACATCGTTGCTGGGGGGATTTGCCAGGATGGCGCTGGTAATGACGTGAAACAGATGAGCCCCTCGCGGCGCGAATGCGGGTTGGTCGACGAGCCAACCTAGCGCCGACATCAGGGCGAACAGGTCCTCCCCATCCATATCGGCACGCGCCGTCCCGTCGGCCTGCGCACGATGCAGTAGTCGCGCGCCGGCAGAGTGCACCGCCGCGCATGAAGCGTGAAGCGCGGATTCCGGATCCGCGTGGGCGCTCGCCATCAAGGCGACAACGCCACTATAGCTATGCACGAAAGCCACCCCCTCGCGAAACCAGGCCACCAGCGCTTCGTCGGGCGGATTCGACGTTTCCAGTTCGCTTGCCTTCTGTGTCAGCGCGTCCAAATTCGCGCGCAGCAACGCGTCGAACAAGGCTTCTCGGGTTGGGAAATGACGAAGCAGCGTAGCCAAACCAACATCGGCCCGGCGAGCGATATCGCGCATGGATGCATCGACGCCATGCTCGGCGACGACCTCGCGCGCGACCGCAAGCAGATGGCTGTAATTTTTTCTGGCGTCGGCTCGCATAGACTTCCTTGACAAAATGGATCAGTGATCCGTATATTAAAAACACATATGGATCAGTGATCCACATCATATCGCACATTCGAGCAAATGGAAAACGAGGCGTAACCCAACGCCACAAAAGGAGATGTCATGGGAAAACTTGAAGGTAAGGTTGCAGTCATCACGGGTGGCGCCACCGGTATCGGCCGCGCCGCGGCAAAGCGCTTCATCGAGGAGGGCGCCCTGGTCTTCATCTTCGGCCGCCGGCAGGAAGCGCTCGACGCCGCCGTGGCTGACCTCGGGCCCAATGCCCGTGCGGTGAAGGGTTCGGTCTCCAATCTGGCCGACCTCGACAGACTCTACGCGGCGGTGAAGGCCGAACGCGGCGCCCTCGACATCGTCTTCGCCAATGCAGGAGCGGGCAGCCCGCTTCCGCTCGGCGAGATCACCGCCGAACACATTGACGAAATCTTCGATACCAACGTGAAGGGGGTGATCTTCACGATCCAGAAGGCGCTGCCGCTGATGGGCCAGGGCGGATCGATCATTCTGACAGGATCGAGCGCCGGCACCACGGGCGCCCCGGCATTCAGCGCCTATAGCGCGAGCAAGGCGGCCGTGCGCAACCTCGCCCGGACCTGGGCGCAGGACCTGAAGGGCACCGGCATTCGGGTAAACGTGCTGTCCCCTGGACCGACGGCGACCGAACTGGCGAAGGAAGCGCTGGGCGAGGCGGGAATGAAGGTCTTCGCCTCGATGAATCCGCTCCAGCGCCTGGCCGACCCGGCGGAGATCGGGGCGGTGGCGGCCTTTCTCGCGTCGCAAGACAGCAGTTTCATGACCGCCAGCGAGGTCGCAGCCGACGGCGGCCTCGCGCAAATCTGACGCGCCATTGCCAAAACGCTTGCCCGCAACGACATCGAGGCTGCCGTTGCAACCACGCGCGATCCAGCAAGCTTTGCATCCGATGCTGCCGCCATCGGAAATCGGAAAAGCCGTTCACTTTCGCAAGTGAACGGCTTTAGGGCCTGTCTGCAAACTATTTGCGGCTGCGGCCGATTACTTCCCGGCGGCGACGCGGACCATTTCCAACACCTTGTTGGAGTAGCCCATTTCGTTGTCGTACCAAGCAACCAGCTTGACGAAAGTGCCGTCCAGCGCCAGACCGGCATCGGCATCAAACACCGAGGTGCACACTTCGCCACGGAAGTCGGTCGAGACCACCTTGTCGGTGGTGTAACCCAGCACACCCTTCATCGGGCCTTCGGAAGCGGCCTTGACGGCTGCGCAGATTTCTTCGTAAGTCGCCGATTTTTCCAGCTCGACGGTCAGGTCGACCACCGAAACGTCGGAGGTCGGCACGCGGAAGGCCATGCCGGTCAGCTTCTTGTTCAGTTCCGGAATCACCTTGCCCACGGCCTTGGCCGCGCCGGTGGACGACGGAATGATGTTTTCCAGAATGCCGCGGCCGCCGCGCCAGTCTTTGTTGGACGGGCCGTCAACGGTCTTCTGGGTAGCGGTGGCGGCATGCACGGTGGTCATCAGGCCACGCTTGATGCCGAAGGTGTCGTTGATGACCTTGGCCAGCGGCGCCAGGCAGTTGGTGGTGCAGGAAGCGTTGGAAATGATGTCTTCGCCGGCGTACTTCTTATGGTTCACACCATAGACGAACATCGGGGTGTCATCCTTGGACGGCGCGCTCAGAACCACTTTCTTGGCGCCCGCGGCCAGGTGAGCCGACGCGGTTTCCTTGGTCAGGAACAGGCCGGTCGATTCGACGACGACGTCCGCGCCGATTTCGTCCCACTTCAGTTCCGCCGGATTCTTCACCGCCGTCAGACGGATCTTCTTGCCGTTGACGATCAGCGTGTTGCCGTCAACGGACACTTCGCCCTTGAAGCGGCCATGTACGGAGTCATGCTTCAGCATGTAAGCCAGATAATCCGGCTCCAGCAAATCGTTGATACCGACGATTTCGATATCGGCGAAGTTCTGAACCGCGGCACGGAACACCATCCGGCCGATACGGCCAAAACCATTGATGCCAACTTTGATAGTCATTTTCTTTCACTCCGTTCATTCTAAAAATGTAGTTTTGCTACACTATTGTGCTCGAAATGCAATCACATTTACATGACATTTCGCAGCTTAGTTGACGATTGCCGCCAATTCCCCCTTGGAATAACGGCCTGCCATGGCTTCCAAGCCGACCGGCTTGATCTTGTCCGCCTGCCCCGCCGCGCCAAAAGCCTCATAGCGCGCAATGCAGACGTCGCGCATCGATTGCACCGTTTCGGCCAGGTATTTGCGCGGGTCGAATTCCGCGCGGCGTGTTGCCAGAAAGCGACGCAGGGTGCCGGTGCAGGCCAACCGCAGGTCGGTGTCGATATTCACCTTGCGCACGCCGTGTTTAATTCCCTCGACGATCTCCTCGACCGGCACGCCGTAGGTTTCGGGGATCTCGCCACCATACTGATTGATGATCGCCAGCCAATCCTGGGGCACGGACGACGAACCGTGCATCACCAGATGGGTATTCGGGATACGCGCATGAATTTCCTTGATGCGGTCGATGCGCAACACGTCCCCGGTCGGCTTGCTGCTGAACTTATAGGCGCCGTGGCTGGTGCCGATGGCGATGGCCAACGCGTCCACGCCGGTGTCGCGCACAAAGCGCGCCGCTTCTTCCGGATCGGTCAGCATCTGACTGTGATCGAGCGTTCCCTCCGCGCCCACACCATCCTCCTCGCCCGCCTTGCCGGTGGCCAACGACCCCAGACAGCCGATTTCGCCCTCGACCGACACGCCGCAAGCGTGGGCGAAACGCACCACGGTGCGGGTGACGTCAACGTTGTAATCATAGTCCGACGGCGTCTTGCCATCACCCTTCAATGAGCCATCCATCATCACCGAGCTAAAGCCCAGCTGAATCGAACGTTGGCAGATATCCGGCGTCGTCGCATGGTCTTGGTGCATCACCACGGGGATATGCGGGAACTCCTCGACCGCCGCCAGCATCAGGTGGCGCAAAAACGGCGCGCCGGCATATTTTCGCGCCCCGGCGGAGGCTTGCACGATGACCGGCGCGTTGACCGCATCCGCCGCTTCCATGATCGCGCGCATCTGCTCAAGGTTGTTGACGTTAAAGGCTGGCAAGCCATAGCCGAATTCGGCCGCATGATCCAGCAGCTGACGCAATGAAACGAGTGCCATGCATTTCTCCCCGCATGAAAAAATTGACATCTGATGTGTAAACGTTTTCAATAATAGCAGATCATCAGATTTATTCAATAGACAGATATGTCTTGATATACAAGCAACAAAAAACTGTAAGCGTTTCCAACAAAACCGAAAGAAACGCCAACGCCCCCCCACAGATTCAACACATGGAGAGTGACGCAATGCCTGCAAAACTGGTCATGGGCAACTGGAAGATGAACGGCAGCCTGGATTCCAACCGGAAACTGATCAAGGCCATGCTGGAAGATGCGCGCATCAATCGCGACGGTGTCGCCATCGCCGCGCCGCACGCTTATCTGATGCAGCTGTCGGACTTACTGGAATCGAGCCCCATTGCGATGGCCGCGCAGGATATGAGCCAGTTCGGCCTGGCCGGCGCCTATACCGGCGAGGTCTCGGCCGGCATGCTGCACGACATCGGTTGCCGCTATGCGCTGATCGGCCATTCCGAGCGGCGCCAATATCTAGCGGAAACCACCGCGGTATTGAATCAAAAACTGATCAACGCGCTCGAAGCCGGCATCACGCCGGTATTGTGTGTCGGTGAAACATTGCTACAGCGCGAGGCGGGCGACCATGCGGCTGTCATCCGCAGCCAGCTCGACATCCTCGCCGCGCTCAATCCCGCCCGTGTCATCGTCGCCTACGAGCCGGTCTGGGCCATCGGCACCGGCAAGGTCGCCACGTTGGATCAGATTCGCGAGATGCACGCCTGCATCAAGCAACACAGCCGGCAAACCCATGGCGGCGCCGAAGCCGTGCGCGTGCTCTATGGCGGCAGCGTCAAGGCCGACAACGCCGACGCGATCCTGGCGATCGACAACGTCGATGGCGCGCTAGTCGGCGGCGCCTCCTTGGATGTCGAGTCGTTCGGCGTCATCTGCCAGGCCTGTCTGGCCACTTGCGCCTGACGTCCCACGTGTAGCGTACGTTCGCGAAGCAACGCACGAAGCCGGCCCCGGCCCTGAGCCGGGGCCGGGGCCATCAAGCCCGGGCGATGCGCAGGATGTTGGTCGCCCCCGGCGTGCCGAACGGCAAGCCCGCCGAAATCACCAACGTGTCGCCCGCTTGGGCAAACCCTTCTTTCAATGCGGTACGACAGGCGTAATCCGTCATTTCATTGACGTCCGCCACTTCGTGGATCAGCACGGCATGCATGCCCCACACCAGTGTCAGCCGTCGCGCGGTCGTCAGGCGCGGCGTCATGCCGATGATGGGCGCCAGCGGACGCTCGCGCGCCATGTGCAATGCCGAGCCGCCGGTGGTGGAGTACGCCACGGTGGCCGCCGCCCGCATGATGCCGGCCACGTTGCGCATCGCGCAGCCAATGGCATCGGCCTCGCTGCTTTGCACCTGCGAGCGCGAGGCGTCGATCGCTTCGCGGTAGTACGGATCGGACTCGGTCTGGCAAATGATGCGGTCCATGATCTGCACCGCTTCGGTCGGATAGTGCCCCGAGGCGGATTCCGCCGACAACATCACCGCGTCGGCGCCGTCATAGATCGCGGTGGCGACGTCCGACGCCTCCGCCCGGGTCGGCACCGGCGCGGCCACCATCGAATCCAACATTTGCGTGGCAACGATCACCGGGCGTCCCTGGCGGCGGCACTGACGCACGATGCGCTTTTGAATCGACGGCACCTGTTCGGCCGGCATTTCCACCCCCAGGTCGCCGCGCGCCACCATGATCGCGTCGGCCGCCTCGACGATGGCGTCGAGATGGGCGATGGCCGACGGTTTCTCCAGCTTGGCGATCACGCCGGCGCGGCCGGCGACGATGGCCTTGACCTCCTCGATGTCCTCCGGGCGCTGCACGAACGACAACGCGACCCAATCGACATTGAGCTTGAGACCGAACTCCAGATCCGCCAGGTCCTTGGCGGTCAACGCCGACAAAGGCAACACCACGTCCGGCACGTTGACCCCCTTGCGGTCCGACAGCGTGCCGCCGGTCACCACCCGCGTCGTGGCGCTCTTGTCATCGCAGCGTTCGACACGCAGACGGATGCGGCCATCGTCCAGCAACAGATCGCACCCCACCTTCAACGCGGCGAAAATCTCGGGATGCGGCAGCGAAACACGCGTCGCGTCGCCCGCGTCCTCGCGCAGCAAATCCAGCTCGAACACCTGGCCGGCATCGAGATGGATCGATCCGTCGGCAAAGGTGCCAATGCGCAGCTTCGGCCCCTGCAAATCGAGCAGAATGCCGATCGGCCGGCCACTGTCGCGCTCCAGATCACGCAGAATCTGCGCCCGCGCCTTGTGATCGTCATGGGTGCCATGGCTGAAATTCAGGCGGAACACATCCACCCCTGCCTGAAACAGCGCCTCGATACTGGCCCGGTCGGGCGTGGCGGGCCCCAGCGTGGCGACGATCTTGGCTTTGCGATTTCGATGCATGTTTTGTCTTTCCTCTGTATTGATGAATGTACTTCGTCGGCACGAATCAGGACGGCGCGGCGGCGCCCCGGCCGGATGTCGAGGCGCGCTCAAGCAGGGCGCCGTTCAATACCACCTTGCGCTTGGCCAGGCTGGGGTTTTCCAACCGCGACAGCAGCATTTCCATGGCCACGACGCCAATGTCGTATACCGGCTGTTCGATCACGGTCAGGCCGTGCCCGACGAGCCCCGTCCAGACGTCGTTGTCGAATCCCGCCAACGCCATGTCGCCGGGTATCGATAGACCGGCCTCGGTCAACGCGTGCACGGCGCCCAGCAACAACAGGCCATTGCTGACGACCAGCGCGTCAGGCCAGTCCGGCTCGGCAAGCCATGCGCGCACCGCGGTCGACGCCGCCTCGGTGGACGGCGCGACAAACCGCACCGAGGAAGGCAAGCCATGCTGGGCCAGCGCGGCCTCATAGCCCGCCCGCCGCGCGGCGCCGGTCGTACTGACATTGCCGAACAGACCGCCGATCTTGCGATAGCCGCGGGCGATCAAGTGCTCGACCAGCAAGCGTCCAGCCTGCGGGTTGTCCAGCACGACCGCGTCGGTGAGACCCGGCGGCCCCTCCCGGTCGATCATCACCACCGGAAACTCGAAACGCTCCGGCCGAAACCGGCCCGCCGTCACGCTGGTGGGCGAAAAGATGACGCCGCTGACGCGTTCTTCCTGCATCAGCCGCAAATACATGGCTTCCTTGTCGGGGTCTTCATCGGCGTTGCACAGAATCACCCGCATGCCGGCCCGGTAGGCCGCGTCCTCCACCGCCCGGCTGACGGCGGTAAAGAAGGGGTTGCGCACATCCGACACGATCAGCCCCACCGTCTGGCTCAGCTGGGAACGCAGCCGACGCGCCGACAAGTTCGGCCGGTAGCCAAGCTGCGCCACCGCCTCCTCGACCCGCGTCTTCAACGCCGCGCTGACGGAGCCATTGCTGAGCACGCGTGACACCGTTGCCACCGACACCCCAGCCAGTTCAGCGACATCCTTGATTTTCACACTCATCCGATAGGTCTCTTTGTCACAGCGTTAACGCCGATAGCGAAACGGTCCAGGGGGTCCATGCGTTAAAACCATACGGCACAACGCATGTAATCGATACCAATATTAGCACAATTTAAAATCAAACAATTGCCTATAAACAATGTTATAAACGAATGTAAACGTTACCAAACAACATCAATATCTACTAACCGCCAGGCAAAAAAAAGCTGCCGTTCACCTCAGGCAAACGGCAGTCAACGAGGAAAAACGCTCTCACACGACATGGAACACCCATACACCGAGACGGCCTTCATCGAGCAGCCCCTAGCGGGCCGCCTGAACGGAAAAGCC
>NZ_JAFAND010000024.1 GCF_019232825.1 Paludibacterium sp. | reverse complement strand
TCGAGGGTGTGGCCGGAGAGGGCCAGGGCCTCGGGCCGGCCTTGGGCGCTGGCCTCGAACAGTGCGTGGAGCGGCTGTGGCGCGATGGCAGCGCGGGTCTGGTTGGGCAGTTCGACGACGGCATGGCGCTCGGCGTCGGACAGCAGGTCCAGTTCCTCCAAGCGGGTGTCCGGCGCCAGCGTGTGCCAGCGCGACAATAGCGCCAAGAACCGCCGCAGATGCGCGTGCACCTCCGCCGTGGTGTAATGCGCCGCCTTGCCGAACAGCTTGATGCGCACATCGGCCTCGTCGAGGTTGTCGAACAGCACCAGCTGCAAGTCGTTGACCGGCCGGCTGCCCAGGTTGTACACGTGGGCGGGGGTGCCGGCAAAGGCCAAGTCGTAGGCGAAGGCGTTGACGTTGACCGTCAGCCCGTACAGTTCCGGCGCTTCCGGGCTTAGGCCGAGATCATGACGCAGGTCCTCGCGCCGGTAGCTTTGGTGGCGCAGCAATTCGCGCATGCGCCGGGTGGTTTGCTGCGCCAGTGCCGCCAAGCTGTCGCCCGGCGCAATGCTGAGCCGCAACGGCAATATGTTGGCCACCATGCCGACGATGTGCCGCATCTTGGCGCCGGTGCGCGCGGTGACCGGCACGCCAAGCAAAATGTCGCGCTGGCCGGTCAAAGCCGCCAGATAGTAGCCCGCCGCCGCCGTCACGATCTGCGCCAGGCTCGTGCCGTGCGCCTGTCCCCACTGCAGCAGCGCCGTGGCCTCGGCGCGTGGCAATGCGGCGGCGGCCTCGACCACCGGCCCCGGGCGGCCCGGCGGTTTGCCGGATAGCGTCGCCGCGGTGTCCAGCCCTTGCAATTGTTCCAGCCAGTAGGCACGGTCCTTCGGGAATCGCGCCGATTCGCGATAGGCGTTTTCGCTCGCTATCAGATCCCGCCAGCATCCCGCCGGGGCGAAGTCCTGCGCGTCGCCGGTGGCCAGCAGGCCGTACACCTCGGCAATTTGCCGGAAGAACAGCGCGCCGCCGAAACCGTCGTTGACGATATGGTGCGCGCGCGCATACAGCAGGTGATGGGCATCGCCCAGCCGCAGCAGCGTCAGCGCGAACAGCGGGCCGTGCGCCAAATCGGCCACGTGTTCGACGTCGCGTTGCATCCACTGCCGCGCGGCGGCGATCGGGTCGGATTCATGGCTGAGATCGAGGCAGGGCAGTCGATAGTCGTCGATGGCTTCGATACGGCCTCGTGGGCCCTCGGCGCCCGGCGAGAAACGCTGATGCAGCGCGTCGCTGGCCAAGACCACCGCGCGTACGGCGCGCGCGAGCCGGTCCGGGTCGAGCGGGCCGGGGATGTCGAGATATTCGGCGATGTTGAAGATCGGGCTTTGCGGGTCGAGTTGTTGTGCCACCCAGATGCCCAATTGGGCAACGGAAAGCGGCACGGCTTCCAGGGAGTCGTGTGGATTCATGGCGAACCTTGCTGCGGTTGGGACGGCGTCGGGCGCCGGAGAGGAGGCGGCGCCGTCGGGGTGGCGGTGGTTAATCGTGAGCGGCGGTGCCGCGGATCAGGGTGATGTCGGTCCAGACGGACTCGATGTAATCGAGGCATTCGTCACGCGAGGCGCACAGCCCGGCATGGCGCCAACCGGCGGGCAGCGGCTGGCGCGCGCCCAGAATCGAATATTGGGCGTGCTCGTTGACGACGACATGGAAAAGTTCGGTTTCATCGGTGCTGGCGGTCATGGCTGTCTCCTTGGGATTGTTGTTGTGGCGGCGCCGACGGGTCTCCCGCCGCCAAGCGGGAGACCCCGTCTGTCATCACCAGGGGCCGTTGAACATCAACTTGCCGCCGCGACGCTTTTTTTGCTTGACCACGACGAATACCGGGCCATCGGCCGCGCCTTCGGTGCGCAAGTGCGCGTGGGTCTCCACCACCTTGGCGAACAGGCGTCCTTTGCCCTTGCTCAGCTTGCGGATGTCCTTGCGTTTTTTCTTGCCGAGTTTGATCACAACCGGATTGGGACCGCAGCCGTCGCCGGTGCTGGCGTGGGTGGTCGCCTGAGTTTCTGTTGCCATTGCATTTCTCCTTGAGACTGCTGTGGTGCGAGACGGCCCCCATGGCCGCCTCGGCGAAAGCGTGGGCCGGCTAACCGCCCAGGTAGTAGTGGCCGGCCCAGAGGAGCCCGCCGATGCCCGCTGCGGCCGTGGATAGCCACAACAGCGCGCGGCGGCCGAGCGTCTTCATTTCGTCCAGGCCCATGCCCCAGATCTTTCCGGCCAGCGCGCGCACGTCGGCCAATTCGCGCATGACGGCGGAGGCGTCGGTGACCAGTGCCTCGACGTGATTGAACAACTGCTCGTGCCGGCCGCCGGCCTGGCGTTCGGCGCGTTCGCGCCGCCGTTGGAAATAAGCGCGCGACAGTTTCATCGGCTCCATCGACGGATCGAGCTGGCGCATCGACATTTCCAACACGGTGAAGGTGCGCTGCGCGCGCAGGAAATCCCAACTGACCGGGATGCGCGCCTGACCCAGCAGCTTGAGTTGCCGGCTGGTGGCATCGGAGTAAATGCGCTCTTCGTACGGCACGTGCTTCACCGTCATGAAGCGCAACGACGCCTGGGTGACGCGCGTGAGCCGGCGCAACAGGCTCGCCAGATTGCCTTGCGGCACGGGGGACGACATATGGGTCAGCACCATCATGGCCTTGGACAGATCGCCCTCGGCCACCAGCCGGTGGTAGAGCATCACCTGCTTGCGTGTTTGCAGGTCGAGCGTGCCGACCGCGCCGAAATCCAAGAGCGCGAAGCGGCTATGACGCAGCAACATGATATTGCCGGGGTGGAGATCACCATGAAACATATTGTCTTCGAATATTTGCCGCTGGCAGCTTAAATAAATCTTGCGCGCCACTTTTTTGGAGTTGATATGGTTTTCTTCCAGCCAATGTTTTGCTATGAGCGGATCGGTGGCCAATAAGCGCAGATAATCCGCCATTAATACACCGTCAATAAACGACATGACGATCACTTCTTTATTGCAATAGCGGCGGTAAACGCGGGGAATTTCCACGCCGCGCGGTTTGAGATTACGGCGCATGTCGCGTATTAGCGTGGCCTCGATGCGGAAATCCAATTCCTCCAGCAACATGGCTTCCAATTCGCCATGCATGTCGAGCAGATTCAAATGACGTAAGCCGGGCCATAAATTGAATAACCAAGCGACGGCGCGCACCAACTTCAAATCGCGGCGGAAAATCTCGTCGATATACGGCCTGCGGACCTTGACCGCTACCTCGGCCCCGTTCCAGTTGAGCCGCGCCCGATAGGTTTGCGCGATCGAGGCGGCGGCCAGCGGCTGGGTGTCGAAACGATCGAACAGCACGTCGAGCGGCTGTCCCAGGCTGCTTTCCAGTGCTTGCCGCGCTTGCTCCCAGGGGTAGGCGGTGGCGCGGTCGAACAGCTTGCCGAGCTCTTCGCAATACACGGCGGGCAAGACGTCATGGCGGCTGGCCAACGTTTGCGCGATCTTGATCCATAAGCCGCCGCGCTGTTCAAGAAAGGCGCGAACCCGCTCGGCCTTCTGGAGGGTGGGGAGCGCGCGAAAGCGCAGCGCGAACAGAAAACCGGCGAACCGCAGCAATTGCCACAGCGAGCGCGCCGCGCCGCCTCGTCGCGGCGGAATGGCGGTCCGCGCCGTTGCCGTCGCGCGCGCCGGCATCGTGGGCAGGGGCGTTGGTACCCAAGCCTGCTTCACCCCCGCACCTCATGCGCCACCGATGCGGGTCCTGTGTTATGTGTATCGCCGGGCATCAGAGCTTTTTGAATCCTTTGCGTTGCGCCTTGAAGAAGTTTTTGCCCATATCGCGCAACCAGCCGTTTTTGCGTTTTCGGCTCGACTTTCGATGGCCGGCGGAAAGGCTTTTGGCGGAGGCGAGATTGGCGTCGTTGAAATGCCGTATGGCGCGCTCCAGGGGGCGCAGTTCTTTATTGGTCTTTTTCTTTTTTGATTTCTTTCCCTTGTATAAAGTCAGCGTGCCACCGCCGTCGGCTTTAATGATCGATATTTTCTTGATGGCTCTGCCAAGACGTATCGTTGCCATGAGTTTTCCTTTATGGGCTGAAGCCGGTTTTATTGCGACCGGAAGGGGAAATCTAGGAAATAAAATATTGGTTCATGTTATCCGACCGGCTCGTAATGAAAACCCGCCTTTTAGGCAGGGATTAAATAAGCGGTTTCAACGCCGGCGGCATCGTAAAAAAGCAGCGAAACCCGATGCACGGCGCTATCCAGTGCCAACGCGCCGCGCAAATCGGGCGCGGGCAGATCGAGATCGTAAAGGCGCGCGCCATGCTCGCCCTGGACCAGCGGACAGGGGGACGTCAGCCGCACGTCGATGGCGGGGAGTGTTTCCGTGAGCCCCAAACCCTGCTGTTTGAGCAGCGCTTCCTTGCGCGTCCAGCACTGCTGAAACAGCCGCGCGCGCCGCGGCCCGGTCAGGGCGTCGATCTGACGCCGTTCGTTCGGGTGGGCGATCAACGCGACGAGCGCCGGATCGGGCGCGGCGCGGTCGAACAGCTCGATGTCGATGCCGATCGGATGGGTGGCGCACACCGCGCAGGCGACGTAGTGGCCGGAATGGGCGAGATTGAATGGATGGGCGCCGGCGATATAGGGCTTGCCCTGGGCGCCGGTCAAGAGCGGCGCGGGCACGGGAATGCCGGCCGGCACCGCCAATTGCTGGATCATGGTACGGCCAAGCGCCAGATTGTCGCGGTCGGCCTGACGTCGCAGGCACGCCATGCGGCGGTATTCCGCCGCGCTCAGCAAGTCCGGGTCGGCCAAGTGGCCGCTATGACCCAGGATCAGGACGAAGGCGTGGCCGCGCGCGAGCGCATCGTCACAGCCATGGCGCAGGCGGCGCCAAAAGGCGTGCCGGACTTCGGGGGGGGAACAGTTGGAACGAAGCACGATGGAACACTACAACTAAATATTCTGTATATTCCATTGTGTTTATTGTTTGCATCTGGCAATTATAATGGCATTAAATGGCGGGGCCGGCAGCCATGCGCGCTTCGTGCGCCAACAGCCAAGCTTTGCGCGGCAGGCCGCCGCCATAGCCGGTCAGGTCGCCGTCGCTGCCGATGACGCGGTGGCACGGCACCAGAATCGATACGCGGTTGGCGCCATTGGCCGCGGCAACGGCCCGCACCGCCTGCGGCCGGCCGATGCGCTCCGCCTGCTGCTTGTAGCTGGCGGTCTGGCCGCAAGGAATGCGTTGCAGCGCTTGCCATACCGTGCGTTGAAAATCGCTGCCGGGCGTGTCGAGCGGCACGTCGAAGGTCTGCCGTTGCCCGGCGAAGTATTCGGCCAGCTCCTGCCGCGTCTGGCGCATGATGGCGTTGTCGCCGGCTAGGATGCGCGCGCGCAAACGACGCTGCAGGTCGTGGAACTCGGTTTCCAGCATGCGCCGGTCGACGAACTCCAACAGGCAGACGCCTTGCTCGGTGGCGCAAAGGAACATCGGCCCGATCGGCGTGTTCAGCCGGTCGATCAAGATCACCGCGTCATGCGCGGCGCGGCGCGGCGCGCCGCCGGTGAGCTTGCGAAAGGAGTAGCCGAAGCCGCTGGTCGATTGGTAGCCGGCGTCGAGCGCAGCGTCCGTGCTGCTTTTGCCCGCTTTGAGCTCCTCCATCGCCTGGTTGATGCGCGTCATACGCTGGTAGGCTTGAAAGGTGATGCCATAGTGCTGGAGAAACCAGCGTCGCACCGCCTCGGGACCGACACCGGCTGCGCGTAGTTGGGCATCGCCGACCTTCTGCTGCGGGTGCGCGCGCAACAGCGCCATGGCCGCCGCCACCGCCGGCGGCAACGCGTGGCTGTGCTCGACCGGGCGGCAGATCTTGCATGGCCGGTAGCCGGCGTCGAGCGCGTCTTTGACCTCGGTGAAGAACTCGACGTTTTCGCGCTTGGGCTTCCTCGCACGGCAGGTGGCGATGCAGAACACCGAGGTGGTGCGTACCGCGGCGTAGAAGCTGCCGACGTGCTCGGACGAACGGTCAAGCAGCGCCTGGTAATAATGGTCGATCTGGCCGGGGTCGGTGATGCGCATGCGGTATTCTCCTGTGCTTGGCAATACCTTAGAGCCAGCAAGCCACAGGGTGCAACCGAAAAACGGACGACTATTTTTTGCAGGGGTCGCCGCTTCGAGCGCAAGGCGCTTTGAACCACGGCCGTCTTGCGTTAGCCTATCGCCTGATTCCGATGGCGGCGGGTAAATAGGATGAATAGGGCATTGTTGACCATTCTACAGTTGGTGGATGCGGAAAAGGCCAAGTTGGACGCTGTACGGCCTTTGCCGCCGCATACCCTGGCCTCGCTGCGGGAGAAGTTGGCGTTGGAGTGGACCTACCATTCCAACGCCATCGAGGGAAATACCCTTACCCTGCGTGAGACCAAGGTGGTGCTGGAAGGCATTACCGTCGGTGGTAAATCGTTGCGCGAGCACTTCGAGGCGACTAACCACCGTGACGCGATCCTGTATGTTGAGGAGATCGTCAGCAGGCAAGAACCGTTGAGCGAATGGCAAATCAAGAATATTCATGCGCTGGTGCTGAAAGGCATCGACGACCTGCAGGCAGGGAAGTATCGCCAGGAAAACGTGGCGATTGCCGGTGCAAGCACCACCCCTCCGGATTTTCTGCACTTGAATGATGCCATGCGTGCTCTGATCGATTGGTATCAAGTCAGCGGCGATCTGCACCCGGTGGCTCGCGCCGCGGCGCTGCACACGCGGTTTGTCAAAATTCACCCGTTCATTGATGGCAATGGCCGCACAGGGCGCTTGCTGCTGAACTTCGATTTGATGAAAGCCGGTTATCCGCCGGCCGTCATCCGTAAAGAGGATCGCCTGGCGTACTACGACGCCTTGGACGAGGCCTGTGTCAGCGGGGTTTACGACCGTATCGCGCATTTGGTCGGCGAGGCGGTGAAGCGCTCGCTCGATGCGTACTTGGCCTTGATCTCGCCATCCCCATAGCACTCAAATTTGATTTTTCTTGATTTGCACATTGGCCTCCCTGAGGGTGCAGATAAATGAAAAAACCCCTTGCCTTGCTGCTAAGCCTATTGGCGTTGCCGCCGGCGCATGCGGCGGATTGGCAAATCTATACCCATAGCTTGGGCGATGAGGCGCGTGTTGACGGGACGTCCCTCCATGGCCGCGCGCATGGGGGCAAGCGGGCGTTTTACCTCGAATTGATGCGCGCGTTGCTCGCCGAGCTTCAGCTTCCCGACCGCATCGTGGAAGTGCCGCTGGACCGCGGGCTGTGGCTGGTGCAACACAAAGATCACGTCGCGCTGTTCAATCTGACGCGCACGCCCGAGCGCGAGCACGCCGTGCAATGGGTGGGTCCCATTTCCTACGAGGTGGACCGGCTGTACGAAAGCGCCCGGAGACCAACGCACATTCGCACGCTGGCCGCCGCCAAATCGCTACCTGTTTGTGTCCTGCGCGACAATGTGCACGACGCTATTTTGTCGCGACAAGGTTTCGTCATGCTGTATCGCAGCGATTCCTACATCGACTGCTTCAAAATGCTGGATGCCGGCCGTGTTCGTCTCGTGGCCTCCGCCGATCTGGACCTGCGGGCCAAGTTGGCGGCGGCGGACGTGGCGCCGTCGCATATCCGCGCCACGCCGGCGATCATCGACAAGCGAAGCGGCTTTATCGTCTTGTCTAAACAGACGCCGGCTGCCGAGGTGGTCCGTTGGCGCAAAGCCTTGGACCGCCTTAAGCAAGACGGCCGCTATCAAGCGCTTTATCAGCGGTACATGGACTAAGAATTTCTAACAAAAGCACCAGCCAGGCATCCGCTCAGGTTTTGTGGCGTGCATTCGCCGCAGGCAATGCACGTCTAGAGCGAGTCCTAAGACCGTGCGTTGCTTCGCGAACGCACGCTACCCGACCGCGAAATGCGTTCAGTTAGAGGTTCTAAAGCGACTACGCTACGAACCTGGCGAACCGCCGCCCTCGACGATATGTAGATGTACGTTGGGGTAGCGCGACATGAATTCGGCCACCGCCGTTTGGCAGCCCTCGCATAGAGGCCGCTCCGACAGGATGCGCAGCATGCCGCCGCGTTCGAGCAGCGGGCGGATGCCGTCGTGGCTCAGCATGTATTCGAAGGCGGCGCGCTCGGAGGCGGAGACACCATTTTCCGCTATAGCCATCGATATTATATTGCGGCACTTTCCAATTAAGTGCGGGTGGGCGGAAAGACTCGGCGGAAGTGGGCTGATTCGCGAGAGATAAAATCGCTGCGGTTAATACTAATACATTGCGTTTATTTTTATTCATCCTATTCCTAATCTGTTTTTGATGAAAAAGATGAGGGGGGTATAAGAATAGGAAAAATCGTACGCGTTAATATCTGGCCATAGGGGAAGGCGCTATATTCATTAACATGGCCATATCGTGCCAATCACGCGCTCAACCCACTGTCGGCGTTCTACTGCATGTATGCGTTTGGCATGGATTGTTGTATTGTGTTGAGGTATTGGGTGGATAAGTAATATTCTAAGTAAGTAGCCGGGGGAGCGGCGGTGGTCTGCGCTGGCGCACGCAACGGCGCGAGCCGGTCACCGCTCATCAAGACCTTCACCGCTTTCAGAGACGACCACTGTGAGCCCTGTCGACGTCAAGCTGGATTTTCGCGCGCTGTTCGAGAGCGCGCCGGATTTGTATCTGATTTTGGATCCGCAATTAGTCATCGTCGGCGTCAACGATGCCTATGCCCGCAGTACCAAGACACGGCGAGAGGACATTGTGGGCAAGGGGCTGTTCGAGGTGTTTCCCGACAACCCGGACGACCCTGCGGCGGAGGGCGTGCGTAATCTGCATGCGTCGCTGTTGCGGGTTCTGCAGACCCGCGCGCCGGATGCGATGCCGGTGCAAAAATACGATATCCGGTTGCCCGAGAGCGAAGGCGGCGGGTTCGAAGCCCGTTACTGGAGTCCTCTGAATACGCCGGTGCTCAATGCCGATGGCGGCGTCATCTACATCATTCACAAGGTCGAGGACGTGACCGAGTTCGTCCGGCTCAAGCAGCAGGGGGTCGAGCAGAGCCTGCTCAACGACACGCTACGCGCGCAGGCGGTGAAGATGGAGGCGGAGGTGTTCGCCCGCGCCAACGAGGTGGCGGCGGCCAGCGCGCAACTCAAGGCGGCCAATGAGGAGCTGGAACGGCTTTATGCCAAGACGTTGGAGCTGGATAAGCTCAAGAGCGAGTTCTTCGCCAATGTCAGCCATGAGCTGCGCACGCCGCTCACGCTGATTTTGGCGCCGCTGCAAAGCCGGGCGCATCGCCCGGATCTGTCCGACGCCGACCGCCGCGAAACGGACATGATGTTGCGCAATGCGCGCCTGCTGTACCGCCACGTATCCGATCTCCTTGACGCGGCCAAGCTGGAAGCGGGGCGGATGGCCATTCATTACTCCCGGCTCGATCTGGCCAGCCTGTCCCGCGACGTCGCCTGTCACTTCGAAGCCTTGGCTGCCGACCGCCTCATCGATTTCAAGGTGATCGCGCCGGAGATATTGTGGGCGGAGGTGGATAGCGAAAAGATCCAGCGCACGCTGATCAACCTGCTGGGCAACGCGTTTAAATTCACGCCGGATGGCGGCACTATCTCCATGACCCTGTCGTGCCTTGACGATGACGTGCAGATCGCGGTGCGGGATAACGGACCGGGTGTGCCCGAGGAGCTGCGCGCGGCCGTGTTCGACCGTTTTCGCCAAGCCGAAGGCGGCACCCAGCGGCGCTTTGGCGGTACGGGACTTGGCCTGGCCATCGTCAAGGATTTCGTCCTGCTTCACCATGGCGAGGTCAGCGTCGCCGACGCGCCTAGCGGCGGCGCCCTGTTCCTTGTCCGCCTGCCGCGACTGGCGCCGGCCGGGACGATGCTTGACGACACGGAAAGCCAGCTCGATCCCGTCATGATGGCGCTGCCGGCCGATGCGCCTCAACCGCCCCCCGTCAACGAGATGCCGCGGGAAGAGGCCGACGACTTGGCGCCGGTGGTGTTGGTGGTTGAGGACAATGCCGACATGAACGCGTTCATCTGCGAGACGCTGCGTGCGCAATATCGCGTGATCAGCGCCTTCAATGGCCGCGAGGGGCTGGAAAAGGCCCTGACGGTAATACCCGACCTGATCGTCAGCGACGTGATGATGCCGGTGATGAGCGGCGACCTCATGGTCGTTGCGTTGGGCCAACATGACAGCCTGAACAGCGTTCCCATTCTCATGCTGACGGCCAAGACCGACGAAGCGATGCGTATCGGCCTGTATGAGCGCGGTATCCAGGGTTTTCTCAACAAACCGTTCTCGCCGGAGGAGCTGCTCGCCCGTGTGGGCGCGTTGGTGGCTGCCCGCTTGCGGATGCGGGAAGAGCTGGCGCGACGGGAGGCGGAGAGCAACAAACGCTTCGCGGCGGTGTTTCAGACGAGCCCCGTGGGCATTGCCATTGCCATGATGAGCGACGGCACCATCGTGGACATGAATCAATCGATGGAAACCCTGCTCGGCTATAGCCGAGAAGAGGTGCTGGGCAAAACCGGGGCCGACATTCATCTGTGGGTCGACGCCGATGCCCGCGCCTCAGTGTTGGACGCCATGCGCGCCGGGGACGTGATACACAATTACGAAGCCCAATTCCGCCGGAAATCAGGGGAGGTGATCGACATTTCGTACTCGGGATGCCAGGTCGATATTGCCGGGGTGCCGCATTTTCTGGGGGTGGCCGCCGATATCACGCCGCAAAAGGATATCCGCCGCGCCATCGAACATCACCGGGATCATTTGGAAGCCTTGGTGTCGACGCGCACGGCAGAACTGGCCGCCGCGCGCGATGCGGCCGAGGCCGCGAGCCGGTCGAAAAGCGTCTTTTTGGCCAACATGAGCCACGAGATCAGAACGCCGATCAACGGCATTCTCGGCATGGCCAATATTCTCCAGCGCGGCGACGTCTCGCCCGATCAGGCGGGGCAGCTGGATTCCATCGTCACTTCCGGCAAGCATCTGTTAAGCGTCATCAACGATATTCTCGATCTCTCCAAAATCGAAGCCAGCAAGCTGGTGTTGGAGCAGAAAGAATTCAACCTGGGCGATTTGCTGCGCTCGGTGTTCGCCGTGATCGGCGAGTCGGCGCGCGCCAAGGGGCTGCAATTCGTCGTCAGTGTTTCGGACGTGCCGCACGCCTTGCGCGGCGATCCCACACGGCTGTCGCAGGCGCTGGTCAATTATCTGGGCAATGCGGTCAAGTTCACCGACCATGGCCGCATCACGCTGGCGGGGAAGGTGCTGGAGGAAACCGCCGCCGATTATCTGCTGCGATTCGATGTGATCGACACCGGGATCGGCATTGCGCATGAGCAGCAAGCCAACCTGTTTACCGCCTTCGAGCAAGCGGACAATACCACCAACCGCAAATACGGCGGCACGGGGCTCGGCCTAGCCATCAACCAGCACATCGCCCAATTGATGGGCGGCCAGGTGGGGGTGGAAAGCACGCTGGACCAGGGCAGCGATTTTTGGCTGACGGTGCGGCTAGGCAAGGGCCAACCCAGCGCCGCCGACTTGGCGCCTCCGACCGAGCGGGCGGAGGAGGTGCTGCGGCGCGCCTATGGCGGCAAGCTCATCTTGGTGGCGGAGGATGAGCCGATCAACCAAGAGGTGGCTCGGCTGTTGTTGGAAGACGTCGGCCTGAGCGTCGACTTGGCCGGCGACGGCGCCGAGGCGGTGCGTCTGGCCAGCCTGCACGACTACGATGCCATCCTGATGGACATGCAGATGCCCGGGGTCGACGGTATCGAGGCGACGCAAACGATCCGGCGGCTGCCGCACCGCGGCGCGGTTCCGATCGTGGCCATGACGGCCAACGCATTCGAGGAAGACCGCAACAAATGCCTGGCGGCGGGGATGAACGATTTCATCAGCAAACCGTTCGACCCCGATGTGCTGTTCGCCATGTTGCTGCGGTGGTTGAAGGGCGGTGAATAGCCTATGTTAGTTCGTGCGCCAGTCGGGTAGGGTGCAGTCGCGTAGCACTGCGCCATAGATCGATGATTTTGGTTTATTGCGGATTGATATTCGTTTCCCCCGACTCTGCAGTGGTTATTTGTGGGGTTTGCGCGGGTGGTCTTTCTCTCGATGCCTCCCTGCGTAAAGCGCAAAAGCCGCCATGCCTGCGACAAATATTCCCAAACCGATAAGCGATTCAATGGCCATTTTCTCAGTCCTCCGTGGGGCTGGTTGTTGTAGATGCTATTGCCGTCGATTTATGGTTGCCAATTTGCGGCTTAAAAGATCCAGAACATTGAACGAGACCCAGATTTATGCTTCGCTTGCCAATCGCAGCCGGGCTGCCTTGATGGACTGCTGCAACTTCGTTTGTAACGTCTCGCGGGGCGGCAATACGGTCAGGTATTCGGCAACGTGGATGCCGCTTTGATCCAACTCCAATAACTCTATCTGCTCTTGTTTCTTGCCGGTACACAGGATGATGCCCAACGGTGGATTTTCGTCGGCTTCTTGTTCATGGCGGGCTAACCAGCGCAGATAGAGTTCCATCTGGCCTTTGTATTCGGCGCGGAAATCGCCAACTTTCAGTTCGATCGCGACTAACCGTTTGAGCTTGCGGTTGTAGCATAAAAGATCAATGTAGAAATCGTCGTCATCGATCTGGATGCGCTTCTGCCGAGCCACAAAGGTAAAGCCGGCACCCAGCTCCAGCAAAAATTGCTCGATTTCGCGCAAGATCGCGTCTTCAAGATCTTTTTCTAAGTAGCGGTCATTGAGCCCGAGGAAATCAAGCAAATAGGGGTCCTTCAATAGCAATGCGGGGCAGGGCTGCGAGTCATGACGTAGCGCCTGCAGCGCGTGGCGGATGGTTTCCTCAGGCTGGTTTGAGATGGCGCTACGCTCGAAAAGCATCGACTGCATGCGGTCCTGCAATTGGCGTACGCTCCATTGTTCCGTCTGGCAGAGTTCGGTGTAGAAGTCACGTTTTAGCGGGTCGTTCACTGCTGCGATTAGGCGCAGATGCGACCAGCTCAATTTGGCACACAGTGTGTGCACAATTTCCTTATTCGGATAGACCTGAGCAAAGCGAATGCATAGCCGTAAGTTTCGGACGCTCCAGCCACGTCCGTACTCAGCGCTGAGTTGCCGTCCGAGAGCGTTGATGATCTCCTCGCCATAATCGGCACGCTGGCTGCCGAGAATTTCGCGGTGGATGCGGTTGCCAACCTGCCAATAGAGCTGGGTCAGCGTGGCATTGACCGCCATAGCAGCGCGATGGCGGGCATCGTCGATCAGTTGTTTTAGTTCGGTGATTAGCGTGGTTTGGCTTGAATCGGCGTGTGCTGGAGTTTGGGGCATATGCAAGCGCTCGGTAGTCGAAAGCCCGCATTGTCGGCATCGGCCGTCAGTCCGTCCAGGCAGCGTGGCATCACCGTAGCGTGCGCTCGCGCAGCAGCGCACGGCTCTCCGGACCGTCTGACTTGTTCATTTGCTCCCTGTGCTAGCATCGGCGTATGTTGGTCGGTACCGACGCGCGAACTGGAGTGGGATATGAAGAATATCAATACGGATGCCATTGACGAAGCGGTGCTGGCGCTGCTTTTTTTGACTTTGGACAACAATCAACGCGCTTGGAAGGGCTTCGATTGGGCGGTGCTGAACCGTCTGCATGAGCGCGGCCTGATCGCCGATCCTGTCAACAAGACAAAATCGGTGTGGCTCACCGATGAAGGCGTGGACGAGTCGAAACGGTTGTTCGCGAAGCTATTTTGTCATCCCGATGACGATGCCCCGGATCACCCCCAGAAGCCATAACCTCGGCGCACCGTAGCGTGCGCTCGCGCAGCAGCGCACGCCATCGTGCGCATGACAGGGGTTTTGCAGTTTCAGATTTTCCTGACAGCACCGCTATCTTGTCGAATCTGCCCCGGCTGGATAAGGTAGTTGGCGCGGCATTCGCCGCAAGCGGCGCGGGACCGAGGTCTGATCCACCCCGGCCCCGCTAACCAAAACTAACTCACGGAGCGAGTCAGCATGGCTGCGTACCATAGTAAAGCAGTGCCCATCATTTCTTCAAACCCCCGCTTCCGCCAAGAGCAGTTACTTTCCCTGATCTCGGTGTTGTGCCCGTCGCGCGAGCAGCGTCCCAACGCGGAGGTGTGCCGTCTGATCGTGGATAGCCGCCTGGCTTGGCGTGCCGCGCCGATCGACGCCAACACGTCGTGGCTATATCTGCCGGTGGCGGCGCGGGCGAGAGAGGTGGCCGATTGCTTAGTGCTCACCGCCGATTAAGGCGTTAACCAGGAGGCCGGGGGCAGGGCCCCCGGGGCTGGATGTCGCTTAGAAGCATTGACTGTTCAACGGATCTTCGATTAATCCCGCAAACTGACAGCACCAAAACTCATGGACCAGGATGCGGACACACCCTATTTAGGATGCGCTCATTGATAGAATCGCCGCCGACTTCAGTAAAAGGTAAGTTATCAGATGCTCCCGTCGAAACAACCGTACCATCACCGTCTTTTTGGGAGTAGCTGACGAAAGCCAACATCCTAGACAATCGCTCAGTGCAATTGTATTGCTGCAAAACCCTAATTGACGCATATGCATCTTGGTCTTTTGATTCTGGTGTGATTACATTTGCTATTGACCAGGTCGTGACAATACCGTCTTTGATTTCTGGTTTATTGTTGTCAACATATAAAAAAACCTCCCGATTGTCTTTCTCCCCCACTTTTATTCTGTTCAAGTCAGCCGCCAAGGTGGATGTGACGAAAAAAATCAGCCATGGCATAAAATAACAACTCATATTTCTCATGTTGAGGTGGCCTTATCGCCTCAATGGCGTCTGGTCTTTTTTGTAGTTGCTATAAAACTGGGCCCATAGATCTGTCCCCATTGCCGTTCCAGTCAGCGGAGAGCCGGCGGATATCATCGCATCAGGATGCTTGAGGTTCTTGGACGAGCTTCTCATAGCAAGGCGCTTGAGAAATATGGCATCAGGGTGCGAGAATGTCTACCATTCTTGGCCAAATTGATGTGAAAAGTTGCAGAGCCACTTGGCGTTTCATCATGGGTTTAACGCCATGAGAGTATGGATTAGTGAGTACATTAGGCCGCTTATTTAACACTTGAGTCTCTGTGTGCATTGCAATCAGGGGTGGATTTTATGGAGAAATTATGAAAATGTTGCTTGCCGCAACCACGCTGTTCGCTATTTCTGCGCCGTGCTTTTCAGCCAGCTGTTTCGACTCTCCTGAATACAAAAACAGTGTCGCGACTGCCCAGGCCTCAAATGCCGAGATGTCTGCTCAAATTGGGAAAGCAGTAGACTTTCTGACGACGAATAAAGGGCTGGATTTTGACCACGCTCTTGCAGAGGTTGTGCATTTTTCAACACCGGAAACTGTTGAATATGATAGAAGGTTAAATGAGGTTGGTGCAAAGATTAAACAAATGAATCCACAATCACCTGAAGAATGCTCCGAGCTCATCAAGTTGCAAAGGCAATACGAGGCTATTGGCAGAGAAAAAACTCAATTGATCGTGAGCAAAATCGTTGGGCAAGGCAATTAGGCTCAGTTATCTCATGGTCGCGCTGAGATGAAATTAAAAGTGGGCAGTTGAAACAATGTATCAAAGAAAGACCTCCCCCATTTTCTCCCGGTAGCGCGCCGCTTGCTTCAACCTACGATGAGAGGGACTTGCTGCACAAGCTGTCGGTAGAGAGAATGGATGCCTCGAGCGCACGCGACAAAGGACATCCATGTTTTCAGCCAATGTTTGGACGATCAGGACGCCGTCTATCTCGACGTTATCAGCGGCCGGCATGGCTTGTTGTCTTGTTTTGTCGAGTGTCGGGGCCCGGGCTGACGACCAAATCATTCACTGGCAGATGCCAGACTACCCGCCTGTGCTCATTGCTAGCGGTCCGCATAAAGGAACAGGGTACGCGGATGTGTTTCTGC
>NZ_JAFAND010000102.1 GCF_019232825.1 Paludibacterium sp. | reverse complement strand
AGGTGGTCCCACGCCTTCCCATCCCGAACAGGACCGTGAAACGCCTTAGCGCCGATGATAGTGCGGCATTCGCCGTGTGAAAGTAGGACACCGCCAGACGCCCCATACGAAAGCCCAGACCACAAGGTCTGGGCTTTTTGCTTTGTGCGCGTGTTATTTCCCTTGTTGAACGGCTTTGGCCATGGCCGCGATGTCGATGCTGCCCCAGCCTGTGGCGTAATCCCAGCCCTTCTTGGCCTTGAAGGCGCCATTATTACCGGTGGTGATGTCGTGGAAGACCTTCGCTTTGTTCTTGCCGAGACGATAGATCCAGTCGCCGGCAAAGCCCGCCTGGTTGTTGCTGAGCGATTGCATACGCGCCCAGATGCCGGTAAAGATCGGCGCCGATAGGCTGGTGCCGCCCCACAATTGCTGGTCGCCGCTGATCAGTACCTGCGCGCCGCTCTTCGGGTCGCCATCGAAGGATACATCCGGTGCACCGCGTTGGGTGGATGATCCGAGCACGCCGGACTTGGCTTGCCAATCCGGCGCCGTTTCCGTGCTGCTCGGCCCGCCGCCGCCGCCAGACCACGTGGATTCGCTATGGTAGCGGTCTTTGCGGTCTGTCGTCAGCGTGGTGCCGCCGACGGCAATGACGTACGGCGATACTGCCGGGTAGCTTTGGTTTGTGCCGCCGTCACCGCATTCGTCGGAGCCGGAGTCGCCGGAGGAGACGGAGAAGGTCTGTCCTTGTGCCATCGCCGTTTGGAAGATCTGATCCTCCGCGGCGGCGGAACCATCGTTTTGGGCATCGACTTCGCATTCGCCCAACGACACGTTGATGGCTTGCGCCTGATTGTCGCTAACCGCCTGGTTGAAGGCGGCGGTCAAGGCATCGTTGTCTAGCGTCGGCGCCACGTAAAACAGCAGCTGCTTCGCCTCGCCGCCCGCCGCGCCGAGACTGCTTTGGCTATCCATGTTCCACTCCGCCATGCCACTGGTATCGCTGCTTGGCGTGCCGGTCTGGATGACGTTGACCGGCACGTTCATCTGATGCTGTTGCTGGAAGGCTTGAAGATCAGCCAGCGTTTGCGTCAGATCGCCCTGAGCGATGATGCCGATAGTGGCTTGCGCTGCGGTCGGCGCCTTGCTGCCGTTGTAGATGGCCGAGAACGTATAGGGGTCATGGCCTGCGGTGCTGGAACCAAAGGTAGCGGGGTCCGCGCGTTGCGCCATGATGTGCGCCTTGTGCACGTTCTGCAGCCCCAGTACCGCCAGTACCGTGCCGCCGAGCGAGGCGGGGACTTGCGCGGCTTGGGTGTTGGCAAAGCGCGTTTGCCCATTTTGGGTGAACAGCCGGATCGGCGTATTGAAGGCGTGGCTTGCGCTGTCGGCGGTGCCTTCTGCGCGGATCAGCAGCCGGTTATCGGCGACCTGGATATTGCGGAAGCCCTGTTGCTGCAGGTAACGCACCACTTGGGCGACTTGGCTGTCCTGCGGCGCGTGCCGCTGCAGGAAGGCGGCTTGTGTGAGGTGCTGCGTGTGCGCCGGATCCGTCCGCATCTGTGCGATCTGCCGATCGAGCTGATCGCGGTTGCGCAGCTTAAGCGCCACCGTGATCTGGATCGGCATGCCTGGCTGAGCGGCCAAGGGCGCCATCAGCGTTGTCGGTACACGCGTCGCCTGTGTTTGTGTTGCCACCCAAGCCGTATTTGGTTGAGCCCAACTATGATTGCACAGTAAAAACGCGCCTAGCACGGTGCAGTACATTTTCTTGAGTTGGTTGTTTGCCATCTATTTCTCCGTTTTAGAATTGCGGCATTTTTTGCTTGCCGTTTTCTAAAATCTTCGGTTCGCCATTTTATATAAACTGGCCATTTTGTCAGACGGAGAATATAAAATATATTCTGAGTTTTTCTTGTAATTTAAATGACAATAAATTTATTATTTTCAATGTGTTGTGAATGCTTCTGTTCGTGGTGTCGCGCGTCGTGTAATATTGGACAGGTGTTCTGAATGGTTGGGCAGCGATAATATCCCTTTCCTTTTTTTGAATGTCGCCATGGGTCAAAGTCATTTAGTTGAATTAAGTTTGCCTGATTTTTCCTGCCTGCCGCGGCCGGTATTAATGCGCATCCAGCTGCGCCCGGAAAATTCGATCGTGCGGCCGCATCGTCATCCCTGGACGCAGTTTTTATATTGCAGCAAGGGCGTGATGTCGGTGACCACCGAAATCGGCAGCTATGTCATGACGCCTGACATGGGGTTGTGGATTCCACCGAACGTCGAGCATTCGGTGCAGATGGTGCAACCGATCCTGCAGGAAAGCCTGTACCTCGATGGCGCTGTCGGCGCGCGGCTGGCTGGCCGTGGCGGCGTCGTGAGCATGACCGGGCTCGTGCGCGAATTGATTCACGAGGCCGGCACCTTTCCGGTGGAGTACGATGAGGCGGGCGCGCCGGGGCGCTTGATCACGGTACTGTTGGATCAATTGGCCCTGCTGCCCGTCCGTGACGTGCTGCTGCCGTTTCCTCATGATGCCAGGCTGCAGGTCATTTGCCGGCAATTGATCGATGATCCGGGGTGCGAGCGTAGCCTGGACGAATGGGCCGAGCGTGCGGCGGCATCGAGCCGGACGCTTAGCCGGCTGTTCGAGTCGGAAACGGGGATGGGGTTTCGCGCCTGGCGGCAGCGTTTGCGTCTGCAACGGGCGATGATGCTGCTCGGTGAAGGGGCGCCGGTATCCCGCGTGGCAGTCGATGTGGGTTATACGTCGGCGTCAGCTTTCATCGTCGCGTTCAAGCGCTTTTTCGGTTTTTCGCCAGGCACGATCGGGCTTGGCGCCTAAGTCGGAACACGGCGCACTATATTCCTAAACATTATTATATTGATATATCTAATCGATTTTGCTTAGGATGGACCGCTGATTTAGATTTTAGGTAACGGTTGGTCCGTGTGGACCACGAATCAGGCAGGAATCCATGATAGAGCAAGATCGATTGACCCATCTGAAGCAGCTGGAAGCGGAGTCTATTCACATCATCCGCGAAGTGGCTGCCGAGTTCGATAATCCGGTGATGCTGTACTCCATCGGCAAGGACTCCGCCGTGATGCTGCATCTGGCGCTAAAGGCTTTCTACCCCGGCAAGCCGCCGTTCCCTCTGCTGCACGTCGATACCACCTGGAAATTTCGCGACATGATCGCTTTTCGCGACCAGCAGGTGGCGAAGCTGGGGCTCAAGCTCTTGGTGCACGTCAATCAAGAGGGCGTGGCGGCCGGCGTGAATCCTTTCGATCATGGCAGCGCACGGCATACCGACGTGATGAAAACTCAAGCGCTCAAGCAAGCATTGGACAAATACGGGTTCGATGCCGCCTTTGGCGGGGCGCGCCGCGATGAGGAAAAATCGCGCGCCAAAGAACGGGTCTATTCGTTCCGAGACCGTCAGCATCGCTGGGATCCCAAGAATCAGCGCCCCGAACTCTGGAATCTGTACAACGCCCGCATCAACAAGGGCGAAAGCATTCGCGTGTTTCCGCTGTCGAATTGGACGGAGCTCGATATTTGGCAATACATCTATCTGGAGAATATCGACATCGTGCCGCTGTATTTCGCTGCCGAGCGGCCGGTGGTGGAGCGCGACGGCATGCTGCTGATGGTTGACGACGAGCGCATGCCGTTGGCGCCGAATGAAGTGCCGCAAATGCGCAAGGTGCGCTTCCGCACCCTGGGGTGTTATCCGCTTACCGGCGCGATCGAATCGGATGCCGCCAGTTTGCCGGAGATCATTCAGGAGATGTTGTTGACCAAGACCTCCGAGCGTCAGGGGCGCCTGATCGATCACGATCAGTCCGGCTCCATGGAAAAGAAGAAGATCGCCGGCTACTTCTAGCCGCCCAGCCAATTGAAGCGAATGCCCATGTCACATCAATCCGAATTGATCGCGGAAAACATCCACGAATACTTGAAGCAGCACGAACAGAAGGATTTGCTGCGCTTCATTACCTGCGGTAGTGTCGACGACGGCAAATCGACCTTGATTGGCCGTTTGCTGCACGACTCCAAATTGATTTTCGAGGATCAACTGGCTGCGATCCAGCGCGACTCGCAGCGATACAATACGACCGACGACGACATCGATCTGGCGCTCTTGGTGGACGGCTTGCAGGCCGAGCGCGAGCAGGGCATCACCATCGACGTCGCTTACCGCTATTTTTCCACCGAAAAGCGCAAGTTCATCATTGCCGACTGTCCGGGGCACGAGCAATACACGCGCAATATGGCCACAGGCGCCTCCACCTGCGATTTGGCCGTAATTCTGGTCGATGCGCGCCACGGCATCCAGACGCAAACGCGCCGGCACAGCTATATCGTCAGCTTGCTGGGGGTGCGTCATGTGATCGTCGCCGTCAACAAGATGGATTTGCTTGGGTACGACGCCAAGGCATTCGATGCGATTCGGGAGCAGTATCGGCAGTTGGTCGCCGGCATGGATTTCTCGTCGCTGCATTTTGTGCCGATTTCGGCATTGCGCGGCGACAACGTTGTCGAGGCCAGCAAGCGGATGCCCTGGTATCAGGGCGAGACGTTGATGCAGCTGTTGGAGACGGTCGACTGCGACACGACGCAAGGGCTGGCGGCGTTTCGCCTGCCAGTGCAATGGGTCAACCGTCCCCATGCCGACTTCCGGGGATTTAGCGGAACGGTGGCGAGCGGCGACGTGCATCCAGGCGATGTGGTCCGTGTGCTGCCGTCCGGCCGCGAAAGCCGGGTGAAGGCGATCGTTACCGCCGATGGCGACTTGGCGCGCGCGCACACGGGACAGGCGATCACGCTGACATTGGCGGATGAAATCGATATCTCGCGCGGCGATATGCTGGTGCGCGCCGATCAGACGGCGCCGCAGGTGTCGGCGTCGTTTGACGCGCACGTGGTGTGGATGGCGGACGCCCCGCTCGCGCCTGGGCGCGAGTATCTGTTCAAGTTGGCGGGAAGGCAGGTGCCGGGCCGGGTCGAGCGGATTTTACATCGCATCGACGTGAATACCCATGAGGTCGCGCCAGCCGAACAGCTGGCGCTGAACGAAATCGGTTTGTGCCGGATACGGCTCGACGCGCCGGTGGTGTTCGATCCGTATCGTCTCTGCCGCCATACCGGCAACTTCATCATCATCGACCGCTTCAGCCACGCGACGTCCGCGGGTGGCATGATCGCGGCGGCGGCCGACGCCGATGGCGGCGCAGAGCGGGCATCGGCGCGATTTGATGCCTTCGCCGCCGATCTGTCGGCCGTGATCGCCAAGCACTATCCCGGCGCGGGGATCGTCGATCTGCCGGATTTGCTGGCGCGTCGCGGCGAACGCTGAGTCGGCGTAGGGTCTGTCGTCAGAGTATTCGGCGCAATGCCGCGCGTTGCGCGCCGATTGCGCCCTACGCAACGGGACACCCATTCGGGTAGGGTGTACTCGCCGAAGGCAGTGCACCGCCCCTTGCGACGATCCGCCCTAGTCCCCCTGATAACGGAGCGTGTGCGTGGCGCCGGCGTCAAGCGCCAACGCCTCGGTCAGCCAGGGCAGCGTCTCGGTCAGCGTTTCGGCCAGGGTCCACGGCGGGTTGATGATGAACATGCCGCTGCCGTGCATGCCAAAG
>NZ_JAFAND010000099.1 GCF_019232825.1 Paludibacterium sp. | reverse complement strand
AGGTGGTCCCACGCCTTCCCATCCCGAACAGGACCGTGAAACGCCTTAGCGCCGATGATAGTGCGGCATTCGCCGTGTGAAAGTAGGACACCGCCAGACGCCCCATACGAAAGCCCAGACCACAAGGTCTGGGCTTTTTGCTTTGTGGGTTTATGCGCGCGGCACGCAGCAATAGGCTTCGGTGCGATAGGGGAAAGAAACCGAGGTTCGCGCCGACAGCTGCGGGTGCTGCTGGATCAGATCGCGCAGTTGTTGCCGCACCTGTTCGCGCTGACCTTCCGGCAGTGCGGCGATGAAGCTGACCGATAGAATGCGGTCGACGATCACGTGCTCCGGCGCGCCGGTATGAAAGTGGGGGAAGCAATCGGGTTCGGGCAGACTGAAGAGACCGTCGGCGAAGGGGGCCCGCCACGCGCCGGAGTGGAAACGCGGCACGCCCGTTTCAAAGGGCGCGATCAGCGTGGTGATTTGGCGCACCCAATCGCAGCTTTCGTCGCGCACGTTCCAGATCAAGCCAAGCCGGCCGCCGGGTTTGAGAACTCGGTGGATCTCGTTTAACGCATCCGCGTTGGCAAACCAGTGGAAGGCCTGCGCACAGACAACGACGTCCATCGCTTTGTCCGGCAGCGGGATCGCCTCGGCGCGGCCGTCTAGCGTGGCAACGTCAGGCAGCAGTGCCTGCAGTTGCGCACGCATGGCGGCCACCGGTTCCAATGCGCACACCGTGGCATCCGTGCCGTGGAGCAATTGGGTAAATTTGCCTGTTCCCGCGCCTAGTTCGAGGACCTGGCGTCCCGGTTTCACACCCAAGCGGTCAGAAAGCCAGGCATGCAGCGCGTCGGGATAGTCGGGACGCCCTCTCTGATAGGCATCGGCGGCTTGGCTGAAGCCGCGTGCCGCCGCGTGATGGATGTCCGCCATGACGCCTCCCTGGTGTGACGGGATGTGGGGCGGCAAGGCCTGCCCCGTTGTTATCCCTGTGATTGCGGTTGGGTGCGCTGTGCGCGCTCCTCGCGCGGGGTGATGCCGAAATGATTGCGATACGTGCTGGAAAAATGCGGGCCGCTGGAAAATCCGCAGGCGAGGCTGATTTGCACGATGGATTTGGATGTTTGCTGCAGCAGCTGCCGGGCGCGATTCAAGCGCAGCTCCAAGTAGTATTTGGATGGCACGGTGCTTAAATATTGCTTGAACAGCCGTTCCAGCTGACGACGGGATACGCCGACGTAATAGGCGATGTCGTCGGTGGACAGCGGCTCCTCGATATTGGCCTCCATCAGACTGACCGCTTCGGTCAGTTTGGGCTGGCTGCCGCCGATGCGGGTGGCGAGGGGGATGCGCTGACGTTCGTTGCCCGGCCGGGTGCGCTCCATGATGAACACTTCGGAGAGGCGCGAGGCGAACTCATGGCTCTGCTGCGCGGCGATCAGCGACAACACGAAATCCATCGTGGCCACGCCGCCAGCGCACGTCATGACGGTGCTATCCGCTTCGTACAGGTTGGAAGACACCACCACGTCGGGAAAATCCTCGGTGAATTGATTGATGTCCTGCCAATGAATGGTGGCGCGATGTTGATTCAGCATGCCCGCGCGTGCCAGCCAGTAACTGGCGCAACCGATCCCGGCCAGTTGCATTTTTTCCATGTTCTGGGCGTGGATGCCGCGAGAGAGCTCATCGATGTTGATGTCACTGGAAATATCGCCGGCAAAGATCAGCAAGCCGTCCAGACGGGGACTGTAGCCGAGCGGCAGATCTACCGCATATTGCAGCCCATTGCTCAGCGCGACCGGCGTGCCGTCCAGCGACAGCGTCAGAAATTCATAAATTTTTCGTTCGGCCAATTGGTTGGCGCGTGCCAGAACCTCGCAGGCCATCGCGAAGTCGGCCATCGAGGTGTGAGGCAGCAAGAGCATGCCATAGCGGAGAGGTTTGACTGCTTGCGGTTGGAGACCCATAGCTTCCGTAGTAAGTAAACGGCCCGCTGTCATGAATGACGTATAGCTGGAACGCCGCATTAATAACGCTAGGTGTGTATTGTACGATTATTTGCGACTTTGCGAGCAAGATTAGCAGCCCGATCGGCCGGGGTTGTCATGGTGCACTGCCATAAATATCGATGCTGAAGTACTTCTTTTCAATTTGTTGATAGATTCCGTTCTGACGCAGATGGGCCAGCGCCTGATTGAGCCGTTGTTGCAGCGCCGCGTCGCCTTTGCGCACGGCGATGCCGGCGCCTTCCCCGAAGTAGCGCGGATCGTCGAATGCCGGTCCTACAAACGAGAAGCCTTTTCCCTGCGGCTTGGACAAGAAGCTGTCGCTGCCGACCACGTTGTCGACGAATACTGCCGCCAATCGGCCCCGGGCCAGGTCGGCGAAGGCCGCCGGCACCTTGTCGTACTCGACAATGCGTGCGCCCGATTTGCCCCAATAATCCTCGGCGAAACTCGCCTGCGTCGAGCCGCGCAACACGCCGATGGCGCGGCCGGTGAAGCCGTGTCGCGTCACTGGAGACCCCGCATGGGTCACCATGCGGCTGGCGATGTGGTAATAGCGGTGGGTGAAATCCAGGTTCTGCCGCCGTGACGCGGTAATCTGCATCGAAGACAGGATGGCGTCGAATTTGCCCAAGTAGAGCGCTTTGACCAGGCCATCCCAATCTTGCGGCACGATCTGGCAACGGACCTTCATGTCTTGGCAGAGCGCGCGGGCCATGTCGGCATCGAAGCCTTGCGGCTGACCGTCGCTGTCTTGCCAGGAAAAGGGCGGGTAATTGAGATCCATGCCGAAGCGCAGTGTTTCGGCATGAAGCATCGCGGGGAAGCACAAAGCGACAAGCCACAGTGCGAAAAAGCGCATGACGGGTCCCGGCCGAGGCAGCTATTACAGGATGCCATCAGTTTATCAGCTTGCTCTAGTCTAAGGAAAAGGTATTAAATGCGTGGGCAACCGGCCGGGCATACCACTGGTATTTTCTTGCACTTCAGGTGTCGTTTCCGATTTGCAAGCGGCTATAGTGGTTTGGAGACCCGGGCGGTCCTGGCGATGCCCGTTCCAAGAGCGATGCGGACAGGACTTCAAAGAGAGCCATCGCGTTGCTTTGGGCATGTAAAGTGCTAACAACAAGAGAAAACTATGTCCCTGACCAATAAAACAGAATTGGCTAGTCTGATTGCGGATATTCAGTCCGTGGCCAAGAGCAAATTGTCGGCGAAAGATGCCGATAAGCAGCTGAGCTTTTTCCCGGTTTACTTTGAAGGCGCGGAGCATGGCGACTTGAGCCGCTTCTCTTCGCTCGATCTGTTCGGCGCCGCGATGGCGCACTACGATTTTGCCCGCAAGCGTTCGGCGGGTCAGTCCAAGATCCGTATCTACAACCCGGATTTCGAGCGTGACGGCTGGCAATCGACCCACTCGGTGATCGAGATGGTGACCGACGACATGCCGTTCCTGATCGATTCGCTGGCGCTGTTCCTCGGGCGTCACAATTTGAATTTGCACTTGCTCGTCCATCCGGTCTTGGCGGTCAAGCGCGACGCGGCGGGCAATTTGCAGGATATCCAGCGTACCGGGGAAGGCGATCTGCTGCGCGAGTCCTATATCCACGTGCAAGTGGACCGCGTCAGCGACCAAAGCGTGATGCAGACGCTGCAGGATGAACTTCACCGGGTCATTTCCGATATCCGCCTCGTGGTCAGCGACGAGCCGAAAATGCGCGCGGTATTGGCCGAAATCGGCAAGGATCTGGCGAAGATCAAGGGCGCGCGCGCAACGGAAGCCAAGGAAGCGGTCGAGTTCCTGCAGTGGACGGCCGACAATCATTTTTTGTTCATGGGGTATTGCGATTACGACCTGGTCAAGCGCGATGGCAAGGATAGCCTGAAAATCGTCAAGGGCAGCGGCCTAGGGATTCTCAAGGACCAGGGCGACAAAGAGTACTCCGCCAGCTTCGAGCAGTTGCCGCAGACCTTGCGCGAGTTGGCGCACTTGCCGCAGCTCATCATCCTCAACAAGTCGCAAACCCGGTCCATCATCCACCGCTCGGCTTACGTCGATTTCGTCGGCATCAAGCGCTTCGACGCCAAGGGCGCGGTGATCGGCGAGCGTCGCTTCCTGGGCCTCTATACGGCGCGCGCCTATCAGGCGTCGCCCAAGGACATCCCCATCTTGCGCCGCAAGGTCGAAAGCGTCATCGCCAGCTGCGACTACGTGGAAAACAGCTACAAGGCCAAGACGCTCAACTTTGTGCTGGAGAGCTATCCGCGCGATGAGCTGATTGAAATTCCGGCGGAGACCTTGGCGCCGATCGCCGAGGGGATCGTCAATTTGCAGGAACGGCCGCGCGTGCGCCTGTTCGTGCGCACCGACCGCTATCACCGCTATGTCAGCAGCCTCGTGTATGTGCCGCGCGACAGTTTCAGCACCGAAGTGCGCTTGAAGATCGAGCGCGTGCTGCTCAATGCCTTCCAAGGCAACTCGACCGAATTCAGCGTGCAGATCGGCGACGCCATGCTTGCGCGCGTGCACTACATTATTCGTACCCATGCCGCCAAGTTGCCGGCATTCCGCGAAAACGAGATCGAAGCGGAGATCGAGCGCCTGGTGCGGGGATGGACCGAGGAGCTGCACCAGCAGCTGATCGAGGCGCATGGCGAGGAGGAGGGGAACCGCCTGTTCAATGACTACAAGCAGGCCTTCCCGGTGGCGTACCGCGAAGAGTTCGCGGTGCGCAACGCCGTGCTGGACATTCAGCATCTGGAAAGCGTGACCGCCTCGTCGCCGCTGACGATGAAGCTTTACCGGCCGTTTCATCGCAATGCCGAGGATTTCAATCTCAAGTTGTTCAGCCATGGCGAGGCGCTGGGATTGTCGGCCAGCCTGCCGATTCTGGAAAACATGGGCGTCAAGGTCCGCGACGAGCACCCCTATTGCGTGAAGCGCGCCGATGGCAGCACGGTGTGGATCAGCGATTTCGGCCTCGATTTGGGCGGCCTGTTCGAGCAGATGCTGCGCGACGAGGTTCAGCAGGATTTCCAAGAGTTGTTGAGCCAAGTCTTCAGCAAGCGTTGTGAAAATGACGGCTTCAACCGGCTGGCGCTGGTCGCCGGCCTCAATTGGCGCCAGATTTCGCTGGTGCGCGCGCTGGCCAAATATCTGCGCCAAGGCGGGCTGACCTTCAGTCAGGCGTACATCGAGCAGTGCGTGACCAACTATCCCGACATCACGCGTGATTTGGTGAGCCTGTTCGCCGCGCGGCTCGACCCGCGCGCGGCCGACCTCAAGCATGCCGCGGAACTGGAAGAGCAGTTGCACGCGCGCTTGGATCTGGTGGCGAACCTGGATGAGGATCGTATTCTCAATGGGTTGTTGACGGTGATCCTGGCCACGCGCCGCACCAATTTCTGGCAGCGCGGCGAGGATGGTCAACCCAAGCCCTATATGTCGTTCAAGCTGCAGTCCAGCGTCATCGCCTTCCTGCCCCAGCCGCGGCCGCTGTTTGAAATCTGGGTCTACAGCCCGCGCGTCGAGGGCGTGCATCTGCGCGGCTCGAAGGTGGCGCGCGGCGGTTTGCGCTGGTCGGACCGCATGGAAGACTTCCGCACCGAGGTGCTGGGGCTCGTCAAGGCGCAGCAAGTCAAGAACTCGGTCATCGTGCCGATGGGCTCCAAAGGCGGCTTTGTTTGCAAGCAGCTGCCGCCCGCGTCCGAGCGCGAGGCCTGGATGGCCGAAGGCATCGCGTGCTATCGCACCTTCGTGTCCGCCTTGCTGGACTTGACCGACAACCTGGTCAGCGGCGCCATTGTGCCGCCGGTCGACGTACGCCGCCTGGACGAGGACGACCCCTATCTGGTGGTCGCCGCCGATAAGGGCACGGCAACCTTCTCCGATATCGCCAACAGCGTGTCGCAAGCCTACGGTTTCTGGCTGGGCGACGCCTTCGCCTCGGGCGGCTCGGCCGGCTATGACCACAAGAAGATGGGCATTACCGCGCGCGGCGCCTGGGAGTCGGTCAAACGTCACTTCCGCCACTTGGGCATCAATACCCAGGAACAGGATTTCACCGTGATCGGCATCGGCGACATGGCCGGCGACGTGTTCGGCAACGGCATGCTGCTGTCCAAGCACATTCGCCTGAAGGCGGCGTTCAACCATCTGCACATCTTCCTCGATCCCAATCCGGATGCCGACAAGAGCTTCACCGAGCGTCAGCGCCTGTTCGCGCTGCCGCGCTCCAACTGGACCGATTACAACGCCAAGCTGATTTCGAAGGGCGGCGGGGTGTACGAACGTTCGGCCAAGTCGATCCCGCTGTCGCCGGAAGTGCGTGCATGGCTCGGCGTCGAGGACGAGCATCTGGCGCCGAACGAGCTGATCCGCGCCATCCTGACGGCTGAGGCCGACTTGCTCTACAACGGCGGCATCGGCACCTATTTCAAGGCCAGCAGCGAGAGCCACCTCGACGCGCACGATCGGGCCAATGACGGGTTGCGCGTCAATGCCGGCGATCTCAAGGTCAAGGTGCTGGCCGAGGGCGGCAACCTGGGCTGCACGCAGCGTGGCCGTATCGAGTTCGCCTTGAAAGGCGGGCTCAACTGCTCGGATGCGATCGACAACTCGGCCGGGGTCGACTGCTCCGACCACGAGGTCAACATCAAGATTCTGCTGGGCGCGGTGATTCAGGCGGGAGACATGACGCTCAAGCAGCGCAACGAACTCTTGGCGGAGATGACGGAGGACGTCGGCGATCTGGTGTTGAGCAACAATTACCTGCAAACCGAGCTGTTGGCCATCAAGCGCCAGGAAGCGGCATCGATGTTGTCGACGCACGCGCGTTTGATCCATCATCTGGAAAAGAGCGGCGAGCTGAACCGGGAGCTGGAGTTCCTGCCGAGCGACACCCAAATCAACGAACGCCGCTTGGCGCGGCAGGGGCTGACCTCTCCCGAGGTCGGCGTGTTGCTCGCCTACAGCAAGATCTCGCTCGATCAGGCGTTACTGGCGAGCGATCTGCCGGAAGATCCCGATTTCTTGCCGGTGCTGGTCAACTATTTCCCCAAAGCGCTGCAAAAGAAATTCCGCGGCCAGATGGAGCGCCACCATCTGAAGCGCGAGATCATTTCCAATCAACTGGCCAATCGGATCGTCAACCGCATGGGCACGACGTTCGTGTTCCGACTGCAAGAGGAGTCGCCGTTCTCGGCAGCGGAAATCGCTCGGGCTTGGTGGGTGGCGAGCCGGGTGTTCGACGCCGAGTCGCTGTGGCAGCGTATAGAGGGACTGGATAGCAAGGTGCCGGCCGACCGCCAGATGGCGATGATGGTGCTGGTGCGCACACTGGTCGAGCGCGTGACGCGTTGGGTGTTGCGCAATAAGCGGCCGATCGGGTCGGTCGACAAACTGATCGCGCAGTATGCCGATAAGGTGCGCGCGTTGATCGCGCGTCTGCCTGAGCTGATCGACTCGCGCCAGTATGCGCTTGTCGCCGACTGGGAGGCCCGTTTGGATCTGCCCAACGTGCCGCAGGACCTGATCCGCGTTCTGGCGCGGCTGGAGTTCGCGGTGCCGCTGATGGACATTCTGGAATTGGCGGACGCGGGCAAGGTGGCGCCGGAGATCGTGGCGCGCAACTACTACCGTCTAGCGGCCAATCTGCAGCTGGATTGGCTGCGCGACGCCATCACCGGCCTGCCGCGCGACAACCGCTGGCAATCGCTGGCGCGCTCTGCGCTGCGCGACGACCTGTATCGCATGCAGCGCTCGCTGACGGGGCTCGCGCTGACCGATGCCGGCGGCAGCCAGTCGTTTGCCGAACAGTGGCTGGCCAAGCGCGCGCAGCACGTCGATATTTGCCAGCAGATGTTCGCTGAACTGCAGGCTTTCGAGACG
>NZ_JAFAND010000062.1 GCF_019232825.1 Paludibacterium sp. | reverse complement strand
GATGCAGCGCTAGAAGCGCGTCCCGCCGCAGTGTCATTCACTGCAAGGGGCAAGCGACAACGCGATGCGCCGGCTGATACCGGCCCCGAAGGGCTGGCCATTTACCAGGCCAGCGCAGTTCACAAATAGTTTGCAGACAGGCCCTAGATGGTGGTGCACTGCCTTCGGCGAGTGCACCCTACATAAAGGTTCGTCCCGTTGCGTCAGGGCATCACCGCCGGCGCCCCGTCGGACTGGCTTTGATCCGAGTCACCGCTGCTGCTGCCCTCGGCCGGCGCGCTGCTGTTGTCATCCGCATAGCCGGCAAAGGGGTTCCACGCGCTAGCGGGCGACTCGACCCACCCCATGCGGCTCGTCAGATACCAGGCGCCCTGCATCAGGAACGCAGAGCACAGCGAGAATACCAGCACGCCGATCACCGCGCGCAGCCGCCCCTTGCCGGACACCCGCGCCAGCGCGTGCGCCAGCACCAGTAGCGAATACACCATCAACAGCATCAGCGAGCCGTCCGACACATCGGCGGGCAGCCAGCTCAGCAAGGGCTGCAACAGCTGCAGCCCGCTGCCCAGCACGCAAATCGCCAATAGCGGCCGGAAGAAACGCAACGGATTCACCCGCAGCCACAGGCCGATGAACGGCACGAACAGCAGCGTCTCCAGCCAGTTATACGCCACGCAGAAGCCGACGCGACCAGGCAGGTACAGGCCGAGCTCGGGCGAGCCACCGCTGGTGACGAGCCCCAGAAAGGAAATCAACAAGGCCAGCTGCCACCACGGATAGCGGTAGTCCAGCAAGGACTTGACACGGAAACGGTACAGATCGATGGCGTCGCCCAGCATGCGCATATTGGAACTCAATCAAAAATCACAGTTTTGTTGCCATAAGAAAGGATGCGGCGGTCCAGATGCCAGCGCACGGCGCGTGACAGCACCACTTTTTCCAAGTCCCGCCCTTTTTGAATCAGGTCGGCGACGTCGTCGCGATGCGAGATGCGCGTCACCTCCTGCTCGATGATCGGCCCGTCGTCGAGCACCTCGGTCACATAGTGGCTCGTGGCGCCGATCAACTTCACGCCGCGCGCAAAAGCGCGATGGTACGGCTTGGCGCCGTCGAAAGCCGGTAGAAAACTGTGGTGGATATTAATGACGCGGTTACGGTAGCGCGCGACGAACGCCGGCGACAACACCTGCATATAACGCGCGAGCACGATCAAATCGACTCCGGCCTCGTCGAAGAGACGCCATGCGGCGGCCTCGGCCTCGGCCTTGTTGTCCTTGGACACGGGAATCAAGTGAAACGGGATGCCGTTGAAATCCGCCAACGCGCGGCAATCCTCGTGGTTGGCGACGATCAGCGGAATCTCGCAGTTGAGCTCGCCAATGCGCCAGCGATGCAGCAGGTCGGCCAGACAATGCTCATAGTGCGACACCATGATGGCCATGCGCGGCTTTTTGCTCGACAAGGAGACGCTCCACGTCATTTGATGCTCGGCGGCGATCGGTTGGAACGCCGCGGCGAAATCCTCCATCGGCAGCGTAAAGCCGTCCAGCGACCACTCGACCCGCATCAAGAACAATTGTTCGCTGTCATCCTGATGCTGGTCGGCATGCATGATGTTGGCGTTGTAGGTCATCAAAAAATTGGCGATCGCCGCGACCAACCCCTGACGATCGGGACAACTGATCAGCAGGGTGGCGGAATGTTTGGCATGACTCATCGTGAAGGGGTCTCTTTGTCGTTTTATCCGTGTCGTGCAACATTGCCGCTCGGATCACGTCGCTCGGCGGCTTCCAAAATATTTTGCATCAGGCTCGCGATGGTCATCGGCCCCACCCCACCCGGCACCGGCGTGATGAAGGCCGCGCGCGCGCTCGCGGCGGCAAAGTCCACGTCGCCGCATAACGTGCCGTCCGCGAGCCGGTTGATGCCGACGTCGATGACCACCGCGCCGGGTTTGATCCAGCCGCCCCGGATCAGGCCGGGGACGCCGGCGGCCACGACCAGAATATCGGCACCGGCCACTTCCGCGGCCAGGTCCGCCGTAGCGCGATGGCAAACCGTCACCGTGGCGCGCGCGAGCATCAGCTCCAGCGCCTGCGGCCGCCCCACCAGATTCGAGGCGCCGACCACCACCGCCTTTTTACCGGCCGGGTCGATGCCGTAGGCCGACAGCAGCGTCATCACGCCACGCGGCGTGCAGGGGCGCGCGAGCGGCATTTTCAGCGCCAGCCGGCCGATGTTGTACGGGTGCAGCCCGTCCACGTCCTTGGCCGGATCGATGCGCTCCAGGAAAGGCTGCGGCGCAAGGTGCGCCGGCAGCGGCAATTGCAGCAGAATGCCGTCGACTGCGTCGTCGGCGTTGAGCCGGTCGATGAGGTCCAAGAGTGCTTGCGGCGGCGTATCGGCCGGCAGTTCATGCCCGAAAGCGACCACGCCGGTCTGTTCGCAGGCCCGTTTCTTGCCCCGCACATACGACGCCGAGGCAGGGTCGTCGCCCACCAGGATGAAGGCGATGCCTGGCGCGCGCTTGCCCGCCGCCAAACGTTGTGCCACACCCTGCCGCACCGCCTCGGTCACTTGTGCCGCGATGGCTTTGCCGTCAATGCGCTGAGCTGTCATACCCCATCCTGAATAAGCTGAATAACGAACTACTCATTTTCGCATTTTTACCCCCCCGTACTCAACGGGTATTGACAGTACAAGTCCCGATCCGTATAGTTGCCGACTCTGTAGTCGGGGCGTAGCGCAGTCTGGTAGCGCACCTGGTTTGGGACCAGGTGGTCGTGAGTTCGAATCCCACCGCCCCGACCAGAACGAGCAGCCGACACAACGTGCCCGTAGCTCAACCGGATAGAGCACCGGCCTTCTAAGCCGGGGGTTACAGGTTCGAGTCCTGTCGGGTGCGCCAGGTGACAGAGGCAGCAGTACCGTTTTTCAGTGGTGGATGTAGCTCAGTTGGTAGAGTCCCGGATTGTGATTCCGGTTGTCGTGGGTTCGAGCCCCATCATCCACCCCAGAGATTTAGCCGTTACTGGCCCTATTGGCCGTAATGCACCGTTTCGACGGTGGATGTAGCTCAGTTGGTAGAGTCCCGGATTGTGATTCCGGTTGTCGTGGGTTCGAGCCCCATCATCCACCCCAGTAAGCATCGAAGCCCCGCGCAATATGCGCGGGGTTTTTCGTTTTCCGCCCAGAAAAACGATCACGGCCGGATAAAGCGACACTTTACGGCCCGATCATGGGCAATTACCTGTTTTTTCACCTTTTTGTCACTTTGCGCTTGCGGTCTCTTGTCTGACGCCATGCGCCCCGTATATTCTGTTGCCATAAAACATACCTAAATTAATGGACTGACCGCTAGCCTTCCCCATGAACACCATGCAGCCGATCAAACGCCAAACCTTGACCAGCGCCGTCACCGAATCGCTGCGCCAGCGTATCCTGTCGGGCGAATTCGCCGACGGCCAGCAGTTGCGCCAAGAGGCGCTTTCCAATGAATACGGCGTGAGTCGGGTGCCGGTACGCGAAGCATTGCGTCAACTGGAAGCCGAGGGACTGGTGCAGATCATCGACCATAAGGGCGCGCTGGTTTCCAAACTGTCGTTCGAGGATATCCGCGAATTGCTCGATATCCGCGCACTACTCGAGAGCGAGCTCTTACGCACGTCGGTGCCCCATCAAAGTCAGACCGATCTGAATCTGGCCGAAACGACGCTGAAGGAATTTGAACTGGCGTTGAAGAATAATGACGTGCGTCATTGGGGCGAACTCAATGCCCGCTTCCACATGGCGCTCTACCGCAGCGCCAAGCGCCCGAATACCCAGGCGCTGATCGAGCAGCTGCACAACAAGACCGACCGCTATACCCGCATGCAGATCCTGCTCACCCAAACCATGGAGCAGGCGCACGCCGAACATACCCAGCTCTTGGCGCTGTGCCGTGCCGGCAAAGCCGATGAAGCGGCGGCCTTCATCCGTTTTCATATCCTCTCGGCCGAAAACGCGCTGGAGAGCAAACTGCAAGCGCAGTCGTGATCCCTCGCGACACCCATGACAAAAACCGCATACTAGGCATTTAAAGTATTATATTGATTTAGATACAGTGCATTTACCCAACGTCCAATTGGGAATCAATATATTCAACCACCGCAGGGGTGCACGACCCGTATGAGAAAAAAAACCACTGCCGAGCGCATCTTCGACAAGATCGATCTGAGAATCCTGCAGCTATTGCAAAACAACGGACGGATCTCGCTCACCGATCTTGCGGAGAAAGTCGGGCTCTCCACGACCCCGTGTACCGAGCGGGTACGCCGCCTGGAACGCGAAGGGGTCATCGAAGGCTATTTCGCCCGCCTCAACCCGCACATGCTCAATGCCAGCTTGCTCGTGTTCGTCGAGATTAAGCTGTCCGCCAAATCCGGAGACATCTTCGACGCCTTCCGCCGCGAAGTGCAAAACATTCCGGAAATTCTCGAATGCCATCTGGTATCCGGCGAGTTCGATTATCTGATCAAGGCACGCATTCCCGACATGTCGATGTATCGCGAGCTCCTGGGCAATATTCTGCTTAAATTGCCGGCCGCCAATGAGTCGCGCAGCTATGTGGTCATGGAAGAAATCAAGGAAACGCTGTCGCTCGCGGTTCAAGATTAGGGTCTATTCACCGATGAGTTTAGCCTCCGTCCGCGCCGAGTTCGCCCATCGTCAGATCGAGCTCGACATCATCGAATTGTCCACCAGCACCGCCACCGTATCCCTGGCGGCCGAGGCGCACGGCGTCGAGCCGGGACGCATCGCCAAAACCCTGGCCTTCCGTCTCGGCGACGAACGCGTGGTGCTATTGGTGGCGCGCGGCGACGCGCGCATCGATAACCGCAAATTCAAGGCGGCGTTGGGCAAAGGAAAGATGCTTGGCGCGCACGAAGTGGAAATGCTGACCGGACATCCGGTGGGCGGCGTCTGCCCGTTCGGGCTCGCCGAACCGCTGCCGGTTTACCTCGACGTCTCGCTCTGCGACTTCGACACGGTGATGCCGGCCGCCGGCGGCACCCATACGGCAGTGCGCGTCGCCCCGGCGCGATTGCAGGAAATCGTGGCGGGAACCTGGGTCAATGTGTGTCAAACGCCGCAGACGGCGGATCCGACGGATTAAGTAAGCAGAAGCTCTCCAAATCCCAGTAGCGTTGCTGCCAGAAGACCAGCCCGAGCCGCGCCCCTTCCCGCACGAAACCCACTTTACGCAGCAGGGCGACCGACGCCGTGTTTTCCATGTACACCAGCGCCTGAATGCGGTGCATCGGCCCCGCCAGCGCGCCGCACCAGGCAAAGGCGACCATCGTTTGCAACGTTTCGGTCATCAGCCCGCGGCGCCAGTAATCGGGGTGCAGCGCATAGCTGATGCCCACGTTGTGCCACTGCCGATTGATGCCGTCGAAACTGAACGTGCCCACCGCTTGGCCGCTCTCCTTCAACCTCAGCACCCAGGTCGCGCCCAGGTCGAGTTGGCGCATCTGCCCCTGAATGTCCAGCCAGTACTGCGCATGGGCGGTTTCGGTCATGCGGTCCTGACCGAACAGCCGCACCACGTCCGGGTTGCTATAGAGATGGAAGATCGTGTCCAGGTCGCTTTCGCAGAGCGGATCGAAACGCAGGCGAGCGCTATCGAGGGTCGGGATAGGTGTCATGCTCCCAGGCTAGCATCGCCGTTGCCGACCATGTTCGACAAACGATTAAGCATTGTTGAGGCGTGAGCGACTCAAACGAAGTCGATGAAGGCCGTCGAATCGACCGCCAAACCGACGCTCGCTCCCGGAGCGAGTTGCGCGCGCCAGGGAGACGCTTCGCGCGCGGACAAGTGCAGAATGTAGGTCTGCCCGTCCTGCGACAATTGCAGCCGCATGCCCTCTGCCAGTGGCGTCATCGTCTCGACGCGCGCCGCCGGCGCCGACGCCGACAAGCGCAACGCCGTTTCCGGCAACGCCCAGCGTTCGCACACGTTGTCGAAACCGATGAAGCGCGCCACCCAAGCATCCGCCGGGGCCGCCAGCAATCCGGCCGGTGTGTCGCATTGACGGATGCGGCCTTGGTGCAGTAGCGCGATGCGATCGGCCATGGCAAAAGCCTCTTGGCGATCGTGCGTCACCAACAGCGCGCTGATGCCCTGCGCGCGGATGCGCTGGCCAAACTCGGCCTGCAGCGTCAGACGCAGGTGCGCATCCAGGCTGGAGAACGGTTCATCCAAGAGCAGTAGCCGTGGCGACGTCACCAGCGCGCGCGCCAGCGCCACGCGCTGCGCCTCGCCCCCGGACAATGTGCCCACCGCGCGGGTGTCGTAGCCGGCAAGCCCCACCGTGGCTAAAATCGCCCGCGCCGCCTCGCGCGCGGCGGGCTTGGGCATGCGCCGCTCCACCAGACCGAAACAGACGTTGTCGAGCACATTCAGATGCGGAAACAGCGCAAAATCCTGGAACATCAGCGCGAAATGACGCGCCTCGGGCGGTACGCGCGCGAGGTCGACGCCGGCGAAGCGGATCGCCCCGGCGTCCAACGGCTCCAACCCGGCGATCATCTTAAGCAAGGTGCTCTTGCCGCAACCGCTCGGGCCGAGCAATGCCACGATCTCGCCCGCACCGACGGTCAACGACAGCTCATGCGCCAGCCATTGCCGTTCATAGCGCTTCGAGACCTTATCGACCTCCAGCATCGCGCGCCTCCTCCCGCTGCCATTCGATCAACACAAATGCCAGCATCGCCAACAACATCAACAGGCAAGACAGCACCAGCGCACTGTCCTGGTTCATCGCCCCCGGCCGTCCCAAACGCTGATAAATCAGCGTCGTCAGCGTCATCCACTCCGGCCGCGACAGAAACAGCGTCACCGCGAATTCGCCCAACGCGGTCGCGGCGGCAAAGGCCATGCCGCGCCGCAGCGCCGGCGCCGCCAGCGGCAACAGCAGTCGCCAAGTCAGGCGCCAAGGCGAAGCGCCCAGCGTGCGCGCCGCCTGCGGCAGATGCGCCGGCACGGCGTCGAGCGACGCGGCCAGTCCGCGCGCGATGAACGGATAGGCCAGCAGGGTATAGGCGCCGATCAACAGCACCAGGCTCGCGGACAACCCCGGATACAGCAGCAACAGGCCGAACGCCACGCAGATGGGCGACAACGCATAGGGCAGAAAAGCCAAGGTGCCGAGCAGCACGCTGCGGCGCATGGCAAAGGCGTGCGCCAAGCCGAACACGCAGGCGCCGGCAAGCGCGAGCGCGGTAAAGCGGGCGGTGTTGGCCAGCGCGCCCCACACCTCGGGATCGGCCAGCGCCTGCCAGGCCGCCCCGGCCCATAGCGCGCGCCAGGCGATCGCCGCGAGCGGCGCCAGCGCCAGCATGGCCGTCAGCCCCATGGCCAGCGCCAACAGCGCGTATTGGCGCCAGCCAGTGGGGGCGCTACGCGGCAGCGCCATGCCGCGCAGCGGCCGCGCCAGTATCCGCTCAAGCCAGGCATAACCCAGCGCCGCGAGGCCGGTAATCGCCAGCACGGTCAGCGCCAAGGCGCTGGCGTCCCCCAGATTCAGTTCGTAGGCCACGAGCGTATAAATCTCCACTTCGACCGTGGCATACCGCTGGCCACCCAGAATCAGCGCCAGACCAAAGCCGGAAAAGCAGTAGAGGAACACCAGACAGAGCGCCGAACACACCCATGGCAAGGCCCCGGGCAGCTCGATGCGCCAAAAAACACGCCAGGGCGAAGCGCCGAGCGTGCGCGCCGCCATGATCCGGCTGGCCGGCAAGCGCGCAAACCCCTCTTGCGCCGAGCGCACCAGCAGCGGCAGGTTATAGAAAAGGTTGCCGTACAACAGCAGCCACGGCGTATCCTGCCCCATGACGCCGGTCACACCCTCGGGACCGAACAGCGCCAACACGCCCATGGCGGCCACCAGCGTCGGCATGACGAAGGGCAGCATCATCAGCCGCATCAGCCAACGTCGGCCAGGAAAGTCGAAGCGCGCCAGCGCCCAGGCGATCGGCAAACCGAACAGCAGCGCCAGCGCGCAGGTCGCCAGCGCCTGCGTAAACGACCACAGCAGCCGCCAACGATAGTAGGGGTCGAACAAAAAGGCCGGCGACAACGTGCCGGCCCCCTCCGCCATCAAGCGCGCTAGCGGCGCGCCGGCCAAAGAGAGCAACAAGGCCAGCGGCAAGAGCGCCAGAACGCGCGTTGAACGCATGTTACTTGAGCACCACCTGCGTCCAGCGCTTGACCCAATCCTGACCCTTGGCGCGGATCTCCTGCGCGCTCGGCGTCTGGTGCGCCGCCGGCTCCTTGGCAAACGAGAACACCGGCGCAAGCGGCGTGCCCTGCATCACCGGATACATCCACATCTGGGTCTGCAGGTCTTGCTGAACCGGCTTGGAGCGCAGGAAAGCGATGAATTTCTCCGCCGCGGCGCGCTCATGTCCGCCCTGGATCAGCCCAGCCCCCTCGATCTGCTGGTATACCGCGCCCGGCAACGGCAGCGTGCCCACCGGCGACTCGGTAATCTTCACCTTGCTGAACGCGACTTCGGCCGCCGGGTCGGTGGCATAGCTCAGCACGATCGGGCGGCCGCCGCCGTTATGCGAGAAATCGGTGTTGTAGGCGATGCCCCAGTCCTTGACCACCTTGACGCCATTGCCGCGCAGCTTGCGCCAGAAGGCAAAGGCGCGCTCCTCGCCCATGGCGTGGATGGTGGAAAACAAGAAGGCCTGTCCCGGGCTCGACGTTGCCGGGTTCTCCACCACCAGCAGATCGCGGTAAGCCGGCAGCGTCAGATCGGCGAGCGACTTCGGCAGCGGCAGATTGTGCTTGGCGAACCACGCCTTGTCATACACCAGGGTCACATAGCCGTAGTCGGTGCTGACAAGCCCGCCAGGCAAGCTGTAGCGCGCCTTGCGGCCGTCGCTCTTGAGCGTCGAGGGCGCGATCACGCCGGCTTCCTCGGCCTTGCCCGCCAATGAATTATCCAAGCCGAACACCACATCGGCGATCGGATTGGCGCGCGTCAGAATCAGCTTGTTGAGCATTTCGCCGGCGTCACCCGCCTTGATCAGTTCGACCTGAATGCCGGTCTGCTTTTCAAAATCGGCCAACAGCGGCTTGGACACTTCGAAGGAGCTGTGCGTGATCACGCGCAAGCTGTCGGCTTGCGCGCCTAGCGCGACGCCGAAAAGAGAAAGGGCAAGGCAAAGACGGCGAAATTTCATTCGGACACTCTCCACGAAACGGAAGCAGCGCCGGCGTTACGCCCGACATCACGCTCCCTCCGCTGGTACGAACCAGATCAGGTAATCAGGGACTCTCTCAGCCGCGCTTAGCGGCACCCCCGGTGACAGGATGCATTATACATGGGCAAAAAATCACCGCATGAAGATATTTATGTCGCGCCGTTGTCCAATATCCAACGTGTTTTCGGTTTTATTTGCAAATTGCTTTTTAACCTTTCATTTTTAATGCAGGATAGAGGCCTAGATCAAAATGCCATCCACTGGGCATGATCGTGCCCTTTCAACTACCGGTTGGTCATGAATACACCTTCAGCCGAACACGCGGCACCGCAGGTCGCGGAAGCCACCGAGGTCAAAGCGCCGGAAAGCGAAACCGCGCTGGCCAACATCGCCATGCCGCTAGGCGAAAGCATTCTCAAGATTCAGCGCGAAAACGGCCTGCTGATGTACGGCATTTTGCAGCGTAACCGGGCGGTCACCGGCCAATCGGATTTCTTCCGTGTGCAATTTCGCGGCTACGCCCTCAATACCAGCGGCAGTTGGAGCAGCTTTGCCGAGGATGAGGCGCGTTTCCATGGCAGCCGCAACTGCGCCTGGGCGCGCGTCGACCACCCAAGCCGCGCGATCACCTTTGGGCCCAAGGCGGGGCTAAACATCACCGACACGCTCGCGGGCACAGGGCTTGACGATTTTCTGTTCTCCATCGTGGTCGCCTGGGCCAAAGCCACTTACGGCGACTACAGCGCGAGCCCCGGCATGCTGATGATCCAGGCCGGCACCAGTGAAACCGAAAAGCTGCACAAACAGGCCTTTTTTGCCAAACAAGGCTTCGAGTTCGAATGGCGGGACGAACAGCAACGCTCCGGCATCTACTACAAAGACAAGGTCGGACGACTGATCGGTGTCTGCGAATCGGCGATGATCACCGAATTTGGCGGCGAATCGATGCTGCAGACGCTAATCAAGCAAGATCAGGATAGGCACGAGATGCAGCAGCATCTGTCCAAGATCGAATCGATGAACAACGCCGTGCACCAAGCGCTCGACAAGGAACGCCACACCACGCAAGCGCTGGCGATCGCGCTCGGCGTGGTCATTCTCATGGGGCTGTGGGCGGTACTCTAAAAGACGGGGAGTAGGGAGTGGGGCGTCGGGAGTAGTAAAAACCGCTAACCCTGCTTGCGGTCTTTTACTGCGGGAGTAACAGCAACACCTTGAAAGCGGGAGTGGCGCTAGCTTTTACTCCCGCCGTTTAAGGTTTTGCTTCTACTCCCGCGTTGTAAACGTGCGTTGCTGCGCGAACGCACGCTACTCCCCACTCCCTACTCCCTACCATAAAAAAAGCCGCGGCACGGGCCGCGGCGAGGGAGCAAAATTACCAATTACTCTACTTGAGGTACCATCAGTTCAGGCTGATCTTGCCTTGCGCCACCATGACGCAGGCGATCACCCCCAGCACGGCCATAAACAGCGCCAGCACCAGTTCGAACCCCTTGAACGGCTTTTCGCCGCGTTCCCACTTGGCCCACCAGTAGAAGGCGATGCCAGGGGTATACAAAATCATCGACAGGAACAGATACTTCAGCCCGGCCGCGTAGATCAGCCAGACGCAATACCCGGTGGCCAGCACGCCGATCAGCATGTCGCGGTTGCGCGCCATCGTACCGGCCGGATAGCCTTCGCCGCGCAGCGCCACGAGCCAGGCATAGCCGCCGCACAGCAGGTAGGGGATCAGCACCATCGAGGTCGCCAGCGACAACAGCGCCAAGTAACCGGCAGAGCTATACAGCGTCACCAGCAGCATCACTTGAATCAGACCGTTGGTCAGCCACAGCGCGTTGACCGGCGACTGGTGGCGGTTAACCTGGCCGAACATCTTGGGGAAAACGCCGTCGCGGGCGCCCAGGTAGGGAATCTCCGCCGGCAACATGGTCCAGGCCAGCAGTTCGCCGCCGACGGCAATCACCAGACACGCGTTGATCAAATCGGCGCCCCAGGGGCCCACCACATGCTGCAGCACACCCGCCGCAGACGGGTTCTTCAACCCGGCGAGCTCCGGCTGGCTCATGATGCCGAGCGAGAGCACCGACACCGCCACCAACAGCACCGAGGTCAACAGGAAGCCGACAATGGTGGAGCGGCCGATATCGGACTTATTCAGCGCCCGGGTCGAATACACGGTCGCGCCCTCGATGCCGATATAGACCCACACCGTCACCAACATCGCGCCCTTGACTTGATCGAGCACCGTACCAAGCTTCACGTTGCCCCAGAAATCGGTGGAAAAGGTTTTGACGTTGAAGGCCAGGATCACCACGATCACGAACAGAATCAGCGGCAGCACGCGCGCGATCGTGGTCAGAATATTGACGAAGGCGGCCTCGTGCACGCCACGCATCACCGTCCAGGTCAACAGCCACAAGAGCACCGACGAGGCCAAAATCGACTGCCAGTTATTGCCGTCGGCGAAGAAGGCGAATGGCTTGAAGCCGGCGAGCGCGGAGAACATCACCACGAACAGCGACACGTTACCGACCCAGCCGGACATCCAATAACCCCAGGCCGAATTGAAGCCCATGAAATCGCCGAAGCCGGCGCGCGCATAGCCGTAGACCCCGCCCTCGACCTCCGGCTTGCGGTTGGACAGATTCTGGAACACCAGCGCCAACATCAGCATACCGAACAACGTGATGCCCCAGGCGATGAGCACCGCCGCGGAACCCGAGGTGGCGGCCATGTTCTGCGGTAGCGACAAAATGCCGGCGCCCAACATGGAGCCCATCACCAGCGCCGTCAGCGCCACAAATCCAATCTTTCTCGCGCCACGGTCTGGCACGGCTGCGGTGTCCGTCATTTGTCGACCCCCATATTCTTCGTTATTCATCGGCGCTCTGGTAAAACAGCGTCCTCTAATAATCTAAACGACTAATATACTTGTTGTACAATTCATTATTCTGGATATGGATTAGAGGAGCTAATCGTGGCGCTTCGCATCGACTACAAGCATTTGGCGGCCCTGGACGCGGTGATTCGCGAGCAAAGCTTCGACAAGGCGGCCAAGCGTCTGCATATCACGCAGTCGGCGGTATCGCAGCGGTTATCGCAGTTGGAGCAAAGCGTCGGTCAACGGCTGCTGACCCGGTCGCTGCCGATGGCGCCGACCGCGCAAGGCGAGCACCTACTGCGTCACGCCCGTCAGGTGGCATTGCTCGAGCATGAGCTGGCACAGAAGATGAAGGCCGACGCCGACAGCTATCAGGTCGTCGCCGTCGCGGTCAGCAACGACACGCTGGCATGGTTCGTACGGACCTGCATGCAATGGATTCCCCACTCTCCTCGCAGCTTGCTGCAGGTCTACGTCGATGACGAATCGCGCACGCAGCAGATGATGCGCAACGGCACGGTGCTCGGTTGCATCAGCCAACATGCCGCCGCCCTGCCCGGCGGCGAGGTGACCGAGCTTGGCGCCATGCGCTTTTATTGCGTGGCCACGCCGGACTTTGCCGCGCGCCATTTCCCCGACGGGCTGACCGATGAAGCGCTTGCGTGCGCGCCCGCTGTCCTCGTCAGTCATGACGATCCGCTGCATTTCGATTTTCTCGCGCAACAGCACCCCCGCTTTACCGGCGCGTTTCCCTTTCACCTGATCCCATCCATCAACGAATTCGTCGACGTCATCGCGGCAGGCGCCGGTTTCGGCCTGGTATCCAATCTACTCATCGGCGAGCGGCTGAAGCGTGGCTTGCTCGTGGACCTGAGTCCGGCGCGGCCGTTTCATCTGCCGCTTTACTGGCATCGCTGGGCAATGGAAAGCGCGCTGATCAGCCGTCTAACCGAATCGCTCACCGCGGCGGCAGCGGGGCTGCTCGATTGAGACCCACAAACGCGCGCGTCACATGCTAGAAAGGAACGGGGAAGACATCGCCAACATGACAGGAGCCCGTCATGACAAAACCGTTTCGGCAGCGCAAATGGCTGATCAATACCATCAACTATTCGATTGCCATCCTGCTCCTGACCATTCTCTCCGGCATGCCCTTCGCGCTGAAATCGTTGTATGCCTCAGTACAATCCAACGCCGCCAGCGACGAGGCCACCAGCCTGATCCTCGCCCACCCGAACGCCAAAAAGCGCAACGAATTCGTGCAGCTGGAGCTTTTGGCCAAGGACATCGACCCGGTCGGCAAGACGATCAAGTTTGTCGTCTCGGGCTACCATGATTGCTGGCAGGACTGCGGCGGCCACGTCATGCGGCTGCACATGTCCACGTTCTATTTAAAGGAGAACAACGACAACCGCGTGCCGCAGAGCGTGTCTTTCGACGTGCCCGCCAACAACGGCGAATTTGAGCACGACATTGTCATGCCAATTGATGGCGATATTTCCATTTACCCGTTCGATCAATATCAGGTCGACGTCGCCTTGAGCGCCGAACGGGTGGACAAAGGAAAATCGACCTTCATCGGGTCAGGCAGCAATAACCTGAATCTGTCCGTCGACGAGCAGATACCGCATTTCGTCAATAATCAAAACACGATCATCAAGAACGTCGACGCCATCACCACCGCGCACCCGCCGACCATCGCCTTCTCCGGTAACTTCAAGCGGCCTTTCTACGTGGAATATATCGTCTGCCTGCTGGTGGTGTTGTTGGTCATCACCACCTCGGCGACGATACTCTTGGCGGACTTCTCCAAACTGATCACCAGCGCGGCCAGCATCATCCTCGGGGTGTGGGGCACGCGTTCATTGCTGCTGGGGTCGCTGCCCGCCGACGTCAGCGTGATCGACATCATCCTCACGCTGATCGCGATCGGTACCCTGATCAGCGTGGCGATCAAGTCGGCGTTGCACGTGCGCAATAAATACCAGCACCCGCCGGAAAATCGTCAATGATCAAGCGCCAGCCGCGCGCCCAGCGCCAAGAGCAGCGTTCCCATCACGGCATCGATCGGTTTTCTTAGGCGCGCGTAACCTTGCTGCACGGCGCGGGTCGAGAAGAGACAGGCCACCAGACTGAACCAGCCGATCGACACCAGCACCACGCTGAGCCACGTCATACCCAGCACCCAGACCGGTGCATGCACCGGCAACAACGTCACGAACAGGCTGCCGAAGAAGGTTGCCGCCTTGGGGTTCGTGAGTCCCACGGTCAATCCCTTCTTGTAGGCGGCCGCGGCGCCGCGCGTTTCGGCCCGGGCGAGCGCGCTTTCCTGTTCGGGCCGCCACAACCCACGCAGCATGCCCACGCCGAGATACAGCAGGTATAAAGCGCCGGCCATGCGAATCACCCAGTACAGGCCGGCCAATTGGCTAATCAGCAGCCCCAGGCCAAAGATGGTCAGCGCGGCCCAAACGGCGTGAGAGGAGGCAATGCCGGCGGCAACGGCGAGCCCGGCGCGGCGGCTGTTCAAGCCATGCGAGGACACCGCGATCAAATCGGGACCGGGGCTGATGCAGGCCAGCAGCATGACGGCGGCCACCATGGCCAAGTGAGGCAGGAAGTTCATGGTTATCCCTTTGTTGTTGCAGATTTATCTCGAATATAAGAGATGTGTCGCCGAGCGTGCAACGGGTGGCTTGCGACGGGCGCACTATTCGTGATAAAAAATGACCATTAGTCATTTTATTGGAGCGGAGCGATGAATCAGCAAGACAAGCGCTGGGCACTGGTCACCGGCGCATCCAGCGGCCTAGGCGCCGATTTCGCCCGCCAATTGGCGGCGCAAGGCTATTCGCTGCTGTTGGTGGCGCGCAGTCTGGCGCCGATGCGGAAGTTGGCCGATACGCTTATCGCCCAGCACGGGGTGGCGGTGGAAGTTTTGCCGCAGGATCTGGCCGCCCCGGGCGCGGCGCAAGCGCTCAAAGAACGCATCGACGCACTGGGCTTGCCGGTCGAATTATTGGTCAACAACGCCGGTTTCGGTGTGCATGGCGCGTTTCATCAGCAACCGCTCGACCGTCTGCAGGGCATGCTGCAACTCAATATCGTCGCCTTGACCGAGCTCACGCGGCTCTTTGCCGCCGACATGGCGGCGCGCGGACACGGCCAAATTCTGTTGGTGGCCTCCGTCGGCGCTTACCAGGCCACCCCGACCTACGCCGCATACTGTGCCAGCAAAGCCTACGTATTGCTGTTGGGCGAGGCTCTGCACGAAGAACTCAAGCCGCACGGCGTCCAGGTCACCGTCTTGTCGCCCGGCGTCACCGCCACGCATTTCTTCGACGTCTCGGGACAGCAGCCCACCCCCTACCAACGCATGGTCATCATGCAGAGCAAGACCGTGGTGCGCCGGGCACTGTCGGCGCTCGCCGCGCGCCGCGCCGCCGTGGTGCCCGGGCTTCTCAACGCGCTGACGGTGTTCGGCAACCGTTTTGTGCCGCGCGCGTGGCAGCGGCGGCTGGCTTACCGGCTGATGCGCAACGATTAGAAAATAGAGCGGCCAGCGTCTATGCGCTGGCCGCTCTATTCCGTAAACGGATACGCGGCGTCAATCCTCGCCGTCGGTAATCGGTGCGCACAGGCTGCACTGCACGCCATCCGGGCAACCACACACCACGGGCATTGCCTGGGCACGTCGCATGGCCGTCAGCACAGATTTATCATGCAGGGCTTGGTTGATTTGCAAGCCCATGCCCCAGTACCACGCATGGCCAACAGCCTGACGGTGTTGGCGCCATTTTTCTCCGATCGTCATTCTGCTTTCTCCTTGATCTCTTTTGTCTTATGAAAAGCAGATTCAGCCGGAAGGTTCTCTCCTCTAATCGTTGTTTTGACCTTCCTTCCACCGCGCATCCTGTCCCGAAGCGCGCAGGGGCCGATCCACTCGGTACAACCCGCCCCGCCTTTAAACCGGCGGCAATCTGGCGGCGCGGCAGTGCGGGCAGTCTATGCGTGCCTCGCCCGTCGCTGCGGCATGTGAACAGTGCACCCACGCCTCGACATCGGCGCGATAGCCATAGCGCACATGCGTGGTCATGCCGGAAAACCACTTACTTAACAATATGTTGAAGCGGCGAGGTAATGACAAATAAATTTTCATAATCGGCTCCATTTAATTATTTTCTTCTTGACGCCCGATAATCCTAATTGCATATTGGTTCACAATGAAGTTCCACTTCATGCTTTTTTGAATGGACCACTTAAGGGCTCTTAAAATGCGTCGCGTCAAAACCCTGGATATCCCCCTGCTCGAAGCGCCCGCCAATCTCACCCGCCAGGATCAGGTTTACCGCAGTCTGCGTCAGGCGGTCATCGACGGCCGCCTGCGCCTGGGCGAACAGGTGCCGTCCACGCGCGAGCTGGCGGCGCGCTGGTCGTTGTCGCGCGGCACGGTGGAGCAGGCTTACGAGCGATTGACCATCGAGGGCTATTTGGAACGGCGCCAAGGCGCCGGCACGTTCGTCACCGCCGCCTTGCCCGAGCATTTCATGCTGCCGGACACGCCTTGCCGCGTCGCCCGCGCCGTCGCGCCCGCTGCGATCGGTAAGCCGATTCCGGCGCCGGAAACGCAGGGCCGGCTCAACTGTGCGCCCGGTCCGGCGCGAGAGGCGTTCATCGCCCGCGCCGCCGACCCGCAATTGCTGGACCTGGCGAAATGGCGCCAGCACCTGACGCGCGCGACGCGCGAAATCGCGGTGGACGATATGCATTTGATGCAATTCGGCGGCTTGTGCCGGCTGCGCCAAGCGGTCGCAGACTATGTGCGTGGCGTGCGCGGCATCGAATGCCAGGCGGACGACGTGGTGATCACCACCGGCATCCGCCAGGCGCTCAGCCTGGTGGCCGGCTTGTTACCCCAGGGAGCGACCGTGGCGCTGGAGGATCCGACCTACCGCCAGGCGCGCGAGATTTTCGAATCGCGCGGTCTGACGTTGCGCCCGACTGCGGTCGACAGCGAAGGGCTCCAGGTCGAGGCGCTGGGCGATACGCCGTGCGCGGCGGTCTACGTCACCCCCGCCCACCAGTCGCCGCTCGGCTACACGATGAGCGCCTCGCGCCGGGTGGCCCTGCTCGACTGGGCGCGACGCCATGGTGCGCTGGTGATCGAAGACGACTACGACAGCGAATACAACTACCTGAAGTCACCGCCGCCGGCGCTCAAATCCAGCGACCGCGACGACCGCGTGCTGTTCTGCGGCAGCTTCAACAAGCTACTGTACGCCTCGCTGCGCATCGGCTTCATGATCGTGCCGCAAAGCTGGCGCCCGGCGCTGATCCAGCGCCTGTATGCCGCCGGCGCCTATCCGGGACTGATCGAACAGCAGGCGCTGGCCTCGATGATCGAATCGGGCGACCTCTACGCCCATATCCGCCAAGCGCGGCGCATCTACCAGCGCCGGCGCGACGTGGTGGTGCAAGAACTGGGGCGTTGGATCGAGCGGCCGCGGCTGTCTGGCGAGCACTGCGGTTTTCATTTCGTGCTCTGGCTGCCATCCGGCCTCGACGATCAAGCGATCGCCGACGAACTGTGCACCCAAGGCATACAAGTGCGCCCCCTGTCCTCGCTGGCCTTGCTTCGCCGCTACCCGCCGGCCTTGCAATTGGCGTTCGCCTCGGTGCCAGACGACACGTTGCGGCAAGCCACCGAACGCCTGGGCGCGCTGTTGCAGGCGCATATCGCGGCGCGCGCCGAACGTCGCGCGCGCATGCCTGCATGAGACTGCGCGCTCAAGAAATGGTCTACGTGGACGATATATCATCGTCATCGATAATTTTTATAAATATGCAAATTCGCATACTAACGCAGCCGATAACGGTCACACTGAGCACCGCCGCCACCTCCCGGAACAAGCCGGCAGCCGCCGCCGCGAACCTCACGGATAGCGCCACCGACCGCGTGACGCTCAGCAGCACGATCCAGCAGGCGCTCAGCCATTTGGCCCAATCTCGGCAACAAGCCAAACAGCAAGCGTCCGCGATATCGAGTTCGACGCGTGCCAGCCAACGCGCGGTGCTGGGACAGCGTGCCGAGATGCTCAAGCAACGCATTAAGGCGCTGCGGCAGATGATGGCCATGGCGTCGCCGGCCACGGTCAAGGGCTTGGCGCAACAACTGGCGCAGCTGGCGAAAGAGCTGCAATCGATCGCTGGGGAGCTAAAATCGCTGAACGGCAACGGCACGGATGGTGGAAGCACGATCGCCGTCAGCGTCAGCGTGGATGGCGCGGACAATGCGCCAACCCAGGCCATGAGCGACACAACCGCGTCAACGAACGCGGCGGCAGGCACGGACAGCAGCGGCGCGGCCGGCGCCGGTTCGACCACGACCACGGGATCCATCGGCAACACCGCCGGCGACGCGCTCTCCAGCACATTGAAAGAACTGGCCGCCGAGATCAAAGCCATGCGGCAGATGCTCAAATCACTGTCCCGCTCCCATAAGGATGCCCAACACGACCTGTCGAAAACGGATGAGAGTCTCTCCGACGCCGATAAGGCAATCGCAGATGTCGATGCGGCGAACAGCGCATCAGCCGCCAGCGCGATCGACGACGGCAGCGGCGGACAGATCGACGTTAGTGCCTGAGATCGCTTTTTTTCCTTGTCCGGCGCGCATCATAGGGAAAAGCCGTTGTGACCTCGCAGACCACAGTGCTGACTATCATCAAGTTGTCATGACGCACCGCTTCTTATCATAATAAGCCGGTTTATCACCAACCCGCGCAATGCCATTGCCCGTTTCGCGCGATCCGCCGTCGATTCGGACTCACCGCATAAGGCCGAGAATCCGCATGTTTACCTTTGATCTGGACTATCAGGCGCTCTTCGACGAACGCGCCTGGCAGCTGAAAGCCCAGGGCATTTCCCGCCGGTCGTTGCGCCAAGTGCGTAGCCACGTGACCAATTTCTGGGGCACCGGGCCCGGCGCCTGGACCCATGAATGGACGTTGCACGCCAAACAGGCGGAGCGCGCCGAGCGCTGGCTGGAGGCCTCGGCGTGTCATGGCGCGGCGCGTTTCCCGGTGATCAACACGCCGGAGCGCAAGCAGGCGCTGGCCGATCAGATCCGCTGTTATCTACGCGCGGCGCCGGAATTTCCCTGCCGCTTCGAACGCAAGTCGCTCGATATCCGCACCGCGGCCGGGCCGAGCCAGATCATGGCGCACCTGTTCGAACCGGCGGCGCCGGCCCGCCGGCCAAGACCGCTGCTATGCCTGAGCGGCGGGGTGTACATCGGCAAATTCGAACTACATCAGCTGGCCGTGGCGCTCGCCCGTTATGGCGGTTTGCGCGTGTGCGCGCTCGACATGCCGGGCACAGGAGAAACGACGCTGCCGCTTGAGCCGGACAGTCAGGAAGTCTATCGCCAGGTGATCGACCAACTGCGCGATCCATCGGCGCGCACCGGCATGCTCGGCATCAGCATCGGCGGGCATTGGGCGGCCAAGCTCGCCATGCAGGGCGCGGTCGACGCGGCCGTGGACATCGGCGGCCCGGTCGGGTTCGATACCCAGCCCGGATCGAGCCCGCTCACGCTCAACAACGCGCTGACCGGCACCATCGCCAATGCCATGCAGCTTTCCGCCATGCCGGATGAGGCGCAGGCCAACCAGCTGACACAGGAGTTCTCGCTAGCGCATCAAGGCTTGCTGATCGCGCCCCCCAAGGCCAAGCTGCTGGTGATCAACGGCCGCAACGACCCCTATGTCGGCCTGCAGGACACGCAGGGCTTCGCCGGCCTCGCCAACGCCGAGGTTTGGCTGATCGAGCATGCCGGCCATTGCGCCGCCGAGCAGTTTGTGCGGCTGGTGCCGGGCATCCTGCTGTGGCTGCGGCGGCACTTGGGGGTATCCGGCAGCCTCCCCTATCCCGCCGGACTCATCAGCCGGCTCGTGATGCCGCGCCGCACGGTGTTGGCCTGAGCGCGCCAGCACGCCGCGCGCGCCAGCCATACGCCAGCGTGCTGGCCAGCAATAGCATCATCAGGCCGAATTCGGCGCCGATGGCGGCAAACAACGCCGCCAGCGCGTCGCCGCCGCCGGCGAAGGTTTGCGCAAACACCGCGCCCAGCACGGCCGACCCCAAACCAAACGCCGCCTGCTGCACGGTGGTCAACATGGCGCTGCCAGCGCCGGCGTGATCAGCCGGCACGTCGGACAAGCCGATACGGAAAAAACTGCTGACGATCTGCGCCTGACCGGCGCCGACCAGCATCAGCGCCGGCGCCAACGACAGCAGACTGGGATGCGGCCACGCCAGCCGGCAACTGAGCAGGATGCCCAACAGCCCAGCCATCTGCACCGAGGAGCCCAACAAAAGCGCGCGCAGGCGCCCGAGCCGAGCCGCCAGCCGGGCACTCACGAGCGAGCTGGCAAAATAGGCGGCGCCCAGCGGAATGAATACGTTGCCGCAAGCGAGCGGCGACAAGCCAGCCCCCGTTTGCAACGCCAACGCCATCACGAACATGAAACCGCTCCAGCAACTGTAAAACAGCACCGCCACCAGCAAGCCGAAGCGCACGCTGCCGATACGCAACAGCGAAGGCGGCAGCAACGGCACAAGACCTCGCCGTTCCTGCGCCAGTTCAACGCGCGCGAGCCACGCGACGAGCGGCAATGCCATCGACAGCATCGCCAGATAAGGCCAGGACCAGTGGCGCGACGGACCGAGCGCCAACGGCAGCAACAAGCATAGAATCAGCAGCGTCAGCACCAGCGTGCCGGGCACGTCGATGTGCGCGGCGCGCTCGCGCCGGGTTTCGGGCAACATGCGCCGCGACAGCGCCAGAACCGCCAGACAGATCGGCAAATTGATCAGAAACACACTGCGCCATCCCATGGCGGAAACCAAAAATCCGCCCAGCACTTGACCGATGATGAACGCCAGCCCGCCGACGGCGCCGTAGAAGCCCAGCGCGCGCGAATGGGCGTGGCCGCTCAGGCAGACATGGATCGTGGCGAGAATCTGCGGCACCAACAGGGCGGCGGCCAGCCCCTGCAACACCCGGGCCGCCAAGAGAAAGCCCATCGACGGCGCCAGTCCGCACAACAACGAGGCCATGCCAAACAGCGCGACGCCAATATTGAACAGACGGCGGCGGCCAAAGTTGTCGCCCAGCCGCCCACCCAAAGCCAAGCAAACGGCGAACGCCACGCCATACACCGATACCATCAGCGCCAGATCCGTTTCCGTGGCGGACAGCGAGCGGGCCAGATCCGCCAGCGCCACGTTGACAATGGAAAAATCCACCTGCGGCAATAACTGTCCAGCCAGCAGCACCCACAAGCCGGCCATCCCCAAATGACCAGTAGTTGCATGCTTCTTCATCATTTATCTCCACAATATGATTATGTGGAAGTAGTATGGGAAGTCTCTCAGACTGGCACCAGAGTTTGCTTAGCCTGGTATAAATTGTGCCAGGCAACGGAGCGGAAACCGATGGACATAACCGACGCACTGCACGACAGCAACGCGCACGAACTGGGCGCCTTCCTGCGCGCCCGACGCGAAAGCCTGGACCCCGGCCGGCTGGGCATCGCGCGCGGCGGGCGCAAACGCACGCCGGGACTGCGGCGCGAAGACGTCGCCGCGCTGGCCGACATCGGCATTACCTGGTACACCAAGCTGGAGCAGGGCCGGCCGATCCGGGTTTCCTCCCGGGTGCTCGCGGCGGTGGCCGGCGCGTTGCAATGCACGGAAGCGGAAACCCGTCATCTGTTCACGCTGGCCGGGCTGAAACAACCGGAGCGTCCCGCCGCGCCGGCAGGTTGTCCGGCGCTCTCGACCATGCAGCAGCGCCTGCTCGACCAACTCGACCCGATACCGGCGCTGATCCAGAACGCGCGTTACGACATTCTCGGCTTCAATCAATCCTACTGCCGCATGGTCGGCGTCGATCTGGCGCGCATCGCGCCGGAAGACCGCAATTGCATCTACCTGGCGCTGACGCACAGCGCTTGGCAGGCAAGTCTGGCCAATTGGGAGGATGCCGTGCCGCGCATGGTGGCCCAGTTCCGCAGCGCCATGGCCGAACACCGCCACGAACCGTTATGGGAAACGCTGTTGGACCGCTTCATGGCGGCCTCGCCGGCATTTCGCGACGCCTGGCAACGTTACGAGGTGCGCGCCATCGAGAATCAGCTCAAAACATTCAGCCACCCCCGGCTCGGCCTGTTTACCCTGCAACAAAACAATTGGTGGTCGGCGGCGCGCGACGGCGACCGTCTGTTGGCCTATCTGCCGGTGGACGAGTTCGGCGAGCGCGTGCTGCGCGAGTTGGCGCAATCCGCTTGATGGAAGTCAACCTTTAAGTCATTCCCGCAAAATGTCCTTGTCAGGACAATGTGGCCAAAATCATAATGAGAACGATTACTATTTAAGGCCATCACCATGAACCTCACCGACCTCCCTAACGGCACGCACGCCGTGGTCCGCCACGTCGACGATCAGTATGCCGCCGACGCCATCGCCCAACGCCTGCGCGACCTGGGCTTTGTTGCGGGCGAGCCCGTACGGGTGGTGGCGCGCGCGCCCTGGGGCGGCGATCCGATTTTGATTCAGGTCGGCTCCACCCGCTTTGCGCTGCGCCGCGCCGAGGCCAGCCGCGTCGTGATCGAAGAACCGGAGCACGCCCATGTCTGAAGCCACGTTGCGCATTGCCCTGGTCGGCAACCCCAACTGCGGCAAAACCGCGCTATTCAACCAGTTGACCGGCGCTCGCCAAAAGGTCGCCAATTACGCCGGCGTCACGGTGGAGCGCAAGGAGGGCCGCTTCACCGCGCCGTCCGGCCGCGCCATCCGCCTGCTCGACCTGCCGGGCGCCTACAGCTTCGAATCGACGAGCCCGGACGAACGCATCACCCGCGATGTGCTCTTGGGCCACTATCCAGGTGAAGCCGTACCCGACATGATCGTCTGCGTGGCCGACGCCACCAACCTGCGGCTGCACCTGCGCTTCGTGCTCGAAGTCAAACGTCTCGGACGGCCGATGGTGCTGGCGCTCAATATGATGGACGCCGCCCGCCATCGCGGCATCCGCATCGACGTGGCCGAGTTGGAACGCCAGCTTGGCATGCCGGTGGTGCAGACCGTGGCGGTGCGACGCGGCGGCGCGCGCGCGCTGGTCGATCTGGTGGACAAAGGCATTCCGTCGCTGACGCCACAGCCAGCCGCGATGGACGAGAGCGCCGATCTGCACGCCGAGGTGCGCGCGCTCCTGCGGGCCACGGTGACCATGCCGCACGCCTCCGATAAGGTCGTCGACGCCATCGACCGCTGGACCCTGCACCCGGTCATCGGACCGATCATTCTGGCCGCGGTGATGTTCTTGGTGTTCCAGGCGGTCTATTCGCTCGGCAAGCCGATGACCGACGCCATCGGCGACGGTTTCGACAGCCTGAGCGCCATCGTCGGCGCCGGACTGCCCGCCGGACCGCTACGCGGCCTGATTTGCGATGGCGTGCTCAGCGGCGTCGGCACCGTGCTGGGCTTCCTGCCCGAGATTCTGGTGCTGTTCTTATTCATTCTGCTGCTGGAGGAATCCGGCTATCTGCCGCGCGCCGCCTTCCTGCTCGACAGATTGATGGTATCGGTCGGGCTGACGGGACGCTCCTTCATCCCGCTGCTATCGAGCTTCGCTTGCGCCATTCCCGGCATCATCGGCACGCGCAGCATCACCGACCCGCGCGATCGCTGGGCCACCATCCTGGTCGCGCCGCTGATGACCTGCTCGGCGCGGCTGCCGGTGTACGCACTGCTGATCGGCGCCTTCATCCCCACCACCAAAGTGTGGGGGCTATTCAATTTGCAGGGATTGACGCTGTTCGCGCTCTATATGCTCGGCATCGTCGGCGCCATGGTGGTCGGCTGGGTGGCCAAACGTCTGGGGCGCGACCAGCGCGAACACGCGCTGCTGATGGAGCTGCCGGCCTATCGCCTGCCGAATGCGCGCGACGTCGCGCTAGGCCTGTGGGAACGCGGCGCGATCTTTCTGCGCCGGCTGACCGGTGTCATCCTGGCTCTCACGGTCGTCATGTGGTTTATCGCCACCTTCCCGTCGCCGCCGGTCGGCGCCACGGGTCCGGCCATCGATTACAGCTTCGCCGGGATGCTCGGACGGGCGCTGCAACACGTTTTCGAACCGCTGGGCTTCAACTGGCAGATCACTTTGTCGCTGATCCCGGCCTTTGCCGCACGCGAAACCGCCGTGGCGACGCTCGCCACCGTCTACGCGGTGGGCAATAACGCCGACGTGGGCACGCTGGGCCAAGTACTGACCGGCCATTTCTCGCTGGCCAGCGCGCTGTCGCTGATGGTCTGGTTCGCCTTTGCGCCGCAGTGCATGTCGACACTGGCGGTGATCCGGCGCGAAACCGGCTCATGGCGCAAGGTCGTGCTGTCGTTCAGCTACATGTTCATCGTGGCTTATGTTCTGGCATTCGCCACCTATCATCTCGCGGGGGCCTTACTATGAATCACGGACTGTGGATCCAATATGCCATCATCGGCGCGCTGGTCGTGGTCTGCGTCGTCTACGTGGCGCGCAAGCTGCGCGCCAGCGCCAAAAGCGGCGGTTGTGCCGGCGGATGCGGGAGCTGCGGCGGTTGCGGCAGCAACTCGCCGCACTGAGACAGGTGCGGCCGTGCGTTGCTTCGCGAACGCACGCTACCCAAAGCGTATTTTGTTGGCGGCGCTCAGTCGAAACGCGGCTCGGCATCGCCGCCGGTTTGCGCCGCCTCGGCCTCGGCGCGCTCCTTCGCCTGCAGCGCCTGCCATTGCTCTTCGGTCAAACCGTGGCTGCCGTCGCAATATTCCCGGCGGCCGCAGCCGCAGCGGCCGATATCGGCCGGATTCTCTTTTACCCGCATCATGAGGTCTTTCTCCTTGTCGTTTGCGGCGGATTTTAGCCAAGGACGGGGGACGACGGCAACCCGCCCGCTTTGCGCTCGCGCCACACCGTGGGCGCCGCGCCCATCTCCTGACGGAACATATAGGTAAAGGCGGCAGTCGAGGCGTACCCGAGCGACAACGCGATATCGGTGATGCTGCGCCCCGCGCATAGCCATTCGATGGCCAGAAACAACCGCAGCCGATAGCGCCAAGCGCGAAAGCTCAAACCGACCTCCTTCTCGAAATGACGCGCCAGCGTGCGCCCGGACGCGCCCAATTCCCGCCCCCACAACGCCAGTCCGCGCGCATCGGCGGGATCGGCATACAGCGCCAGGCAGATCGTGGTCAAACGCGCGCTGTGCGGCCACGGCAAATAAAAGTCCTGTGCCGGCAATCGTGCGAGCTGCGCCAGGGCCAGCGCATTGAGCTGATCGATATAGCGGCTGTCCTCCTCCCGATGGCTCACCGCTTCCAATTCGACGATCAACGCGCGCAATAACGCGGTAACCGCGAACACCGTGCACCGCGACGGCATCGTCACCCCGGGCATATCGGCAACGTACAAATTCCGAAATTCGGCCCCCTGCAACGTGCCGGTCGTATGCGGCACCCCCGCTGGCACCCAAATCGCCTGCTCCGGCGTAATCACATACCACGCGCCGGCGACCGTCACGACGAGCGTGCCGGCGGTGGCATAGACCAACTGATGCCATCGGTGCGCATGCAACGGAAACCGCTGGCGCGCGGCCAGATTCTGCGAGCGCGGTGTCACCGCCATCGGCAGCGCATCCAGCTCGGGAACATCGATGGCGATCCAGTCAGTCGGGGATGGCATGGCGGTGGCTCACGATTGTCTTTTCATCGATAAATCTAGTCATCTTATCCAAAGAATGGCAACCGCTGCCTCGCTAGCATGGGGCCATCGTCAACTCGCGAAGAGTCCATCATGGAAACCACCCTTACGCGCCCGCCTCACGCCTATGACAGCTTGCGCGTCATCAGCGCCGGCATCTGCGCCTTGATTCTGACGGTCGGCATTGCCCGCTTTGCCTATACCCCCTTGTTGCCGGTCATGCGGCATCAGGCGGGTCTGTCGGATCTCGCCGGCGGCTGGCTCGCCACGTTCAACTACCTGGGCTATATGCTAGGCGCGTTGGCGGTTGCCATGATCGGCAACCTGACACGCAAATTCCAACTCTACCGGCTAAGTCTCGTGCTGGCGGTCGTCAGCACCATGGCAATGGGCTTGACCGACAATATGACGCTATGGGCCATCCTGCGCTTTCTCTCCGGCATCTCCAGCACCGGTGGCCTGCTGCTGGCATCTGGACTGGTGTTGAACTGGCTGATCCGCCATGGTCATGCGCCGTCGCTGGGCTTGCACTTCACCGGCATGGGCGTCGGCATCGTCGTCTCCGGCCTCGCCGTCACGGCAATGATCGACCATCTCGCCTGGCAAGGGCAGTGGCTGGGCCTGGGGCTGCTTGGCGCGGCGTTTTTCGTACCGGCCTGGCGGTGGCTGCCCGCGCCGGCCGCCAAGCACGCCGGGGCTGCGCACACCGCGCCGCCACCGTCGCGCCGGTGGATGACGCTGCTGATCAGCGCCTATTTCTGCGCCGGCTTCGGTTACGTCATCAGCGCCACCTTCATCGTCGCCATCGTCGAAAAACTGCCGCTCATGGCCGGCCGTGGCGGCTGGGTTTGGGTCGTGGTCGGCCTCGCCGCGATGGGCTCCTGTTTCTTGTGGGACCGTATCGCCCGCCGTACCGGACAGATTCCCGCGCTGCTATGGGCCTATGGTCTGCAAATCGTCTCCGTCGTGTTGCCCGCGGCCAGTGGCGACGTGGTGCTCATTCTGCTGAGCGCGGTGCTCTATGGCGGCACCTTCGTCGGCATCGTCAGCCTGACGCTGTCGCTGGTGGGACGCCACTTCCCGGCCAATCCGGCCAAGGCCATGGCGCGCCTGACGCTGAGTTACGGCGTGGCGCAGATCATCGCCCCGGTCATGGCGGGCTATATCGCCACGTCGAGCGGCAGCTATCATGGCGCGCTCATCGTCACCGCCGCCATCATGGCCGTCGGCATGCTGCTGCTGTTCGCGCTCGGACGGCAACACCCATGAAAAAAGCCTCCCGTGGGAGGCTTTTTCGGTCGCGCGGCGGGTTTAACCGCAAGCGCCGACGTGACCGCAGGCGGTGCAGAACTCGCAGCCGTCGCGTTTGATCAACGCGTGGTTGCCGCACTCCGGGCACGGCTTGCCGGCCACCGGCTTCATCTTCTCGACGCCGCCTTCGTCGAACAGGTCGCCCTGCTCCGGCACCATCACCCCCATGTTCTCCACCGGGAAACCTTCCTCGGTCAAAATGCCGAGCATGGCGTAACGGTGGATCACCAGACGGGCCATATAGGCCACGGTCGACGGCCAGCTCTGCGATTTCTCGCTATCCGGCGTGCGCGCGAAAAAGTCGCCCTGCGGCTCGGCGTAGGTCAACAGCTTGCGCAGCTTCATGCCGATCCAAGCCGGATCGATGACGCGCATGTCCATCGACAGCATCTTGCACAAACCATCGAGTTCGCGCGGATAGCTGCCCGCCATCCACATCGAGAACGGACGGCGCTGGCCGTTCGGCAGCACCAGCTCCTTCAGGAACAGCACGAAATCGTCGCCGGTCTGCGGATTGGAAATATCGACCGACCAGCTCATGGTGCCGTCGGCGCCGGACTTCGGCTCCTTGCGCGCGAACATGGCGTCAATCACCGGCGTGGTGTCTCCCGCCTGCGGCGTCAGCGCGCCCAGCTCCTCGACGCGATGACGCACGATGTGCGCCAGTACCGCGGCGGCGCAGGTGGCGTGCACCGGACGGTCGCCCAGCTCGACGGTGTAACGCTTGTCGCCGAAGGTCTGCGCCAGCGACTCCAGCTTCATGGTCAGCCATTCGACGTCGCGGCAGCGCATGTCCATCGACAGCGTCTTGGCCACGGCCCCCAGTCCACGCGGCTGCTCGTTGCCGTTGACCCAGCATTCGAACGGCTGCATGTGGCCGTTTTCCACATGGCCGATGAACACGGCGAAGTCGCCGCTGTCATGCTCGACCATATAGGTCCAGGACGGGTTGCCGTGCTTGAGCTTAGGCCGGTTCGGCCACTTCAGGCTCGCCAGTGCCGGGCTCGGCGCGGTATTGAGCGTGATGCGACGGTCCGGATCGCCCTCTTGGCTCGCCGACAGATCTTGCGGCGTTTCCTTGGCCGGCTCGACCGACAACACGGCGCCCAGCACGTTGTTCGGCCGGTAAGTGGTGATGCCCTTGAGCCCGGCGCGCCACGCCTGCAGATACAGCGACTCGAAGTCCTCGAACGGATAATCGGCCGGCACGTTGACCGTCTTGGAAATCGCCGTGTCGACGTAAGGCGCGACGGCGGCGACCATCTGCATGTGGTCCAGCGCGCTCATGTCGAGCGCCGAGACGAAGTAGTCCGGCAGGCTCTTCACATCCCCGCCCAGCATGCGGTAGACGCGATAGGCGTGGTCCTCGACCAGATATTCCTGGGTCGTGCCGTCGGCCATGCGTTTTTTGCGGGTATAGAACCAGGAGAACGGCGGTTCGATGCCGTTCGAGGCGTTATCGGCAAAAGCGAGCGAAATGGTGCCGGTCGGCGCGATCGACAGCAGGTGCGAGTTGCGGATGCCGTGCTTGGCGATGCGGTCCTTGATGGCCTTGGGCAGGCGGCTCGCGCAATGCGGCTCGGCCAGATATTTCTTGGCGTCGAACAGCGGGAAGGCGCCCTTCTCCACCGCCAGGTCCACCGAGGCGTCATATGCCGCATTGCGCATCACCTCGGACACACGGGCGGCGAAAGCGCGACCGGCGTCGCTGTCGTAACGGATCTTGAGCATGATCAGCGTGTCGCCAAGCCCGGTGAAGCCCAGACCGACACGGCGCTTGTTTTGCGCCTCGCGCTCTTGCTCCGGCAACGGCCACACGGTCAGGTCGAGCACATTGTCGAGCATGCGGACAGAGCTTTTCACCACGCGCTCGAACGTCGCCTCATCAAACGAGGGAGTGTCGCCAAAGGCATCGCGCACGAAACGCGTCAAATTGATCGATCCCAGATCGCAGCAGCCGTAATCCGGCAGCGGCTGTTCGCCGCACGGATTGGTCGACTCGATCACCTCGCAATAGCTCAGGTTGTTGTCGCGATTGATCTTCGACATGAACAACACGCCCGGCTCGGCATGGTCGTAGGTGGAGGCCATGATCTGCTGCCACAGGTCACGGGCGCGCACCTCGCGGTACACCCACAGGCCGTCTTCGCGGCGGAAACTGTCGGGAAAGGCCTTGGACGACGGCTCGACGCTGTGCACCAGTTGCCAGATGCCGTCATTTTCGACCGCCTGCATGAATTCGTCCGACACGCCGACCGAGATGTTGAAGTTCTTCAGGTCGCCATGGTCTTTGGCATGAATGAACTCCTCGACGTCGGGATGGCTGCAATCGAGCACGCCCATCTGCGCACCGCGGCGGGCGCCGGCGGACTCGACGGTTTCGCAGCTGCGGTCGAATACACGCATGTAGGAAACCGGACCCGAGGCACGGCTGTTGGTGCCCTTGACGCGCGCGCCCTTGGGGCGGATGCGGCTGAAGTTGTAACCGACGCCGCCCCCACGGCGCATGGTTTCCGCCGCCTGCAGCAGCGCCGAATAGATGCCCACCTTGCCGTCGATGGCCTCGCTGACCGAATCGCCGACCGGTTGCACGAAACAGTTGATCAGCGTGGCGCGCAGGTCGGTGCCGGCGGCCGAATTGATGCGGCCGCCGGGAATGAAACCGCCCTCGAGCGCGACATAAAACTCTTCCTCATAACGGGCCGGATCCTTCTCCGGCGCCGCCAGGGCGCGCGCCACGCGGCGGCGCACCTCGGAGACGTCGCCCTCGCCGTTCTTGGCATATTTCTCCAGCAGCACTTCGCGGGAAATATCCTGCTCGGTCATGGCGGCTACATTTTCCTGTTTCACGGCACGGTCCTCTCATCACGCCTAGGGACCGGGCAAAGCGTTCTCGCAGGAAAACGTCGGCACCGGCCCCTATACTATATATTGTGTCCGCCAACCCGTGGCGCACTATATGCCGCATTGTAGCGCATCAACCGCCAACACGGAAGGTTTCTCAACGCCCTGTCAGATCAATTGCCAAAGGCACACCGTCGGCGCTTGCCTGCGCGGTCTTGGGCGTGCCAAGCGCAATGCGCGCGGCCAGATCCGGATACGCCTGCGCCAGGAATTGCTGCGCCCCCTTGGCGCGGGCGTTGGCCAACGCCAGCAGATCGGCGTCGGCGACCTTCTCGGCGGCGATCGCCTCCTGACGCAAGCCATCGTAGAAGGCCGGCCCGCTCCCGCCGGACACCATGCGCGCCATGAGCTTCAACCGGCCGACACGCTCGGCGTACATGGTCTTGATCGCCGTCTGCATATCGACATCCTGGCTATCGATCGCCGGCAGCGGCTCATCCGGCAGCAGCGCCACGCCAGCGGCCTTCAGGATGGCGCGGTCGATCCGCGCACGGGCCAATTGGCGCCGGTCGGCGACGGGATCCCAGGTACCGGCGATCGTCAGACGCAACTGCGGACGCTGGCTCAGCATCTGCGCAAGCTGCGATAATTTCTGCCGTTCCGGCGGCGTCACCGTGGCCTCGCCGGTCACAAAGCGCACGTCGTCGAAGCCTTGCAGCCCCAACAGCTCGCCCAGCGCGCGGAACGGCGCGGTCACCACCTTCTGAATCACATTGACGAAGGCCTGCCACACCACGCCGCCGTAGCTGAACTTGGGATCGTCCAGATCGCCGCTGACCGGCAGATGAAGATCGATACGGCCATTACTGTCTTGCAGCACCATCACCGCCAGCGACAGCGGCAAGCGCGAAACGCCCGGCCGCTCGACCTGTTGGCCGAGCTTGATCGAATCGACGACGATGCGGTTATCGCCATTGAGCTTGCGCTGGTTGAACTCATAAGCGAGTTCGACCGATAGCTTGCCATCCACGATCTGCCAGCCGGCGATGTTCTCCGAATAGGTATCCAGGCTATTGAGCGGGATATTGCGGAACATCAGATGAATGTCGGCGTTGTCGGTAAACGCCAGCGGCGCCAGCGCCCCGCGCACCCGCACGTCGCCCGCCTGGTCGACCAGGCCGTTGAGCGCGATGGCGCCGCGCTTGCCGGGCTTGGACGACAAGCCGCTGATCGAGCCGGACAAGTGGTTGATCTGCGTGCCGAACGCCGGCTTCATACCCAAATCGGCAAAGTTCACATCGGCGTTTCTGACGTGAATCATGCGCACGTCGAACGCCAGCGGCGGTTTTGCCGCTTTCGGCGGCAAGGCGGCGGGCGCGGGCGCCGCGGCGTCGCCTTGCGGGGCCGCGCCGAACAGACGGCTCAGATTGCTGATGCGATGCTGATCCAACATCAGCCGCGCCACGGGCCGGTCGAGCGTCACATCGCGCACCGTCAGCGCCAGCGGACTCGCCGCCGCCTTGATGCCGGCCAGGGTCAACGCGCGCCAGCCCAGCAGCGGCTGCTTCTCGCCCGGCTCCATGATCCGCAGATCATTGATGCCGGCGCCGCCGGTCACCTGCCAGCCCGACGGCGCGAAGCGCACATCGAGCGCGCCGGCCAGCGTACCCTTGGGCATCGACAACGGCGTCTTGGACAGCAGATACGGCGACCAGGGCGCGAGCGGCACGGCGCGCGCCGTCAGCTTGCCTTGCACGCCGGGCGCGGCCGGATCGAGCTGGCCGTCGAAGTTCAGCTGGCCACCGCCCGAATGCACCTCGAACGTCACATCGACCTGGCTGTCGGCACTATGTGGCGTCAGGCTGCCGGAGATCGGCGCCAACATCACCTCCGCCGGACGCGCCAGTGCTTGATCGCGCCAGACGACACGGCCGTCCGCCATCGCCAGACGCGGCATCGTCACTTGCCACGGCGCGCCCCGGTCCTCCTGCTTGGCGGCGGGCTTGCCCGCCGGCGCGGCCAATAGCGAAGCCAGGTTGATCCGCCCGGCGGCGTCGCGAATCAGCGTCAGTTCGGGTTGTTGCAGTGTCAGCAGACCGCCATGGATCTGACGGCCAGACAGCGCCGCCTCGCCGAGCCCCACATGGGCCACGGACAGCACGGGCGGCTGCCCCTGCGGCGCCAGCGTCAACCCCGACAGATTCGCGCTTACCTTGTCGATGCCCAGTTCGCCGCGCGGGGAGAGACGCACCCCCAGCGACAGATACGGCATCGCGCTCTGCAGCTCGATCGCCTGCGCGCGGCTGTTATCCTGCAGCCGCAAGCGCCAGTTATCGAAACGCAGATCATTGACCTGAATTTTCCAGCCGGGACGGCTTGCCTTGACGGGCTTAGCCGGCGCGGGCGCGGGCGGCGGCAGCACGGCCTGCCAGTTGACCTGTCCCGCCGCGTCGCGCAGCGCGTCCACCTGGCCGTCGCTCAAATGCACCCGTTTAAAAAATAGCGACTGCTGCTGCAGATCCAGAATCCCATCCTCGAGCGCCAGTTGGCCCAGCGCCAAATGGCTGCGGCCATCGGGCGACACCAGCCCCAGGCCATCGATGCGGCCGTATAGCGTGCTCAGCGTCAAATGCGGCGCCTGGTCTTTGAGATCGAAGACATAGTTCAGGTCGAGCGACAGGCTGCCGGCGGGCGGCGCCAGCCGCGCATACGGTTTCAGATAATCCCAGATGTCGGTCAACGGCAGTTGGCTCACGATGAGACGGCCGGAGGAAGCCATGGGGTCCAAGCCGATCAAGCCGCGCCATTTCAACCGCGTTTTATCGCCCAGGCTCGCCGTCAAGGTGTAGCCGCCTTCGCCCGGCTGGGTGCTCAGATCGTGCAGATTCAGGTTGATCTGGTGCAGATCGAGCGCCTGATCCGGGTTGCCAAGCTGATCGCGGAACACCAGCCGGCCTTGGTTGACGCTCAGCCAGTCGAGGAAAATTTTCGGCGGATTGCCCGTGCTTTTCGGCCCCGGGCCGCTGGCATCCTTGGCGAAGCGCGCCCAGTTCCAACTGCCGTCCGCCGCGCGGGTCAGATCGATCTCCGGCCGCGTCAACGCCAACATGGAAGCATGCCAGTGGCCGATCAACAACGCACGCGGCAGGGCCTCGAGCTCGACGCGCGCGGCGGCGAACATCGTGCTGCCATCCTTGTCGGCCAGCCGCACTCCCTCGAGCGTCACGCTCATCCGCCATGGATTGATCGACACCGCGCCGATGTCGAGCTTGCGGCCGATGCTTTGCGCCCAGCGCATGGCGGCGTCTCGCGCCATGTTCGGCGCGGCGAACGCGAGAAAGCCCCAGGACAGGCCCCAGAGCACGAGGACGGCGATCAGGACGGGGCGCCAGTGGCGCAGGTATTTCCGCTGTCGCGGTTCGGCTTGCGATTCAGTTGGCATACGGTACACCGAAGTCAGAGTCTTATTCTTGAATACAGCATAGTATCGCGCTTCACGCTCCCCCAGCAGGTCGGATTTTCGACCGGTTCTGTTGGGTAACGACAACAAGGTGGGTATTTTATGACAAAAAGATTGATACGTCCGTCCCTGCCCTCCTAGGATGAAATGGCGTTAAATATTTTTAACAGCGCATTTCCATCAAGCTCAACGAGGACTTATGAACCCCGCCGATAGTATTACCGCCTGGCTCGACCAGCACCGCATCACCGAGATCGAATGCCTGATTCCGGACATGACCGGATTAGCGCGCGGCAAAGTGGTACCGCGCCACAAATACGATCCAGGGGAAGGGCTGCGCCTGCCGGAGGCGGTGTTCGAATTGAGCGTGACCGGCGACTATCCGGAAGCCAGCATGATTCCGGAAGCCGACCCGGATCTACGACTGATCCCCGATGCCTCGACGCTGCGCCTGATTCCCTGGGCCGCCGAGCCGAGCGCCCAAATCATCCATGATTGCGTGGGCTTTGACGGCACGCCGGCCGAGCTGTCGCCGCGCAATGTGTTGAAGCGCATCCTCAAGCTCTACGAGGACGAAGGCATCACCCCGGTGGTGGCGCCGGAGATGGAGTTCTATCTGGTGGAAATCCAGCCGGACGAGGATATTCCCCTCTCGCCGCCGATCGGCCGCACCCGGCGCACCGAGGCCGGCCGCCAAAGCTTCAGCATCGACGCCATCTCGGAGTACGACGAGATTTTCGACATGCTGTACGACTGGTGCGAAAAGCAGAATTTGATGATCGACACGCTGATCCACGAAATGGGACCGGCGCAGATGGAGATCAACCTGGATCACGGCAACGCGCTGGAACTCGCCGATCAGGTGTTTCTGTTCAAGCGCACCGTGCGCGAGGTGGCCTACCGCAACAATATGTACGCGACCTTCATGGCCAAGCCGATGCAGGGCCAGCCGGGCAGCGCCATGCACATCCACCAGAGCCTGGTCGACAGCCGCACCGGGCAAAACGTGTTTTCAGAACCGGACGGCAGCCCGTCCCAGCGGTTTTTCCATTTCATCGCCGGCATGCAGAAATACCTGCCGCCGGCGATGCCGTTTTTCGCGCCCTATGTGAACTCCTACCGGCGGCTGTCGCGCTACACCTCGGCCCCGATCAACCTGTCCTGGGGCTACGACAACCGCACGTGCGGACTGCGCGTGCCGCATTCGAGCCCGGCGGCGCGCCGGGTGGAGAACCGCTTGCCCGGCGTCGACGTCAACCCTTACCTCGCCATCGCCGCCAGTCTGGCCTGCGGCTACCTGGGCATGAAGGAAGGCTTGAAGCCGACCGAGCCGTTGTCCGGCAGCGCCTACGAACAGCCGCACCAGCTGCCGCGCCACCTTGACGATGCCATCGATATGCTGAGCGGCTGCCAGCCGCTGATCGACGTGTTCGGCGAGCGCTTCATCCACGCCTACGCCGCCATCAAGGAACTGGAGTATCGCGAATACTTCGACGTCATCAGTCCTTGGGAGCGGCGCTTCCTGCTGCTGAGCGTGTAGCGCGGCGGGCCGGTCCGCCGGCCCGGGGCGCGGGTCGAGATGGTATGCTTATGCCTTAACCGTATTGAGAATGCGCATGCCATCGACCACCCCCGCCCTGTCTTGGGATATTTTCTGCAATGTGATCGACAATTACGGCGACATCGGCGTCACCTGGCGTCTGGCGCGCCAACTCTGTCAGGAACACGGCCAACGCGTGCGCCTGTGGGTGGACGATCTGCGCAGCTTTTCCCGGCTATGCCCGGACATCAGTCCCAATCTGGCGCGTCAGGATCACCGTGGCATCGAAGTGCTGCATTGGACAACGGAACTCCCCGCCGACGCGCTGCCGGGCGACGTGGTGCTCGACGCCTTCGGCTGCACGCTGCCCGAGCCGTTCCTGACGGCAATGGCGCGTTGCCGCCGCCCGCCGCTTTGGCTCAATCTGGAATACTTGACCGCCGAGGAATGGATCGAGTGCTGCCACGGCATGGTCTCGCCGCACCCGAAATACGGCATCAACCGCTATTTCTTCTTTCCCGGCTTCACCGCCCGCACTGGCGGCATCATCGCCGAGCGCGACATCGTGACGCAGGCACGCCAATGGCAGCAAGATCCGAACAACAGAGACCTGTTTCTGCAAAGCCTCGGCCTGCCGCCACTCGACCCCGACGCATTGATCGTCAGCCTGTTCGCCTACGAAAACGCCGCCATCGGCGAACTGATGCGGTTTTGGGCATCCGGCCCGCAGCCGGTGACCTGTCTCGTGCCGGAAGGCCGCATCTTGAGCGACATCGCCGCCGGGCTTGCCCGCGGCCCCTTGGCCGCCGGCGATCATGCGCAAGCCGGCGCGCTGACGTTGCACGTACTGCCGTTCAGCGATCAGGACACCTACGACCGGCTGTTGTGGAGCTGTGACGTCAACTTCGTGCGCGGCGAAGACTCGTTCATGCGCGCCCAGCTCGCCGGCAAACCGATGATCTGGCACATCTATCCACAGGAAGACGCGGCGCACTGGGTCAAACTGGACGCCTTCTGCACCCGTTATCTGCAGGGAGTGGCGCCGGAAGTGCAGCAGGCGATGCTGGCGCTCAATCATGCCTGGAACCACTGCCAGGCCATCGTCCCCGCGTGGCGGCAATTCATCGCCAAGCGCCTCGAATTGACGGTTCACGCCACCGAATGGCCACGCGCCCTGCTCGCCGGCGGCGATCTGGCCACCCGGCTCATGCGTTTCATCGCCGCGAAGCGCGACGAGGCATAAATAAAAAAGCCATCCGCGCGCGGATGGCTTTTCAGCTTGCTGACAAACCCTTCTCCGCGGAGCGGAGGCTCCCTTGCAGGGCAAGGGCAGGGGGATGGGGATTCGATGGACAGGCTGAAAAATCAGTGAGTTGTCTCCGAGGCCCGGCTTTGCCGGGACCTCCGAAACCGTTGCAAACCACTAAATCAACAGCCTGAAAAGCCATCCGCGCGCGGATGGCCTTTCTCGGCGAACCCACCACCGATCAGAAGTTGTACTTGGCGGAGTAGATCCACGCGTACTCGTTGCCGGCGGTGCCCAGCTTGTTCACCGCGTAGCGGTATTGCACGCCGGTGGTCAGGTGCTTGGTGGCATTCCACCACAGCGCGACCGCGCCGTTCTGCCCGGTCTTCTTCTGCTCGACGCCAGCCGGATCGGCCACGCCGGTGAAGTAATGCGTGCGATCGAACTCGGTTTCATGCCATTGGGTCACCGCGAACGATTGACCGAACAGCTCGAAGTCATAACCGGCGACATAACCGGCCATGTAGCCGTTCATGTGGGTGCCGACGCCGTACTTCATTTCCTGATGGCGGCCGAGGAACGGGTGTACCCACAGCTTGCCGAAGCTCAGGTCGGTGCTCAGACCCAGCACGCGGTTCTGGTCGAAGAATTGGTGGCCCGGATCGGTGTCGCTGTCGCGGGTGTCGTAGACGTGGGTATACAGCTTGACCGGCAGACCGGCCACTTCGGTCAGGTTGAAGCGGGCAACGACCTTGGTGGTGTAGCGCTGATCGCCAGACGGCATTTGCGGGTCATGACGGTTCCAGTTTTCCAGGTCGAAGAAGCCATAGATATCCCCCCACGCGCGGCCCGCGCCACCTTCGGCTTCCAGATACTGGAAGTTGCGCTTCGCGCCGAAGGCCGAGTTTTGCGTTCTGTTCAGCGTGGACTCGGACCAGTTCAGCTGGTTGATGCTGACGTCGCCGAAGGTATAGTCAGCGTGCGCGGCGGCCATGCCGCCAGCCAGGGATAGCGCCAGGGCTAGTTTAAGCGTTTTCATCGTTCTCACCGTGTGATTATGTTTTTAGTTCCTCGCAGACGGATGCCTGCGGCGGCGAAAGATACTTGAGAAACACTTTTTTGCAAAGTTGTTACAACGAAGTTGTCGCTTTTAAGACATCTTCATGACAAATTATTTTGTCTTTATATAAAGATAGATTCTCTTTTGCTCACAGGGCAGGCACAATTCCCTAGCCTGCTCTCTCTTGGCCCGCTCGATCGCCTCCGCAGCCCAACCTGGCGCCGTCTCACGCCATCGCTTCTTCCGTCCCGGAAAACCAACAAATTTCCATGCCCAAACTGGCGCATTTCATTGGAAATCAATACAATATGAGGTTTTGTCGGAAATCGATTCCCAACAGGACTGTTTAGCAATGAAAACCGCACAGGAACTCCGCGCTGGCAACGTATTCAAGCTTGGTAACGACCCGATGGTCGTGCAGAAGGCCGAGTACAACAAATCCGGCCGTAACGCCGCCGTCGTCAAGATGAAGATGAAGAACTTGCTGACCGGCACTGCGTCCGAAGCCGTATACCGCGCCGACGACAAGTTCGACGTCGTTGTGCTCGACCGCAAGAGCTGCACCTACTCGTACTATGCCGATCCGATGTACGTCTTCATGGACCAAGAATTCAACCAGTACGAAGTCGAAGCCGACAACCTGGGCGATGTACTCAACTTCCTGGTCGACGGCATGGAAGACCAGTGCGACGTGACCTTCTACGAAGGCAAGGCGATCTCGGTCGAACTGCCGACCACCATCGTGCGCGAAGTCGAATACACCGAACCGGCCGTACGCGGCGACACCTCGGGCAAGGTGCTGAAGCCGGCCCGCCTGAAGGGCACCACCTTCGAACTGCCGGTACCGGCCTTCGTCGAAATCGGCGACAAGATTGAAATCGACACCCGCGACGGTGGCGAGTTCAAGAAGCGCGTTTAATCGCTCCGCTTCCATGCCAAACGGCCCCGCTCGGGGCCGTTTGGCTTTTTAAGGTTTGCC
>NZ_JAFAND010000143.1 GCF_019232825.1 Paludibacterium sp. | reverse complement strand
TCGGCGATCCGGGGCGGTTTGGGCGTGTCCTCCGGCGAATTCCTCTGGGTGCTGACCGCGTACGCCGTCGCCGGGGCAATCGGCATCGCGCTGTTGGAGCGCTTGAACCGCGTCATGCACCCGCGCGATCTTTTGCTTGGCGGCATGGCGTTGTTTGTCATCGGCGCGCTTTGCGCGTCGTTGGCCGAGACGCTGCCGCAACTGATCGCCGCGCGCGTGATTCAAGGTTTGGGGGGCGGGCCGCTGCTGACTTGCTGCCGCGTGCTGGTGCAGCTGGCGGTGCCGCCGGAGCGCCGGCCGCGCCAGCTGAGGGGCTTCATGCTCGGCCTGTTCCTGTTTTCCGCGCCGGGGTCTTGGCTTGCCGCGCTGTTGATCGAATCGGGCGATTGGCACGCGCTGTTCGTGTTGCACGCCGCCGCCGGCGCGTTGGTGTGGCTGGCGGTCTGGGCCGTGCTGCCCAGAGGACCTCACGCGACGCGCGACCTGGGGCACCTCGATCCTTGGGCCTTGCTGGCGTTGAGTTCCGGCGTGCTGGTCTGGATGCATACGTTGGAAGACCTGCGCGATCAACCGCTCGATAGCGGCACCTTGCTGCGCCTTGGCGTCGGCTTGGCGCTGTTTGCCGTGTTGTTCCGACGTTTGCGCCGCCATCCCGATCCGTGGTTCAAGCTCGATACGCTGGCGAGCCGGCGCTATCTGGCCGGCCTCGGGTTTTATACGCTGTACTACCTGCTCAACGGCGCGATGGCGCTGCTGCTGCCGCGCTACCTGCTGTCCGGCGAGGCGTTCGACCTGCTCAATACCGGCCGCCTGACGAGCCTGGGCGCCGCCGCCACCGCGTTGGCGCTGCCGCTGTATTTCCGCTTTTCGCGCCGCTTGCCCGACCGTCGCTACGTCATCGCCACGGGGTTTCTGCTGTTTGCCGGCGTGAGCTTTTGGCTCGCGCGGGTCGCCACCGGGGAGACCGCCTGGGCGCAACTGCTGCCGGTGGTGCTGCTCAAGGGGTTGTTCCCGATTCTGGTGGTGTTCCAGGTGGCCGGCCTGACGTTCGGCGAGTTCAAGGGACTCGACTACGCGCATGCCTACGCGATGAAGAACGTGCTGCGGCTGTTGGCCAACGCCATCGGCGCCGGCGTGGCCGATGTGTATTGGCAGGACATCGCGGCCAAGAGCCGCACGGCGCTGGTCGGCCGCCTGGATGCCGCCGCGCTGGGGGCGCCCGCCGATCCCGCCGCTTGGCTTTCCCTGTCGCAGGCGGTCGACCGTCAGGTGGCGCTGATCTGCGCTTCGCAGTCCTTCATCATCGTTGCGACGGTGAGTTTGCTGGGCGCGGTGCTGATCGTGCGCCAAAAGCACTTGAGTTAGGGATTCATGGCGCACTGCCTTCGGCGAGTGCACCCTACGAGAAGGCGTGTCCGGTTGCGCCAAATACCTAGGAATGCACGTTCGCAGGTCGAATGGCCGGTACTTTGGGACAGGGCCGCGGTGCAGCGGGGCGCTTGATTTCCTTTGGGCGTGATCTTCACTTTAGGCATATCCGAATTGAGTTCCGATTCGTTTTGCCTAAGGGGAGTGTCATGACATACACCCGCCGTAACGTCTGGCTTCTCGGCGCCACCTGGGCCGATCCGATTCTCTGGTACGCGCGCGGCGTCAAGGCGATGCAGGCGCGCGCGCTCAACCAGCTCACCAGTTGGAAATTCTTTGCCGCCATTCATGGCCTCGACAGCGGGTTGTGGCAGCAATTGGGCTACTTGAGCGCCTCGGATCCGATGCCGAGCAAGACCGTTCAGGCCACCTATTGGAACCAGTGCCAGCACGGCAGTTGGTATTTCCTTCCCTGGCACCGCGGCTATTTATTGGCGGTGGAGGCCATCTTGCGCGCCGAGATCGTCAAACTGGGTGGGCCGGCCGATTGGGCATTGCCGTACTGGAATTACTTCAAATCCGGCGAAAACACCTTGCCGCCGGCTTTTGCCTCGGCCGCATGGCCCGACGGCAAGGATGACAACCCGCTTTACATCCCGCAGCGCTATGGCCCCAACAACGACGGCAACGTGTTCGTGCCGTTGAGCCAGGTGAACGAGCGGGCATTGGGCGACGCGCGCTTCATCGGCCAAAGCGGTGGCGGCAGCCCGGGGTTTGGCGGTGTGCAAACCAAGTTCAGTCATGCCGGCACGATCCATGGCGGCATCGAAACCCAGCCGCACGACTGGGTGCACGGCCTGGTGGGCGGCAGCGATACCGGTTCGGGCCTGCCTGGGCTGATGTCGGACCCCGACACCGCCGCGCTCGACCCGGTTTTCTGGTTGCACCATGGCAATATCGACCGTCTGTGGACGGTATGGCGCCTGAATCCGGCAAGCCACATCGACCCCGGCGTTAGCGCCTGGCTCAAGGGGCCGGCCACGGGAGGCGGGCGCGCCTTCACGCTGCCCAAGCCAGACGGCAGCGCCTGGACGTATACGCCGAGCCAGATGGAGACGCTCGCGACGCTGGGCTACACCTACGACGACCTGGCTCCGCCCGCGGCGGCGCCGATCACGCGCCTGCAACAGCTGGGGTTCGCCGCGGCAGGCGCCCCGAGCGCGACCGGGAGATAGATCATGGCGACACAACAGGTGGAAATGGTGGGGGCCAACAGCGACGAACTACGCTGGACCGGCGGCGCCACCGACACGCAGCTGCGGCTGGATCCGCCCGCGCACGGCCGCTTGCTGGCGAGCCTCTCGCCCGCCACGGCCGATCCGCTGGCTGGACCGGACCGGGTGTTTCTCAACGTGGAGAACGTGCGCGGCAGCCTGGATGCCGTGGCGTTCGATGTTTACCTCAATCTGCCGCACGGCGCGGAGCCGGCGCATTACCCGGAACTGTTGGCCGGCCACGTGGCGCTGTTTGGCGTGCGCAAGGCTTCGCTGCCGCAGGGGGAACATGCCGGCAACGGCGTGACTTACGTGCTTGACGTTACGCATGTCATCGATGCGCTGCACTTGGCGCAGGCGCTGAGCGGCACGCAGCTTCAGGTGTCCCTGGTGCCGCTGCAGCCGGTGCCGGAAGCGGCGCAGGTGCGGATTGGCCGCATCAGCCTGTACCGGCAGAGCGGCTGACATGGCGGCGGCGCTGTGCTCGGCCTCCGCCATCACCACTTGGCTCGGCATGCCGGCGGCGGCGTGGGTGATGCACTGGCTGCCGATGGTGGCGGCGATGATGCTGCCGCTGACACTGCCGCCGCTGACCTATCTGCATGTCCGCAGTCTGGCGCGCCGTCGTTTGCGCGCCGAAGCGCTGTTTTTGCTGGGCTATCTGATGACGTGGCTGGTTGCCGGCGCCGCGCTGCCGCTGCTGGCGCCCATGCCGGCCGCATGGGCCGCCGGCATGGCCTTGGCGTGGCAACTGACCCCCGCCAAACAGCGCTGCCTGAACGGCTGCCACCGCCTGCCGCGCCTGGCCGTGTTCGGCTGGCGGGCGGAGCGCGACGCGCTGGCCTACGGTCTTCGCCAGGGCGGCTACTGCGTCGGCGCCTGCTGGGCGCTGATGTTGCCGACGCTGCTGCTCGAGCACGGGCACCTGCTGGCAATGGCTGCCGTGACCTTGTTTGTCCTTGCCGAGCGGATGGCGCCGCCGAAGCCGCCGGCGTGGGGGTGGCATGGGGTTTTTATCCGATCGGTTGTTGTCTTTTTGCCAGCCAAACGTCAAGATGGCATAAATGCATTGGCGATACGTAAACAATGACGATAATTTAAATTTGTATAAATTTTCCGTATAGGTCATCACATGTTTGCGTCATCCTCCCCTGGGGGGATGGTTCTACGTCATGCGCATATTGTTTGATGGGATATCGTCCATAAGAAATTGCTGTTTTTCAAACCGAGCAACTGCCATTTAGTACAGTGCCCAGCTGTACCCCCCCTCGCCCTAGAATTCGCCCCTTAAATAAAATTTACAATCGGTTAACAAGCGAAGTGTCTGCTTGCCCTGCGTCGTGTCGATGGTATTCGTGATGCGTATATCGTTGTTTCGATACAGTATTTCTTGTAGTGCATTCAAGAAATAGCGGCTTGTTTGCTTCCCGGTCATCCTGAAGATTAGGAGGGAAGCGAAGTATTGCCTTTTTCCGGGGGGAGAGGCTGAACGTCGTCGATACGGCGGGCAGAGCCATTCGCTTGTCATGACTGATGCGGCGAATGGTTTATGAAAAAGTATAACTATCAACTCACCGGACAAATCGGACTTGGCCTGATTCTGCTGGTGGTGACTCAAGCGGCGGCGGCAGAGACGCCGCCCCGCGATGGCGATCAGCTGATTCGCCAACAAGAGCGGCAACAGCAGTTGCGCGAGCAGCAAGAGACACAGCCGGCGGTGCGCCTGCAGGCGCCGCCCGTGGCGGCCGGCAAACTTCCCGCCGCCGAGTCGCCTTGTTTCGACGTTAAATCCATCGAACTGATCGGCCCGTTCTCGGACAAGTTTCAATGGGCGTTGGCGGCGGCCAACGAAGACGGCGACCCGGCCATTGGCCGTTGTCTGGGCACCGAGGGCATCAACCTGGTGATGAAACGGGTGCAGAACGCGCTGATCGCCCGTGGCTACACCACCAGCCGCGTCATCGCCAAAACGCAAGACTTGCGGACAGGCGTTCTACAACTGACGCTGATCCCCGGCCGTATTGCCGCCGTCCGTCTGCAGGACGCCGATCCCCATGCCATCAATCTGCCGGCTGTGCTGCCGCTGGCGCGTGGTGATCTGCTCAATCTGCGCGATATCGAGCAAGGGCTGGAAAACCTCAAACGCGTGCCGACGGTGGACGCGGATATCCAGATTGCGCCGGCGCAAGGGCCCGACGCCCAACCTGGCGACAGCGATTTGCTGGTGCGTTGGCAGCAGCAAAAGCCTTGGCGTCTATCGCTCGGTGTCGACGACAGCGGCAGCCGGCAAACCGGCAAGTTCATGGGCAGCGCCACGTTGTCGTTCGACAACCTGCTGCGGTTGTCCGATCTGTTCTACGTCAGCCAAAACCAGGACATGGGCGGCGGCGCCGAGGGGCCGCGCGGTACGCATTCGCAAACCGTGCACTATTCGTTCCCGATTCAGAATTGGCTTTGGTCGCTGACCTACAGCCAGAGCCACTACTACCAGCAGGTCGCCGGGCAAAACCAGCCCTACATCTATAGCGGCGACAGCCAGAACGACGAGGCGAAATGGACGCGCCTGCTGTATCGCACCGCGCGCAGCAAGACCTTCGGCTGGGTCTCGCTATGGCTCAATACCTCTAGCAACGACATCGACGACACCGAAATCCTGATTCAGAACCGCCGTACCGCAGGCTGGGCGGCGGGCCTGTCGCGTGTCGACTACCTTGGCGCCGCCACGCTATCGACCGACCTCGGCTACCGCCGCGGCACAGGCGCCTTCAACGCTCAGCCGGCGCCGGAAGAGGCGAGCGGCGAGGGTTCGTCGCGACTGGGTGTGATCAACGCCTCGACACAGTTGTCTCTACCCTTTGCCATGCTCGGCCAATCGTTGCGCTACGACCTGGCTTGGCGCGCGCAGTGGAACCGCACGGCATTGGCGCCGCCGGACCGCTTCAGCATCGGCGGCCGCTACACCGTGCGCGGCTTTGACGGCCAAAACACCTTGAGCGCCGAACGCGGCTGGGTGGTGCGCAACGATCTGAGCTGGAACGTTCCGCGCCTGGCGGGCGAGCTCTATCTCGGACTCGATTACGGCGAGGTCGATGGCCCCAGCAGCGGCTTGCTGCTTGGCCGCCACTTGGCGGGCGGGGTGATCGGCTGGCGCGGCCAGATCCGGCAGCTCAACTTCGACCTGTTTGCCGGCCAGCCGCTGTCGCGCCCGACGGGCTTCGACACCGACCGCTATGTGGCGGGTTTCTCTCTCAATCTTTCGTTCTAGGTACGGGTATGCAGATAGACGGCTATCAGGTGATCGCGCCCGCTTTGTTGGGTGAGCCCTGTAATCAATCGGAGGCGCTGGGCGCCGCTACGTGGCTATGGATGCAATCGCCGCTGCATCGTGACGCACCGCTGCACGCGTTGTCTCAATTGCTGTTGCCGGCGATCGTCAAAGGCCAGTTCGTGCTTTTGAGCGAGCAAGGCAAACCGGTGTGCTTTCTGTCGTGGGCCCGCTTCAGCCGCGTAGCGGAATACCGCTATTTGCACAATCCGCCGATCGCGATGGCGCTGGCTGATTGGGATAGCGGTTCGCGCGAATGGATTCTCGACCTGATTGCACCCTTCGGTCATGGCGCGCGCGTTGTGCAATTGCTGCGCAAGCGATTGCTCGCCGGCCACATCATGCGGTCGCTGTATCACCGCGGCAGTGAAAGAGGGATTCGCATCAAACATTTCGTCGGTGGCGCATTGCTGCCGGAAGAGGCGCGCACGTGGCTGGCGCTGAATCCGCCAGCATGGGAGTTGAAGGATGAATAAACGTTGTTTCCGCGTGATTTTCAACCGGGCGCGCGGCCTATTGATGGCGGTGGCGGAGACGGTTGCCGCCCGGCAATCGGCGGGTGCTTGCGATGCGGCGGGCGGCCCGGCTGCGCCTGTCTGCGTGCTGGCGGTACGTCCGCTGGCGTTTGGATTGTGGCTGGCACTCGGCGCTGTCATGCCGGTGATGGCGCAAACGCAAGTGGTGGCCGATCCGAGCGCGCCGGGCAACCGGCAGCCGGTAGTCGGCGCTGCCGGCAATGGCGTGCCGGTGGTCAACATTCAGACGCCGAGCGCCGCCGGCGTATCACGCAATGCCTACAGCCAATTCGACGTCGACAAGCAAGGCGTGGTGCTCAACAACGCCCAAGGGCCGGTGCAGACGCAGCAGGCCGGCTGGATCGCCGCCAACCCGATGCTGACCGCCGGCACCGCCCGGGTCATCCTCAATGAAGTGAATTCGTCCAACCCGAGCTTGCTGCGCGGCTATGTCGAAGTCGGCGGCAATCGCGCCCAAGTGGTGATCGCCAACCCGAGCGGCATCCAATGCGATGGCTGCGGTTTCATCAACGCCAACCGCGCGACCCTGACCACCGGTTCGGCCGTGCTCGACGGCAGCGGCAACCTGACCGGCTATCAAGTGCGCGGCGGCACCATCACCATCGGCGCCGGCGGCATGGACGCCAGCACCACCGACTATACCGACGTGCTGGCGCGGGCGGTGCAAGTGCAAGGCAGTCTCAAGGCCTCGGTGCTCAATACCGTTGCCGGCGCCAACGACATGAGCGCGGACCTCTCCAGCATCCATCGCGTCACGCCCGCCGCCGGCACCGCGCCGGCTTACGGCATCGACGTCGCCGCCCTGGGCGGCATGTATGCCGGCAAGATCATGCTGACCGCCAATGAGCTGGGCGTCGGCGTGCGTAATGCCGGGGTGCTCGGCGCCAGTGCCGGCGACGCGGTGGTCACCACCAGCGGCCAACTGATGAATAGCAATCAAATTCAGGCCTCCGCCGGCAACGTGACGCTGAGCGCCGACCAAGGCGTCAGCAACAGCGGCACGGTCAAGGCCAGCGCCGGGCTGAGCGTGGCTAGTTCAGTGGCGGTGAATAACCAGGCCGGGGCCACGCTCAGTGGTCAAACCGTGAACGTGACCGCTTCCGATCTGAGCAACCAGGGCACGGTGGTCGCACAGGGCAATCAGCAGCTGACGCTGACGGGGACCTTGAACAACGCCGCCGGCGCAACCCTGAGCGCTGGCGCGCAGACGATCAATGCCGCCAGCGCGGTCAATCAGGGCACGATCAGCGCAACCAATGCGTTGCAGTTGACGTTAAGCGGCGCGTTGACCAACGCCAGCGGCGGAGTGATGAGCGCGACGACGCAAACGGTCAATGCGGCCAGCATGAGCAACCAGGGCAGTGTCAACACAGTCGGCACGTCACAGTGGATGTTGAGCAGCGCGTTGACCAACGCCAGCACCGGGGTAATGAGTGCCGCGAATCAAACGGTGAATGCGGCCAGTGTGACGAACCTTGGGGCGATCAGCGCCACCGGTTCCCTGCAACTGACCTTGGCGGGGCAGCTGGATAACCAGGCGGGGGCAAGCTTGGTCGCCACAAATACGCAACTGACCAGCGGCAGCCTGACCAACCGCGGCACCATCGACGGCGCCACAACGCTGATCCAAACCGGCAACTTCGATTTGCTCGGCACAGGGTTGGTAATGGGGGATCACCTGTCGATCGGCGCCAGCACCTTCACCATTGGCAATGAAAACGGCACGGCGGCGGTAGCCGCCGCACGCAGCCGGCTCGACCTGGGCGTGCAGCACTTGAGTGTGAGCGAACACGCGCTGCTGCATAGCGAAGGCGACATGGCCATCGGCGGCCAGCTCGACAGCAACGGCCAGGCTACCGGCAAGGCCAACAGCTTGACGCTGTCGAGTGCGCGCATCGAGGCCATGGGCGGTCTGACCGTCAATACCGCCTCGCTGTCGCTCGCCAATGCACATTTCGCCAGCGCACTGCAGGCGGACCCGCGCTATCCGCAGAGCATCACCGAATACCAGGGCAGCGGCTCGGCGACCCGCTACGCGCCTGGCACGCCGGGCGTGTACATCTACAACGACGAGTCGGATCATCTGCAAACCCCGGAGGGCAGCTTCGAGAGCTGGCTGAGCTACAACTACACCCGCACGGTGCAAACCGAGGTCGTGACCCAAACCGACCCGGCGGCCATCAGCGTCGGCAACAACTTCACGCTCAACGCCGACACCGTGCTGAACGACAAGAGCACGGTGACGGTGGGGGGGCAGTTGCTCGGCACCATCGGTTCGTTGACCAATACCAGCAGCCAGGGTCAGCAGATCATCCACGACGCCGGCAGCGTGACCTCGTTCTGGCGTCAGCACAATAAGGGTCGCGATAGTACCGGCAGCAGCACGAGCAGCTATGATCCGGCCGACCAGGTGTTGAACATTACTCTGCAGCCGGCCGAATGGCAGCAAAACACGCAGAGCACGGCGCAGTACCGCACCGCCTCGCTGACGCTCGCGTCCACGCCCACGGGGCCGGCGACGCTGCACGTCGATAGCAGTTTGTTCAAGCCGGCGACCGACCCGCAATCGCACTATCTGGTCGAAACCGATCCACGCTTCGCCAGCTATAAAACCTGGCTGTCGACCGACTATATGCTGCAGCAGCTGTCCAACCCGCCGGTGATGCAAAAGCGCCTGGGCGACGGCTACTACGAGCAGCGCCTGGTGCGCGAGCAGGTGGCGCAATTGACCGGGCGCCGATTCCTCGATGGCTACAGCAACGACGAGGCGCAGTTCCAGGCGCTGATGAATAGCGGCGTGGCCGAGGCGCGAACGCTTAACCTGCAGCCCGGCGTCGCCCTGACCGCCGCGCAGGTGGCGCAATTGACCAGCAACATCGTTTGGCTGGTCAACCAGCAAGTCACGCTGCCCGACGGCACCGTCACCCAGGCGCTGGTGCCCAAGGTGTACGCCAAGCCGGATAGCGTTACCGTCAACGGCGCGGGCACCTTGATCGCCGCCAGCGATCTCAAGCTCGACGTCGCTCAGCAGTTGACCAACGGCGGCACGCTGGCCGGCTGGCAGACGGTGGCCGCCGACGCGCAAAACCTGACCCTCAATGGCGGCCAGGTCTACGGCGGCCAAGTGGCGCTGACGGCACAAAACGATTTGACCGTGCAGGGCGGCAGCATCGCCGGCCACAGTGGCGTCAGCCTGCAGGCCGGCCACGACCTGACGCTGCAGTCGACCACCGCCAGCACGCAAAGCGCGCAGGGCAGCCAGACCAATATCGCCAATGTGGCAAGCGTCAGCGTCGACGGCGCCAACGCGGCGCTGTCGCTCGCCGCCGGCAATGACCTCAACGCATTGGCGGCGCAAATCGGCAACAGCGGGCAGGGCGGCAGCACGCAGCTTGTCGCTGGCCGCGACGTCAATCTGGGCACGGTGACCACCGCCAGCGACCAGACCGTGCGCTGGAACGGCGACAACTGGCGGCACGACACGCGTAGCCAAGACGTCGGCAGCACACTGCAAACCAGCGGCAACGTCACGCTCACCGCTGGGCGCGATGCCAACCTGACCGCCGCCAGCGTGACCAGCGATCAGGGCGACATGACAGTGGCGGCCTCGCGCGACGTCAACGTCAATGCAGGCCATGCCACCAGCCTGGTGGACGAAGCGCACAAGCACGCAGGCAAGAGCGGTTACCTGGCCACCAACACCATCACCACGCGCGACACGGTGCGGCAGGATCAGGCCGTCGGCAGTACGTTATCCGCCGACACCTTGACGTTGAACGCCGGCCAGAACCTGACCGTGACCGGCAGTAACGTGGTCAGCACACAGCAGACCACACTGATGGCCGGGCAGGATGTGACCATCAACAATGCCGTCAACCACATCGACGAAGTGCATCAAAAGCAAGAGCGGACGTCGGGCCTGTTCAGCGGCGGTGGGTTGATGGTGACCATCGGCGTGCAACAGCAAGACCTCGATCAGCATGGCGTCGGCGACACGGCGGCCGCCTCGACCGTCGGGTCGACCAACGGCAATGTGTCGATTAACGCCGGCCAGCATTACCAACAAATCGGCAGTCAGGTGGAGACGCCGAGCGGCAGCATCGATATCACCGCTAAGAAAGTGGACATTACCGAAGCGCGCGATACCCGCCAGGACGACACCGACCAGCGCTTCAAGCAGTCAGGCGTCAGCGTGGGGATCACCAGCCCGATCTTGAGTGCGATACAGACCGCGCAACAGATGAAGAGCGCGGCGAGCCAGACCGGCGACACGCGCATGAAGGCCCTGGCGGCGGGTACGGCGGCGCTGGCCGGGAAAAATGCCTATGACGCGCAGCGCCAGGCGCTTGCCAACGCGGAGGCTAACGGGGGGGATCCGGTCAAAGCCAGCGGCATCAACATCAGCATTAGTCTCGGCACGAGCCAGAGCCAAAGCCATACCACCCAAACCAGCGACCATGCCGCCACCTCGACCGTCACCGCCGGCGGCAACGTCAACATCGCCGCCACCGGCGACGGCGCCAACAGCGACTTGACCATCCGAGCCAGCGATGTCAACGCCAAGGGCAACATCGACCTGAGCGCCGACCATGCGGTCAACCTGCTGGCGGCGCAAGACACCAATGCCCAGCACAGCACCAACAAGAACTTCGGCGCGAGCGTCGGCATCAGCTTCGGCTCCAATGGATTGATGTTCAATGCCAGCGTCAATGGCGGGCGCGGTCACGCCGACGGCACCGATGTCACCTGGGTCAACAGCCATGTGGCCGCCGGCAATCAGTTGACGCTGACCAGCGGCGGAGATACCACGCTCAAAGGCGCGGTCGCCAGCGGCAAGCAGGTCACGGCCAACGTCGGCGGCAATCTGAACATCGAGAGCCTGCAGGACACGAGCCAGTACGACAGCAAACAGCAGAGCTACGGCGCCAGCATCTCGGTCGGCTATGGGGCGATGAGTGGCAGCGCGAATGTCAGCAACGAAAAGATGCATAGCGATTACGCCAGCGTCACCGAACAGAGCGGCATCCAGGCGGGAGACAATGGTTTCCAAGTGGCGGTGAACGGCAACACTGACCTGAAGGGCGCGGTGATCAGCAGCACTGACCTTGCGGCTGTGGCGGGGCGCAATCGCTTGACGACCGGTTCGCTGACGTATAGCGATGTACAGAACCATGCTAGCTACGATGGGGATAGCTTCAGTATTGGCGGTGGTTACAGCACCGGCTCCGGGAATGTTGGCAAAGACCAGCAGGGCCGAGCCGCCACTGGTGGCGCGGCAGTCGCGCAGTCCGATTTACCGAAAGATGGGGGCCTCTCGGCAACGTTGCCGATTGCCATGAGCGCCAGCGGGGATGCCAGCAGTACTACTCGCTCAGGTATCAGCGTTGCCACCATTCAAATCACCGATGACACCGCGCAACAAGCCAAGACCGGTCAAACTGGCAAGGAGGCCGTCGCGGCGCTTAATCGCGACGTTGCCACGGGACGCGACACCAGTAACGCGCTCAAGCAAATCTTCAATCAACAAGAACTGCAGGCGGACTTCAATATCGTCGGGGCTTTTGCTCGCGAGGCCGGAACCTTCCTCGACAACCGAGCCAAGGAGGTGGACACCAAGCGTGCGCAAGCGGATCAGGCAGAGAAAACGGCGCTAGACCTGACGCAGAATCTCACCGATGCGCAGCGGCAAGCCTTACTTGATCAAGCCTCTCGTCTCCGTGATGACGCGGCGCAAATTAATACCAACTGGGGGGCTGGCGGCACGTATCGGCAGATTGCGACGGCCTTGGTGGCTGGCGTGAGCGGCAATGTGGCCGGTTCCGGTAGCGAGTTCGCCCGTAACATGGTGGTGAACTACGTTCAGCAGCAAGGCGCGGGCTATATCGGCAAGCTGGTCGAGCAGGGGGAGTTGACCGAAGGCAGCCCCATGCATGCGGCGTTGCACGCGATTGTCGCTTGCGCTGGCGCGGCGGCCAGCAGTCAGTCGTGCAGCAGTGGCGCCCTGGGCGCAGCGGCATCGAGTGTGCTGACGGGGTTGTTCAGTGAAACCTCCCCTGACGAGACACAAAGTCAGCGCGAAGCCAAACGTAATCTGGTGGCCAGTCTGGTGACGGGTATTGCCACGATGAGCGGCGAGAACACGGCCACCGCGACCAATGCCGCTTCAGCGGCGGTGGACAACAACTGGTTGGCGACGCAGCAGATCGTACAGATGAACAAGGAGCTGGCTGCGGCGAAGGGCAGCTTAATCGACCAGGCCAAGGTGATCGCGAAATGGGGGGTGATCAGCGGCAAGCAAGATCTGATAACGGGCAACGCGCTGATACTAGGAGTGACCTCCGGCATGCTGAAAGATGCCAAAGGGTTGGTCAACCTGCTCAGTGATTTGCCGGGCAATCTGAGCAAGATGCAGGCCTTGCTCAACGCTCCCGATGTCGCCGGGAAACTCAGTGATGCCGTTCG
>NZ_JAFAND010000080.1 GCF_019232825.1 Paludibacterium sp. | reverse complement strand
CAATGGCCATTTTCGGCTCCGGATATGGATGGGATATCTTGTCGCGCGCGCAGTGGCTGGCGGCATGCACGGTCCATTACTGGGGTGATATCGATACGCATGGCTTCGCCATTTTGAATCAGTTGCGCGAGCATTTTCCCCATGTGGTCTCGATTTTGATGGATAGGGAGACATTGAACGCCCATCGCGAGCTATGGGGAGTGGAGGACAAGCCGCAACGCGCGGATCTCCCCAGACTGACCGTGGAAGAACGGGCACTCTATGACGATCTGCGCGACAACCGCCTCGGCGCAGGCGTTCGCCTTGAGCAAGAGCATTTGGGATTCGGCTGGGTCAGCCGCATGCTCGGGCAATTGCCGCGGTAATGCCGTGTCACGGTTGGGTAGCGTGCGTTCGCGAAGCAACGCACGGCCTGAGGACTCGCGCAAGACGTGCATTGCCTGCGGCGAATGCGCGCTACAAAACCTGGCCGGTGCTTTTGTTAGAGATTCTTACCCACACGTTATTCCCTGCCCCGGGGGCATCAGGCGCCGTTCTTGCGCCAGGCCCGCCAGCCGCCGAAGAGCGTGATCGCCAGCCAGGCGCATTGGGTGACGAAGGCGGCCAGGTTAAAACTGTGCGCCAGGGAAACCAGGATACAGAGCGGGCCGAAGACATTGAGCGCGAGATAACCGGCGCTATTCGTACGCCAGCCCATCAGCTGCACGCCGAAATATGCCGCCAAATAGGCGGTAACGCCAACTAAGCCAATGAGATCGTAGCGGTCCACGGGATGATCGCGATCCGTCAAGCGCGCCGGTCCGCCCGGTAAAACGGCACGTTCGCCGGCCGTAGCGGCGCGTGCCCGCGAATCGCGTCCGCCAGTTTTTCGGCCATCATGATGGTCGGGGCATTCAGATTGCCGGTGATGATTTGCGGCATGATCGAGGCGTCGATCACGCGCAGACCGCTGGCGCCATGGACCCGTCCTTCGCCGTCGACGACCGCCGTCGGGTCGTCTTCGGCGCCCATCTTGCAGCTGCAGCAGGGATGCAGCGCCGTTTCGGCGTGGCGGCGGACAAAGGCGTCGATCTCGGCATTGCTTTGCACCGCGATGCCCGGCTGGATTTCACGGCCGCGGAATCCGCTCAGCGCTTGCTGGGCAATGATGTCGCGCGTGAGGCGGACCCCGGCGCGAAATTCGCGCCAGTCGGCGTCTTGCGCCATGTAGTTGAAGCGCAGCCGGGGGGGCAGGCGCGGATCGCGTCCCGCTAGCTTGACGAAGCCGGTGCTGAGCGAGCGCATTGAGCCGACATGGCATTGGAAGCCGTGGCAGCGGACCGGATTGCTGCCGTCGTAATTCGCCGCCAGCGGGAAGAAATGGTATTGCAGGTTCGGCCAGTCGAATGCCGTGCCGCTGCGAATGAACCCGCCCGCCTCGAAATGATTGGATGCGCCGATGCCGCTGCCGCGCAGATACCATTCCACGCCGATGGCCGGTTTGTTCCACCACTGCAGCGCCGGGTAGAGCGTGACCGGCTGGGTGCATTCGTACTGCAGGTACATCTCCAGATGATCCTGCAGGTTCTCGCCCACGCCGCGTAGATGAAGGACCGGCGCGATGCCGTGCTGTCGCAACTCGTCGGCATGGCCGATGCCGGAGCGTAGCAGTAGCTGCGGCGAGCCGATCGCTCCGTTGCTGACGATCACCTCGCGTCTGGCGCGCGCTTGGCGCGGCTGTTCGCCTTGCAGGTAGGCGACGCCAACGGCGCGCACGCCTTGGAACAGGATACGGTCCGCCAGCGCGCGCGTGCGCACGGTGAGTTGCGGGCGCTGTTTGGCTTGATCCAGGTAGGCCAGCGAAGTGCTGCAGCGCCGGCCCGTCGGCGTGGTGGTCCGGTCCATCATGCCAAAGCCTTCCTGCTGGAAACCGTTCAGATCCGCGGTGCGCGGGTGGCCGGCTTGTTCCGCCGCTTGAAGAAAGGCCTCGAACAGCGGGCTGATATCGGCTTTGGGGGTGGTGACATGCAAGGGGCCGTCGCCGCCATGGTAGTCGTTCGGCCCTTTGTCGTAGGTTTCCGCCTTGCGAAAATACGGCAAGCAATCGGCGTAACGCCAGTTTTCCAGGCCTTTCCGCGCGGCCCAGCCTTCATAGTCGAGCGCATTGCCGCGGATGTACACCATGCCGTTGATCAGCGACGAGCCGCCGAGCCCTTTGCCTCTGCCCTGGCTCATGCGCCGACGCCCCATGTACGGTTCCGGCTCGGTCGAGTACGCCCAGTTATAGGTGGTGCCTTGCAATGGGTAGGCCAGCGCGGCGGGCATTTGCGTGCGCCAGTCGAGTCGCCAATCCGGCCCGCCGGCTTCGAGCAGCAGTACGCTGACATCCGGGTCTTCGGTCAGTCTGGCCGCCAGCACGCATCCGGCCGAGCCTGCGCCGACAATGATGTAATCGAACTCCTCAACCGTGCTCATCTCTGTCCTTTCCATTGCCCCACCGCCGGAGATTCGGGAATGTATCGTCTCCGCGCGGATTTGAGACCTCGCCCTTTTGGTCGGGTCTCAAATCCTTCAGGAAAGAGATAATGAAAAAGCGTGACGCCGTCATGCCGCCGGTCTGTTGGCAGGGCATGCCCGCCAGCGTCCAACAGGAGGAACACGGTGAGCATGCAACACGAGAAGGTCCTCGACGCCGGGGCGTCGATACATCAGGATGCCACTCAGGGCGGGGCGCTTCACATGCACCGTAATCTGAACTGGAAGGATGCGTTCTGGGTGACCAGCGGTGTGCCGGCCGGGGTGCTGTTCACCATCGGCGGGGTCTCGGCCACGATCGGCACGCCCGCGTGGCTGATTTGGATCGCGGCGATTCTGGTGGGATTCGTCCAGTCGTTTACCTATGCCGAGATCTCGGGGCTGTATCCGCACAAGTCTGGCGGCGCGTCGGTGTACGGCGCGATGGCATGGGCGCCTTACAGCAAGTTTTTGGCGCCGGTTTCCGTCTGGTGCAACTGGATCGCCTGGTCGCCCATGTTGGCCCTGGGGTCTAGCCTAGCGGCCAGCTATGTGCTCAGTAATGGCTTTCCCGCCGATGCCGCGATCAATACGTGGCAAATCACCCTGCTTGATCTTGGTGGCATCAGCCAGGGTCTGACCTTGCGCGTGAACGCCACCTTCGTGCTTGCCGCCTGTTTTTTGTTGCTGACGTTCAAATTGCAGCACAGCGGCGCAGCCTCGGCGGCCAAGACCCAAAAAATCCTCGGCATCGCCTCATTGGCGCCGCTATTGATCATCGCGCTGGTGCCCTTGGCGACCGGCGCGATGCCATCGCAGCATTTTTTGCCGTTGCTGCCCTTGGCGCACGACGCCGCCGGTGGCTCCGTGATGGGCAGCTGGAACGCCGCGGGCGTCAGCACCGCCTTGGGTGCGATGTTCTTGGCGTGTTGGTCGACGTTCGGCTTCGAGACCGCCGTCTGTTACACCCGCGAGTTCCGCAATCCCCGGCAGGATACTTTCCGCGCTATTTTCTCGTCCGGTCTGTTGTGCCTGTTCATGTTCATTGCGGTGCCCATGGCCTTTCAAGGCAAACTGGGCTTGCAGGGCATGCTGGCGCCGGCGATCGTCGATGGTTCCGGCGTCGGCACGGCCATGGCGCGTTTCATTGGCGGCGGGTTCCTGCTGACGCGCCTCATCGTCGCCATGCTGGTGTTGTCGATTCTGCTGATCGTGATGACCTCGATGATGGGGTCGTCGCGTACGCTTTATCAGGCCTCGTGCGATGGCTGGCTGCCGCGTTATCTGTCGCGGGTGAATGCCCAAGGCGCGCCGACCTGTGCGATGTGGACGGACTTGCTGTTCAATCTGCTTCTGTTGTTGATGTCGAACGACATGGTGGTGCTGTCGGTTTCCAATGTCTGCTACATGATTTTCGTTTTTCTCAATCTGCAAGCGGGGTGGATTCACCGCATGGACCGCGCGGACTGGATACGGCCCTATCGTTGCAGCCTGTGGCTGTTGGCCTTCGGCGCCGGGCTGGGCTATCTGGATCTGGTCTTCGTGGGAGCGGGCGCGAACTTTCAGGGCGAACACACACTGCGTAATGGGCTGCTGACGGTGCTGATGATCCTGCCGGTCTTTGCCTATCGCCACTACTGGCAGGACAAAGGCCAATTTCCGCCGTCGATGGCCGAGGACATGGCGCTGCCGTGCGCGCGCGCCGGGTTGCTGCCTTATCTGGCCTTGGCCGGCGGCATTGCAGCGCTGGCGCTGTCCGCGTTTTTGACGGTGCTGCCTGCCTAGTATCTATGGCGCACTGCCTTCGGCGAGTGCGCCCTACGCGAGTGCGCATCCGGGATCGTAGGGAGCAATCGCCGCGCAATGCGCGGCATTGCGCCAATGCCGCCGCGAGGCGAGACCAGGAGCTAACGCAGTAGTACTAGCACGCTAGATGTGAGTAGTGCGTTCGCGTAGCAACGCACCATAACATGAGGTTTACAAACAGGCCTTTACGCTCTCAATTCAAATTGTCGTCGCGATAGGCATAGATGGTTTGCAGGGCATTGCTCTTGTCGAACAGGTAGGTGACGTAGAAATTCGCCACGGCTCTGTAGGTGTACGTGAACGATTCATTCTTATGCTTGAGCGTATAACCCGGTGTGCCCAGCAGGTTTTCGACTTCCGCGGAAGTCGACTTTTTGATTTCGAAATGGTTTGCCGGCACCGGGGCGGCATTGGCCTGCGCGGGATGGACCATGATGTTGGAGAGCTGCGCCACAGGCAATCTCGAAACGCCATTCGGCATGATCCCTTGAATGCTCGTTGCTGCTTGGGAGTCCACTGAGATCAGCTTCATCGTCAATCGCGTCGCCAGTTCCTGGCGTTGCTGCATCTCATTGTCCGAGGCGGACGACTGAAAATCAGCAGCGCAGCCGCCGAGTGCGATGGTGAGGGCCACGAACGCACAGGCCGTTTTTTTATGCATGATCGATCCTAACAATTCCATTGCAGTTGAAATGTGACGGTAGTTTAGTACATATAACATAACAATATGTCACAAACAGTCACAAAACTGGCGATGAACTTGAATCGTCATGTCAGTGGGTGGGTGGAGCGTCGATCAGGGATCATTCTTCCCCTCCCGCGCCAACTCCGTTCGCACCAGGTTGATGAAATCGCGCACCAGCGAGTTTTGCTGAAAGCGCCGGTACACCATCCAGATCGACGATTGCGCCGCTTCGTCGGCGATGGTGCGGTAGGTGACGGTGCGCACCTGGATACGCTGCTGCAGGGCCGGGATGATCGCCACGCCGAGGCCAGCGGCGACCAGCGCGATCTGGGTGGTGGTTTCGCGGGCTTCCTGCACGATGCGGCGCACGAAGCCGGCCTGGCGGCACAGTTCGTTGATCTGCCGTTCCAGCGCGAAGCCGACGCCGCGCGGAAAGGCGACAAAGCCCTCGTGGGCGAAGCGGGCCAGCGGTACCGCCTGGTCGGGCGGCGTTTGCGCCATCGGGTGGGTGATCGGCATCGCCATCACCAGCGGCTCGCGCAACAGCTCGATCGCCTCCAGGTCTTGCGGCAGATTCAGCGGCCGCAGCATGCCGATATCCAGCCGCCGCTCCAGCAGCGCTTCGACCTGCGCCTGCGACGCGTGCTCGTGCAAGCTCAGCTGCACATGAGGATGGCTCTGGCGAAACGTCAGCACCGAGCGCGCGAACACTTCGACAAACGGCGCCGAGACGGTAATGCCCAATCGCAGAATGCCGCTCTGCCCCTGGTGGATATGGCGCGCATGGGACACCGCCAGGTCCAGTTCGGTGAGCAGGCGCTCGACGTCCTGCTGCAGCGCCTGGCCCGCCTCGGTCAGCTCCACCCGCCGGTTGGTGCGGTGAAACAGCCGGATGCCCAGCTCCTCTTCCAGCGCGCGAATCTGCTGGCTGAGCGGCGGCTGGGTCATGCCGAGGCGCTCGGCAGCGTGGCCGAAGTGCAATTCCTTGGCGACGGTAATGAAGTAATGCAGCTGGCGCAGCTCCACGGCGGACCTCGATGCTGATTAGGTCGTAAAACGACTCAATTAAGACGAATGATATTATAGAACCGAATATCGTATTTTATTAAAATAAAACAGAACGATAACTGTATTGATCGACCAATGAACACGCCTCATGACGGTGTACCCGTCCCGCAACGCTATTGGGCCATTGCCACGGTGGCCCTCACCATCAGTCTCTCCGTACTCGATGGCGCCATCGCCAACGTGGCGCTGCCGGCGATTGCCAACGATCTGCATGCCAGCCCCGCCGCTTCCATCTGGGTGATCAACGCCTATCAACTGGCGGTGGTGGTGTCGCTGCTGGCGCTGGCGTCGCTCGGCGATTTCTTCGGCTACCGCCGTGTTTACCAATGCGGCCTGGCGCTATTCAGCGTTACCTCGCTGCTGTGCGCGCTCGCCGGCAGCCTGCCGACCCTGACGCTGGCGCGCGCCGCACAGGGCTTCGGCGCCGCCGGCATCATGAGCGTCAATACCGCGCTGATCCGCATCATCTATCCGCGCGAGCACTTGGGGCGCGGCATGGCGCTCAATGCGCTGGTGGTGGCGTTGTCTTCCGCCGCCGGGCCGACGCTGGCCGCTGGCATCCTGTCGATCGCGCCCTGGCAGTGGCTTTTCGCCATCAACGTGCCGTTGGGCGTGGCGGCGTTTTTCATTGGCTTGAAAACCCTGCCGGACAACCCGGCCAAGACCGCCGGCCGCTTTGATTCCCTGAGCGCGCTGCTCAATGCGCTGACCTTCGGTGCGCTGATCGTGTGCGTGGACGGCTTCGGCCATCACGCCAACCCGTTGGAGCTGGGGGCGCTGCTGCTGTTCACCGCCGTGGTGGGCACGCTGTTCGTGCGCCGGCAGATGACGCTGCCCTCGCCGCTGTTGCCGCTCGATCTGTTGCGCATCCCGGTGTTTGGATTGTCGATCGCCACCTCGATCACGTCGTTCTGTGCCCAGATGCTGGCGATGGTGGCGATTCCGTTTTATCTGCAGAGCCAGCTCGGCATGAGCGCGGCCGAGACCGGCCTGTTGCTGACGCCGTGGCCGCTGGCCATCGTCGTGGTCGCGCCGCTGGCCGGCCGGCTGGTGGAGCACGGTCACTCGCCAGGTCTGCTCGGCGGCATCGGCTTGTCGATTTTTGCGCTGGGTCTGGCATTGCTCGGCACGTTGCCGGCGCACCCGCTGCCAGGTGATATCGCTTGGCGCATGGCGGTTTGCGGCATTGGCTTCGGCTTTTTCCAATCGCCGAACAACTTCGCCATGCTCTCCGCCGCCCCGCCGCAACGCAGCGGCGGCGCCAGCGGCATGCTCGGGACCGCGCGCCTGTTGGGCCAGACCACCGGCGCCGCGATGGTGGCGCTGTTCCTGAGCCTATTCGGCATCGCCGGCACGCGCGATTGCCTGCTGGTGGCGGCGGCAATTTCGGTCTGCGCGGCGGCGGTGAGCTGCTTGCGCATCGGCTCGCGCACCCAGGCCGCCGGCAAGAAGGTGAGCGAGGCGGCGCGGGCCTGAGGGGGTAGCGTGCGTTTGCGCAGCAACGCACGGCTTCAGGACGCTCGCAAAACGTGCGTTGCTGCGCGAACGCACGCTACAAGACTGGAGAGAAAGCCGTCCCGCAACCCACTACACTGAGAAATCATCCAACCGATCTGTGGGGGTCTCCGTGCGATTGCCCTCTTACGCCATCCGCCGGCTCGGCTGCTGTCTGGTACTGCTTGCCAGTACGGCAGCGTCGGGCGCGCCGCCGCTCAAAAACTGGTTCAACGACCCCTTCTTTCAGGTGCGCGATCGTATTGCCAACTGCCCTCGGCCGCTGGGCCCCTTCATTGCCGAAACGGATATGAAGCTGCAAGAGCATTCGCGCGTGGAGCGCGGCACCAGTTGCTGGCTGGCGGGAAAGTGCAAGAAGCCGAATGCCTATATGTACGACGCCGACATCGGCAAGGATCTGCAGCGCCGGTTTGCCCAAAGCCGCCGCTTTGCCGATGCCAGCTTGTGGATCACCGTGCAGCGCCGCTTTGTCTACGTCGAAGGTTGCGTGCACGGCAAGGTGGTTGTGGCGGGTATCGAGGCCTTCGTCAAGCAGACGCCGGACGTGGAACTGGTGATCCAAAACACGATCGTCGGCACTCGTAAGCCGAATTATCCGGTGATGCCGAAGTCGTCAGCCATCGGGACAGAATTTTCGCCTTTCGCCCCTAGCGGTTAAAGCACGCTCCCCCAAGGTAAAACCACCGTCTGGCCCCATGCTAGGCTCTTGGACAATTTCATTGCCCATTCAGGAGCCTAGCCATGCCATCCAGACGATTGACCCGCGTGTGTTGCGCTTTGCTTGCCGTCGGCATGCTGCATGCCGCCAGCGCTGCGCCCGCCATTTCGGACGCGCGGGCGGACGCGCAGGCGGCCGCATGGGTGAAACGGATGACGCTGGACGAAAAAATCCAGATGGTGCATGGGGTGGGGATGCCGTCGCCGGTGGGTGGGGCCAGCTACATTCCCGGCATTCCCCGCTTGGGGATTCCGGCGCTGGCGAGCGCGGATTCGGCCGGGGGCGTCGGCGGTCTGAACGTGCCCAAGAGTCAGGCGACGCAATTTCCCGCACCATTGGCGTTGGCCGCAAGCTGGGACCCGTACCTGGCGCAGCGTTACGGCGCCCAAATCGCCAAGGAGCTGCGCGCTCTTGGCTTTGGCGAGGGGCTGGGCGGCGGCATCGATCTCGCGCGCGAGCCGCGTAACGGCCGCACCTTCGAATACCTGGGCGAAGACCCGGTGCTGGCCGGCGTGCTGTCCGCCGCGCGCACCCGGGGCACCCAGTCGCAAGGCGTGATCGCCACCGTCAAGCACTTTGCCGCCAACGATCAGGAAACCCAGCGCTTTACCTCCAACTCGGTGGTCGACGAGCGCACCTTGCACGAACTGTCGCTGCTGCCGTTCGAGATTGCGGTCAAGGAAGGCGGGGTTGGCAATGTCATGTGCGCTTACAACTTGGTCAACGGCAGCAAGAGCTGCCAGAACAAGGTGCTGCTGACGGACGTGCTCAAAGGGCAGTGGGGTTTCAAGGGCACGGTGCAGTCGGATTGGCTGATGGCGGTCACCGACACGGTGCCGGCCGCGTTGGCGGGGCTGGATGAGGAGGAACCTGGCTCGCAAGACGACAACGCGGTGAATTTCGGGGTGCACAGCCATTTCAATCAGTGGCTGAAGGCAGCGGTGCTGGATGGCCGTGTGCCGGTATCGCGCTTGGATGACATGGTGCGCCGCAAGCTGCGCACTATGGTCAAATTCGGCATCGTGGCGAACCCGCCCGCGCGTGGCGGCGTAATCGACGTGGCGGCCGGCCATGCACTGGCGCGCGAGGTGGCCGAGCAGTCGATGGTGCTGCTCAAGAACGATGGCGCCACTTTGCCGTTGGATCCGGCGCGGATTCGCTCCGTGGCGGTGATCGGCGGCCATGCCGACGCCGGGGTGCTGGCGGGCGGCGGGTCCGGCGGGTCCGGCGTGCAGTCGAGCGGCGCCGCACCGTCCCCCGATAACGCCGTGGCCTGTCTGCAACCGCAAGCCGCGATCGGCTCGGATCATTTCATGACCGGCTGCGCCACCTGGTTCAAGTCCTCGCCGCTGGCCGCGCTGCGCGCGCGTGCCCCGGGGATGTCGTTTAGCTATCTGGACGGCCATGACGTTGCCGCGGCCGCCGATGCCGCCGCCCAGGCGGATGTGGCCATCGTCTTCGCCACGCAGTGGAGCAGCGAAGGCATGGACCTGCCGTCGCTGACGCTACCCAATGCCGAGACCGATGCGGCCAATCAATCGTATGACCAGGAAGCGCTGATCCGCGCCGTGGCGGCACGCGCCAAGCGCACGGTGGTGGTGCTGGAGAACGGCACGGCGGTGACCATGCCTTGGATCGGGCAGGTGTCGGCGGTGCTCGACGCCTGGTACCCCGGCATGGAAGGTGGCCCGGCGCTGGCGCGCGTGCTATTCGGCGACGTCAATCCCTCGGGCAAGCTGCCGCTGACTTTCCCGCAACGCGATGCCGATCTGCCGCAAAAGCTGATTTCAGCCAGTACCGCCGACGTGGTGTACGGCGAAGGCTTGCGCATGGGGTACCGCTGGTTTGACGCCCAGGACATCGCGCCGCTGTTTCCCTTCGGTTATGGCCTGTCCTATACGCATTTCGGCTTGAGCGGGCTACAGTCGCGACGGGGCGCAGATGGCGGTGTGACCTTGCGCGTCACGCTGCGTAATACCGGCAACCGCGCCGGCGCGGAGGTGGCCCAGGTTTACGCCAATCTGCCGGCGTTGAGCGGCGAACCGCCCAAGCGCCTCGTGGCTTGGCAGAAGGTCATGCTGGCGCCGGGCGAGACGCGCCGCGTGACGATCGAGGTGGCGCCGCAGCGCCTGGCGATATGGGACGTGTCGGCGCATCGCTGGCGCATGCCCGCTGGCCCGGTCGGCCTGGCGGTGGGGACGTCCTCCCGCGACGCGGCGGCCCTTGGCGCAACGGTGCGCGAGGATGGTGGTTATCTGTGACCGGTGCGGAACTGGGCGGGCGACAGCCCCCAGTTCGCCCGGAAAAAGCGCGATAAGGCGCTTTGCGAGCGGAAGCCCAGCCGTGCGCTGATGTCGCCGATCGCCATGGTCGTTTCACTCAGCAGTCTGTGCGCTTCCTGGGCGCGCAGACGCGACCAAAGCGATTGAAAGGTGCTGCCGTCTTGCTTCAAGCGGCGCAGCAAGGTCCAGCGCGACACATCGAATTGCCGGCACAGCGCTTGCAGCGCCTGTTCGCTGTCGCTGGCGCCGGCCGGCATGTGCAGGCGCGCTTGCAGCGCGGCATAGACTTGCTCGTAGAAGTTTTCCCGCCGGGATAGACGCTGCCGCGCCGCCTCCACTTGCGCCTGCAAATGGCGCTCAACCAGCGGTTGATGCAGGCGGTAGACCGTGTCCAGCGCGTCGGACGCGCAAGTGAAGCGGTTGGCGGGGCGGTTGAAGCGCACGCGGACGCCGAGGTGCTGCGCGATGTCGACGGCGGGGACGTCCAGCGTGTGCTGCAGCTCGATCTCAACCTGGCACGGCGCGCCATCCAGCAAGTGCCGCAGGATGTTCAGCACCAGCACGAAATTACTCAAGGCGCTGGCCGCCGAGCGCGGCATGCCCGCTTCGTTCACGTATTCAAGCCGGATACTGTGTTGCGTCTGTTCCAGAATGACGCTGTCCACCTCGCCGATCAGGCCGCGATGCTCGACATAACGGACCACGCCCAGCCGGGGGGTGCGGCTCACGCTCCACAGCGCGGCCAGCTCGGGATAGTGCGGATAGATGGCTTCCAGCGATGGCGGCAAATCGCTGAGGGCGAAGGGGGTCTGCTCGGCCAGACGCAGCATGCGCAGGTGCTTATCGCCGGCCAAGCGGCCGTCGCGCGCCTCCAGGTCATCGGCGGTGATGCCGGTCAGCCGGCAGAATTCCGCCTCGGCGATGCCGATGCGGCGCGCCATGTGCATGAAATTGCCGATCAACCGTGACGAAACGGTCTTGTGGCGGATGCCCCCAGGCATGGGAAAGGTCAGCATGGCCGATCTCTTGGCAAAGAGTCCAGGCCATTATCCGCGTGGGCATTGTTGTAATGAATGCGCTACATCAGTCGGATGCGTCGTGGGCAAGCGGAGGGGGCGCATGCGTTCGCTGAGCCAACGCACAGTCTCTTGTCCGATGGGCTCAGGTTGAAAAGCCCCACTGAAGTGGGGCGCGTCACCTGTATTCAGCGTGCTACCTGGTGAAATTGATGACAGTGGTGGTCGCGGGCGGCAGAGGATTGATGCACTCCATACGGATGGTCGTGCCCGCTTGTGTAAACGAGGCGACATAACCCGGCGAGATGGTGAAGTTGCCTGCGGTCGATTGCGTATAGACAGCGTGTGCGCCGCCTCCGGGCACGAGTACGATGCGATCGAAGCTCTTGGTGATGGTTTGAGCATCCTCCGGTTCGATCGATGCCACGGCATTCACGCCGTTGTACAACATGAGCCGGACTTGGAACGGATTTGAGACAGGGATGCTATTCAAGGTGACCATTTCGTTTTCCTTTGTGTTGGATTGCGGATGCGCGCTCCCGATTTGCGTTGAAGCAGATCCGGGCTACGTTAAAACGTGGCAATCGCATTGAATGTGAAATGGTGCAGCTCGCCGCAGGTTTGCAAATAAGCCCCTGCCGCCCGAAAAAGGAGCAGGGCGCCCTATGACGGATGGCGCCCTGCAATCGATTTGTTGACAGACCCTAGGCCGCGGCTTCCGGTTTATACCCCACCCGGAATCCTCCCCAGTGCTCGCCGTTGACGTAGATCGGCACCGACAGGTCGTGCATCACCTCGCCGGTGTCGCGCTGGTAGGTTTGAATCAGCATGTCCTGGGTGTGCGAGCCGCAGCGCTTGCCGGTGCGGTCGTTGAACAGCCGCTTGGTGCGGTTGCCCACCAGATCCTTTTGCGGGTCGCCCGTCAGCGGCTGGCTGAAACGGCGGTTGTGGGTCGGCACGTAGCCGTTTTTATCGGTGACGATGGCGAAGACGATGTCCGCGTGCTGCTGCAGAATCGGCTCTTGGATGGCGGGCAGGACGTCGTCCAGCAACTTGTCGAACGGCGTGCCGTACTTGACCGGCTGGGTGTTGGGAATGGGGGTGTATTGATTGGAGAACAACGCGGCGCGATTGATGCGCCCCTCCGCCAATAGCTTGGAAAACAGCGCGCCGATCTCCTTGGCGGCGTTGCTGGCCACTTCGAAGATCCGGCGGTGGTTCACCGGCATGCCCTGCCGCACCATTTGCCGGAAAATCTGCTCGCCCGGCTTATCGGATAGATCCGCCGCCGCGGTGAGCTCCTGCTGGAAGGTGGCCATCAGCCCATGGCTGCTCTCCGCCTGGTTGGCGATGACCTCGGCCGAGGCGGCGGTTTTATCGGCGCCATGATAGATATTGTCGACCAACTCGGCGGTTTGAATCGCATCCTTGAGGATGTCGCCCAGTTCGGCGCCGATGTCGGCCGCGGTGGTCGACACCTCTTTCGCTTCGCCGGACAGCTGGCTGATGGTGCTGACCGCCTGTTCGGTGTTGGCGCGCACGGTGGTGATGATCGAGGTGATGTCGGATGACGAACTGGCGGCGAGATTGGCCAGCTTGCGCACCTCGTCGGCCACCACGGCGAAACCTCGGCCGGCCTCCCCGGCGCGCGCCGCCTCGATGGCGGCATTCAACGCCAGCAGGTTCGTTTGCTGGGCGATCAGCTGGATGTTGGCCGACGCGCGCAGCACTTGGTCGATCTGAGCGGACAGGGCTTTCAACAAGACCTCGGAGTCGCCCGCTTGCGCCGACATGCTCTGCATGCGCGTAACGGTATGCATCAGCCTGACGGACCCGGCTTCCGCTTTGCTGCGGGTGCGGTTGGCGGCCTCGGTGGCGTCATGGGCGTGGCCATTCACCGCCGCGGAGAGCGAGCGGATGGCGCCGGATTCCTGCCGGATCAAAGCCGATTGCGAAACGACTTTATCCGCGTCCTGCGTCAGCCGGTTGAGCCGGTAGCAGACTTGCGCCAGGCCCAATCCCATCTCGTTGAAGTTTGCCGCCAAGGTCCCCGCCGAGCCATCGACCTGTTGTTTTTGACTTTCTTCAGGTCGCGCTTCCGCTGTGTTCTCTTTTTTACGCCAGAAGATCATGTTGGTCCCTTAAGAGGAAAGGGGTGCTATCGAGTTGTTATTACGTTGTCACATTAAAACTAGCACAGTAATACGATTGGGGTGTTGGGGAGGAGAAGTCTGCCCGCAAAAGGTTTCGGCAGCGAAAGCCCCGCCGATGGGCGGGGCTGGCTTTGCATCGTGTTACGGCGATCGCTGGGGGAGCGTGTGGCTCAGCGGTCGTGGCAAAGGACGGCAGGGAACGGCAATCAGCTTGCCGGGTCGGAGGCGAATTCACTGACGGAATAGGTCGACGCAACCAGCGCCTCGGCCATCGCCTGCGCGGACGCCGGGCTAAAGCCGAATTGGGTCACCAGCCGTTCGGCCAGCTGCTTGGCCTTGTTGTTGATGGCAATGGTGTCGTCGCTGGTGGAAACCATGACGAAGCCAAAAGGCCGGGCCATGCGCAAAACGTCATTGAAGGCGACGCCTATGCGCTCGGCGCCGATCTTGGTGATTTGGGTGCAGCAGCGGGTGATCAGCGGCGACGCGTCTCCGGTGACTTTGGCCGTGAGGTACTCTTCAAGGGAGGGCGGCGGGAATTCAATGCCCAGGCGGTGGCCCAGATTGATGAACTCGGCGAGTTCTTCTCGAATCGCATCGAGTTGCTGATCGGTCAGTGATACAGAAATGGTATTCATCGTCATCTCCAATGCTCGGTTAAGTACGCTCGTGGTTGCCGGCGGGTGACACCGGCAGCGGCCAGCGGGCTTTCGCCTGGCTACTTTCGTGAGTCGCAACCTGTTGCAGGAGATACAGCTGGGTCCGAAAATTATCCATACTAAGAGTATGGATTCTGACGTGCCCGAGGGTATTCTGATCCCGATTTCGGCAAATTCATAGCCCCTGATGATGGGTGGGGGGCGGGTTCGCAACCATGACTTCTTCCGTGATGAAAATCTTCTGGCGGGACGTGATATCGCTCGCCGTCATCGGCCTCGGCCTGCTGCTGGCGGCGGGGACGGCCGCCTATTGGCAGGCCTGGCTGCTGCTGGCGGTCCTGTTCTTCTCCGGCCTGCCGTACGTGTGGCTGATCGGCCAAGATCCGTTGCTGCGCGAAAGCCGCTTGAAGGGCGGGCCGAGAGCGGAGTCGCGGCCGATCCAAAAGGTGATCGCCGCCTTGTTGTTCGCAGCGGTATTCGCCGGCTATCTGGTGCCCGCGCTGGACCGTCGCTTCGGCTGGTCGGCCGTGCCCGTCTGGCTGTGCCTGGTGGGCGAGGCGCTGGTGTTGGCGTGCATGGGGCTGACCTATCGGGTGTTCCAGGTCAATGCGTTCGGCTCTGCCACCGTGCAAGTGGTCGATGGCCAGCGGGTCATCGATACCGGTCCCTACGCCGTCGTGCGCCACCCGATGTATGCCGGCGCGGCGATCTATACCGTGGGCCTGCCGCTGGCGCTGGGGTCTTGGTGGGGGCTTCTTCCCGCCGCCGTGGCGATTCTGGCGTTCGCTTGGCGTCTGGCCGACGAAGAAGCGCTACTGGCGGCGCAATTGCCCGGCTATGCCGCTTACCGCGCCCGTGTGCGTTGGCGCCTGTTCCCGGGCGTGTATTGACCGAGCCCGACGGCGTTAGGAAAACGGTTTTGTCACGGCCAACAGCGCGATGAGCGCCGTGGCGATGACGAGTCCTTGCGGTATGGCGGTCAACCAGCCGGCTGTCGCGAGTCCGGCCTGCGCCGAACGCCTGATCCGCGCCGACAGCCAGCCATGCAGCGCCGACAGGCCGATCACCAGGATGAGTTTGACCGACAGCCAGAGCGCGCCGAACCAATGACCTTGTGTGGCGATGCTCAGTCCCGTGAGCCATACCAGCGCCAATGCCGGCGAGGTCGCATAGCGGTCCCATGCCCGTAGTTTCTGCGCCAGCGCCCAGTTGCGCGTCGCCCCCGCCATCGCCAGCAGCAGTAAGCCGCTGACGAACACCAATACCGCCGCGACGTGCACGCCTTTGAGCAACAGGTAGCTCATGACGCCGCGCCTCGACGTGCCAGCCCGCGTAAGTTTTGCAAATCGCCGCTATGTTCATCCATGAGGATTCTCCGTTGACAGTCGCGGCCATTATTCCGCTTTGGCCTGGCGCGCGTCGATTGGCTAAAATGACAACATTCGACGGTTTTTGGCCAATTCATCATGCACAAGATCGCAGTGCTGGTTTTACATGATTTCGTTCCTTCCGACGTGGCGACACCCTGCGACGTATTTGCTCGCGCCCGGTCAAGCGATGGCGTGCCGCTTTACCAAGTGCGCGTCTGCGGCGAGGCGCGGCGCGTGCGCCATCGATTGTTCGGCCTCACGGCGCCATACGGTCTGGAGGGCGCGCGGGATGCCGACACCCTGATCGTCGCCGGCATCGAAAACCCCGGCGCGGCCGTCTCCCCCCGGGTGATCGCGGTGTTGCGGGCGGCGGCGCGGCACGGCTGCCGCATTGCCTCCATTTGCACCGGCGCCTTCGTGCTCGCCGAGGCGGGGTTGCTGGATGGCTTGACCGCAACCACGCACTGGCGCGGCACCGATGAATTGGCGCGGCGCTATCCCGCGGTGACGGTCGATCCGAATGTGCTGTTTGTCGACAATGGACAAATCCTGACGTCCGCCGGCGCTTCCGCCGGGCTCGACCTGTGTCTGTACATGTTGCGGCAGGACCATGGCGCGGCACTGGCCACGCTGGCGGCCAAGCTGGCGGTGGTGCCGCTGGTGCGCGAAGGCGGGCAGGCGCAGTACATCGCCAACGACGCGCTGATCGGCGCCGGCGTTTTGTCGCCATTGATGGATTGGGCCCAGCGGCATTTGGCCGAGCCGATCACGCTGGACCAGCTGGCCCGGCGGGCGCTGACGAGCCCCAGAACATTGACGCGGCGCTTTGTCGAGCAGACGGGCATGCCGCCGCTGCAGTGGCTGGGGGTGATGCGCGTTAGGCGGGCGCAGCAGTTGCTGGAGACGACCGCGCTGTCGGTCGAGGAGGTCGCCACCGAAGTGGGCTTCGGCTCGGCCTCCGCGTTCCGCGAAAAATTCCGCCGCATCGCCGGTCTATCGCCACGACGCTACCGGGCGGCCTTCGATAAAGGGTGATGTCGCATTGCATGGTGGGGTTGAATTATTTTGGTTATGATTCTATTTTGATATCCGAAATAACCAATCAAGGAATGCAAGATGAGCGCGCAGCGGCAGGTAGTGGCGGATCATCTCGTCGTGAAGGCGATGGCGGGGAGCGTCGAAACCGTGCGTGGCCAGTTACAGCAACTCGCCACACACCCCGACCAGGTCGTGGTGTTGACGATGGAGCATGCACGGCCTCGCGATTCGCAAGCTTTGGCCGAAACCTTGTTGAACCTGACGCCAGTCATTTCGGAAATTCAGCAAGCGCATCAGTCGCAGCAAATTGAAGCGGTGATCAGGGCGCTGGTGAAACCGGTGCCGACGCCAACCCATATGCTGACGCAGGCGCGGATGCGTGCCAGCGCCATCAATGCGACGTTTGCCGATGGCGATTGGCTCACCGCGTCGGAGCTGTCGCAAGTGGCTGGTTTCAGTATGAAAAACCCCAGCGCGCAGCCTAACAAATGGAAACGCGCGCGGCAGATCTTCGCCGTCAAGCATGAGGGAATCGACTATTTCCCCGGCTATGCCTTGGATGATGACAATGGCTATCGGCCGTTGCCGGTCATCCGTGACGTATTGGCGAAATTCGGCGAAACGAAGTCCGATTGGCTGCTGGCGTTCTGGTTTTCCTCCACCAATGGTTTTCTCGGCGGCCAGCGCCCCAAAGACCTGCTGAAATCCGCCCCTGAGAAGGTGATTGCCGCTGCCGAAGATGAAGCGATGGGAATCACGCATGGCTAAGCCGGCATGGCTGAAGGACCGGATCGCGCTACTCGCTTGGCCCAAAGACGCGCTTCTGCATCGGGTTCACCCCGATTGCTATGCCGCCGGCCAGTTCAACCCCGGCGTGCGCGGCAATGCCAGGTTCAGCCAGATCAAGCATGCCGACGGTCATCCCATTCCCACGCTCTACGCCGGAACAACACTCGATTGCGCCCTGATGGAAACAGTTTTCCACGATGTGCCGTTCGTGCCCGGACTGAAAACGGTGGATGAAAGCAAGCTGGCGCAGCTTGTGCATTCCCGGCTGATTGTGCGGCAGGCGCTCACATTGGTCGATTTACGCAATGTCGCATTACGGAAATTGGGTTTTCGGCGGACGGAGTTGATCGATACGGAAAAAGACCTGTATCCGCAGACGCGGGCTTTTGCCGAGCGAGTTCATGCCGAATGTCCGGATGCGCAGGGCTTGTGCTGGATGTCGCGGCAGGACGATAGTGCGCGCGCCGTGATGCTGTTTGGCGATCGGATTGCGGCGGGGGTGTTGATGCCGCATGGCCCCGGCCGAGGCTTGGGCGATGAGGCCAAAGCCGAGGTGGTCGATCTGGCGGAGCGTATTGGGGTGTGCCTGGTTTAGAATCTCTGACAAAAGCACCGGCCAGGCATCCGCCCGAGTTTTGTAGCGTGCATTCGCCGCAGGCAATGCACGTCTTGCGTGAGTCCTCAGGCCGTGCGTTGCTTCGCGAACGCACGCTACCCAACCACGGAATGTGTTCTGTTAGAGGTTCTTAGTCGACGATGAACAGCGTCGCGCCGGTATCGGTTTGAGATTGGTGCGCTTCGGCATTGTCGCCGACCTGGTAGCTCATCCCCGGTGTCAGGACGAACGTCCGGCCGTCTTGGAGGGTGGTTTTCAGCTCGCCTTGCAGGCAAAACAGGATGTGACCTTTTTCGCACCAATGGTCCGCCAGATAACCTGGCGTGTATTCCACCATGCGCACGCGGATGCGGTTCTCCCCCTTGCCGAAAAAGCGCGTGCGCCAGTAGGCGCAGCCGGTGGCGCCTTTGTGCTCGGTGCGCTCGACGGTGTTCCAGTCGATCGTGACAAACGGAAAAGCATCCATCTTCATTGCGGCGTTCCTCTTGGAGACGTGGCGCCCATTGCGCACTCATGCATTATTGACGGATTTTTCGCAAAAATCCGTCATCCGACTTACGGACAGCCCGTTGAGTGCGGTGAAGATCACGCCACTTTCATGGCATTTCTGATTTAATTATTCGCCATGATATTCGCCAAAAGTTACATAAACTCATTTATTTCAGCGTGTTAACGTGAGTTTTTTTGCGTATAATACTCGCCATAAGATTCGCCAATGAAGGCGTTACGGAGGCTGGTATGCCTTACCATTTCACCCATCCAACACAAATGACTCCGTTGATGCCTGGCGATAGGGCCATACAGCCCTTGCTCGAGATGACAGCCGAGCTGATGCGCCATGCCTACGAGTTGCCCAATGGGGCGCTGCCAAGCGTGTGCCGCTTGCTCCAAGAGTCGCTGCGGCAGATGAACTCGTTTTATACCAACAAGATTGAAGGCCAGCATACGTCGCCTTTGCTGATCCAGGACGCTTTGGCGGCCAGGTACGATGATCGGCCGGACGAAGCGAGAAAGCAGCGGGTGGCCGTTGCGCACATCGAGACGGAGCAGTGGGGAGAGGCCCTATGTCAGCACTTTGACGGATCTCGGTTGTTCTCGTCAGAGTTCGTTCGTTCGATTCATCACCACTTGTATAGCCAGTTGCCTGCCGAGGATCGTATCCAGGCTGGGCATGCCGGAGAGTCAATGGCTCCGGTTGATATCGTCCCTGGTGAATTTCGCCGGCAAGGGGTGAAAGTCGGCACGCATATTCCGCCGGATCCCGCTGAGATCGAGGCTTTCATGGCATTTTGGCAGCGCGAATATGCTTCAAGGAGGGCCGGTGAATATGCGCTGATTGCCTTGTTTGCCGCTCATCATCGTCTGGCATGGATTCACCCGTTTATCGATGGCAACGGTAGAACGTGCCGGTTGCATACGCATCTGGGACTGCATGCCATGGGCCTGACCAAAGGGCTTTGGTCTCCCATGCGTGGTTTTGCCAGGACAACAGATCAATACTATGCCACCTTGAACCGCGCGGACGTGGAGCGGCAGGGCGATACTGACGGCCGTGGCATTCTCACCGAACGGGGCTTAGTCGACTTCATTCGGTATGGCCTCACGACCTGTTTGGATCAGGTGCAGTTCATGAAACAGACCCTGGCGCTTGACCAGTTCGCAAATAGGGTGCGAGTTATGTTGGCCGCCGAAGGGGCTGTAATTGGAGCACCTTCTTCCATGGAGAACGCAGTCACGCCATTGCTGCATCTCGCGGCATTTGAAGAGCTGAGCCGCGGACAATGCAAGGCGATGATGGGAATAGCGGATCGGTCGGCAGACCGGGTTTTGAAACAACTGCTGGATCTCGGCATCCTGACATCGCCGACAGCGCGTGGGCCTGTTTCGCTAGGTATTCCATTGCGTTTGTGGCGTTATCTTTTCCCCAGGCTATGGGTGGAAGCTGAAGCCTAATCATTGAATGCGGTGCTGCGAACCGTGATTCTTCTCGTCGAATTAGCCGCCAAAATATTCGCCGTGTCCACCGCTACATGATCCCCAACAGCTCCTTGATCTCCGGCAACAGCCGGCGGCTGATCGGAATGACGCGGCCGCGGCGGGTGACGAACTCGGCCAATCCGCTCTCCAGATATTGCAGCTTCTGCACCTGATCGACGTTGATCAAATACTGCCGGTGGCAGCGCAACAGCGGCGTGCGCTGCTGCAGCACGTTCAGGCGCAGCGCCGTCAGATGCTCGTTGCCCTGCAGATCGGAGACGAACACGCCGCTGGCGCGCGACTCGATGAACTCGACCTCGTCGAGCTTGAGAAAAATCACCGACTGCTGGCTGAAGCAGGGAATCTGGCGCAGGCGGTTGGCTTCGGGCAATACGCTGAAGTCGGGCCGGTACAGGCTGTGGCGCAGCCGTTCGAGCGTCATGCCGAGGCGGTCGGCGGTGACCGGTTTCAACAGGTAGTCGAAGGCGTTCTTCTCGAAGGCCTGGACGGCGTACTCGTCGTAGGCGGTCAGAAACACGATGTACGGCATGGTCGACGGATCGAGCATGCTCAGCATCTCGAGCCCGGTGATCTGCGGCATCTGGATATCCAAAAACACCACGTCCGGCTTGTCGACGTACACGCGGCTGAGGGCCTCGATGGCGTTGCCGCACTCGCCCACGATATGGATGTCCTGGGCGGGCTCCAAGGCGCGGCGCAGCGCCTGGCGGGCGTGGATTTCGTCGTCGACGATCAATGCGGTAATCATGTCAGCTCGTTGCCTCCATCGGAATGCGCACGGTCGCCTGGGTGGACACGTTGCGCTCGCATGCCATCGTTACGCCAAAAGCCTCGCCGTAACGGTTCTTGATGCGCCGGTCGACGATGTTCATGCCTAATCCGCCGCCCGGCGCGGCCGGGTCGTATAGACCGGCGTTGTCCGTCACTTGCAGACAGATGCCCTGCTCGTCCATGCGGGCGCGAATGTGGATATGCCCGGGGCGGATCATCTGCGAGGTGCCGTGCTTGATGGCGTTCTCGACCAGCGGTTGCAGGGTGAAGGCGGGCAGGCGCACGCGCAGCAGCCCCTCGGGAATATCGATCTCGACCGACAGCCGGTCGGCGAAGCGCGCGAGCTGGATGCCCAGGTAGGCTTGAATATGCTCGATTTCGTCCGCGAGCTGCACGTCCTCGGTCGGACGCTTGAGATTCTTGCGCAGGAACACCGACAAATCGGTCAACAGCGCGCGCGCCTTGGCGACGTCGTCGTGGGTGACGGCGATGATGGTGTTGAGCGCGTTGAACAGAAAGTGCGGGTTGACCTGCGCGTGCAGCAGCTTCAGCTCCGACTGCAGCAGCAGGCGTTTCTGCCGCTCGTAGCGGCCGTCCAGAATCTGGCTGGAGAGCAGTTTGGCGATGCCCTCGCCCAACGTGCGGTTGATGGTGGAGAAGATGCGGGTCTTCGGTTCGTACAGCTTGATGGTGCCGATCACCTGGCGGTCCTCGCCCACCAGCGGAATCACCAATGACGAGCCGAGCTTGCAGTGCGCGCTGATCGAGCATTGATACGGCACTTCGTTGCCGTCGGCGAAGATGACTTCGTTGCACTCGATGGCGTGCCGGGTTTGCGGCGAGGTGATCGGGGTGCCGGGCAGATGGTGGTCGTCGCCGATGCCGATGAAAGCCAGAATCTTGTCGCGATCGGTGATCGCCACCGCGCCGACGCCGGTCTGGTCGTAGATGATGCGCGCGACGCGCATGCTGTTTTCCTGATCGAAGCCGTCGCGCAGCACGCCGTCGACGTGGGCGGCGATCTCCAGCGCCTTGGCGGAAAAGGCGCTCGAATGTTGCTCGATGCTGTCGCGGCGGTCGAGCAGGATCTTGACGAACACCGCCGCCCCGGCGGCGTTGGCGATGAGTTCGGGCAGCGCGATCAGCGAAACGATGTAGAGCGCTTCGTTGAACGGCCGCGACAGCGCCAGGTCGATGCCGAGCTCGATCAGGATGGTGAAGCCGGTCAGTCCCCCGGCGAGCAGTGGGCTGAACAGCAGCCGGGTCTTGCCGTGCTTGATCAGATAGCGGTGGGTGACGCCGCCGGCCAGGCCTTGCATGACGATATCGAGCGCCGCCGCCAGGCCGAACGAGCCGCCGAGGAAATAGCGGTGGACGCCGCCGGTGATGCCGACCGCCAGACCGACCAATGGACCGCCGAGCAGGCCGCCGAGCACGGCGCCGATGGCCGGGGTGTTGGCGATGGCGTTGCCGCGCACCACCGGCAGGCCAAGCAGTGTGCCCATGATGCAAAACGCGGAAAAAATCACGTAGCAGGCAAGGCGGTGCGGCCAGCGGATGCTGGCGCGCGTCAACGGAATGAACAACCGCGTGCGGCTCAAGGCGTAAGCGACGGCCAGGTAAACGCACATCTGCTGCAAGAGCATCACCGACAGCGTGACAATCGAATGCAAAGCCAACGTGAATTCCCTTCAGATGGTGCGTTTGGCGCAATCGCGTAGGGTGCACTCGCCGCAGGCAGTGCACCGCTTCTTGTGACGACAGATCCTAGGGCGCCCAGCGGATGCACTCGGGTTCGATGGCCGCCGTGCTGACCGGCGCCGGCGCCGCCAGCTTCAATGCTAGTCCGCCGCACGAGGTCTCGCGGTACTTGGGGCTCATGTCCTTGCCGACTTCCAGCATGACCTCGATCACCTTGTCGAGCGGCACGATGGGCGCGCTGGTGCGGGATAGCGCCATCCGCGCCGCGTTGATCGCCTTGTTGGCGGCCATGGCGTTGCGTTCGATGCAAGGGATTTGCACCTGTCCGCCGACCGGGTCGCAAGTGAGGCCAAGATTATGCTCCATGGCAATTTCAGCAGCAATGCAAACCTGTTCGGGCGAGCCGCCCAGTAATTCGGCGAGGCCGGCGGCGGCCATCGAGCAGGCGACACCCACTTCGCCCTGGCAGCCGACCTCGGCGCCGGAGATCGACGCGTTGGTCTTGAACAGCGCGCCGATGGCGGCGGAGGCCAGGAAAAAGCGGATGCAATCGTCGCCGTCCAGCGGGCGGATGAATTGGTGGTAATAGGCGAGCACCGCGGGCACGATGCCGCAGGCGCCGTTGGTGGGCGCCGTCACCACCCGGCCGCCGGCGGCGTTTTCTTCCGCCACGGCCAGCGCGAACATGTTGACCCAGTCGACGATGTTCATCGGGTCGCGCGAGAGTTCCCCCGACGAGGCCAACCGGCGTTGCAGCGCGGCGGCGCGGCGCGGCACGCGGAATGGGCCGGGCAGCACGCCCTCGGTTTTCATGCCGCGTTCCATGCATTGACGCATGGTCTGCCAGATGTGGCCGAAATAGTCGCCGATCTCCTGGCGCGAATGCCACGCCTGTTCGTTTTCCAGCACCAGGCCGGACAACGACAAGCCGGTGTTTTGGCAGTGCGCCAGCAGCTCGGCCGCGCTGGCGTAGGGGTACGGCACGGCGCTCGCGCCGTCTTCCGACGCCGCGTTGTCGCCGTCCTCGATGACGAAGCCGCCGCCGATCGAGTAGTAATTCTTTTCCAATAGCAGCTGTCCGTCGGCGAAGGCCTTGATCGTCAGGCCGTTCTCGTGCCGGGGCAGGTTGGAGCGGTGGAAGGTCATGGCGGTATTGGCGAACTCGACCTCGGGGCCATCGTGTCCCAGTCGCAGGCGCTGGCTTTGCCGTACCTGCTGGATCAATGCCGGTATCGCCGCCACGTCGACGGTATCGGGCAACTCGCCCATCAGGCCGAGCAGCAGCGCGACGTCGGTCTTGTGGCCGAGGCCGGTCAACGCCAGCGAACCGAACACGTCGATCACCACCGACGTGGTTTTGGCCAGCAGGCCGCGCTCGCGCAGGCCGTCGACAAAACGGCGCGAGGCGTTCATCGGACCGAGGGTATGGGAGCTGGAGGGACCGATACCGACCTTATAGAGCTGGAATAGGCTGATCATGATGTGAACCCCTGGAAAGACGCGCTTCCCCAGCCGCGGGCCGGAGGAAGCGCGGTTCGGTCGTCAGTTGCCGAGCAGCGAATAGAAGATGGCCGACATCGCCACGGCGCCGATGAAGAGCACGAGCACGTTGCCCGGCTGGTTGGCGTACTTGCGCATCGCCGGCACCTTGCGGATGGCGTACATCGGCATGATGAACAGCATCGCGGCGATGATCGGGCCGCACAGCGATTCGATCATGCCCAGAATGCTCGGGTTGAGCGTGGCCACCACCCAGATGGTGACGAACATGAACGCCATGATGTAGCGGTTGATCGCCTTGGTGTTGCCTTGCTTGCCCTTGGCGTCGAGGTATTGCGTGATCAGGCCGTGCAGGCCTTCGCGCGCGCCGAGGTAGTGGCCGAGGAAGGACTTCGACATCGCCACCAGCGCCACGGCCGGCGCGAGCCAAGCCACCAGCGGGTTTTGGAACTTGTTGCCCAGATAGGACAGGATCGAGATGTTTTGGCTCTTGGCGAGCGCCAGGTCGGCCGGCGACAGCGCGAACACGCAGCTGAAGACGAAGAACATCACCACGGCGACCATCATCATCACCGCGTACTTCTCGATCTGCTCGGCCTTGCGCACGGCGTGGGCGCCATAGCGCTGCTGCTGCGCCACGGCGAAGCGGGAAATGACCGGCGAGTGGTTGAAGGAGAACACCAGTACCGGAATGCTCAGCCACAGCGTGACGCTGAACTTGCCGGCGGACGGCACGCCGTGCAGCACGGCGCTGTTCCAATCCGGCGCGAGGAAGAGGCCGAGACCGATGAGCACGAAAATGAACGGGTAGACCAGCCAGGCCATCACGCGCACCACCATCTGCTCGCTGGAGGCGACCACGCCGATCAGCGCGGCGGTGAGCACGAACGCCAGCGGCGCGCGCGGCAGCGCGGCCATGCCCATCTGATGGGTGACGAGGCTTTCGACCGTGTTGGTCAGGCCGACGCCGTAGAGCAGCAGAATCGGCAGAATGGTGAAGAAATACAGCAGGGTGATCAGCTTGCCGGCGGTTTCGCCGAAATGCTCGCCCACCACCTCGGTGATGTCGCTGCCGGGCTTGGCCGAGGACAGGATGAAGCGGAACAGGCCGCGGTGGGCCAAATAGGTCATGGGGAACGCCAGAACGGCCATGACCAGCAGCGGCCAAATGCCGCCGAGACCGGCGTTGATCGGCAGAAACAAGGTGCCGGCGCCGATGGCGGTGGCGAACAGGCCGAGCACCCATGTGCGGTCGTGGGCGCTCCAGGCGGTGGCGGCGGCGGGCTGGACGAGCCCGGCGTCGAGTGTTTTGCTGGTTGAAGTCATTATTTACTACCTCCCTGAGTGAGCAGTGAGCGCCTCGTAGAGACGTTTGCTGCGGCGGAGTGTAGTAAGGTTTCAAGTGGGAAAATCGGAAATGTTCGGAACGGCAGCATAGCCACCCGAACGGTCGATTTGACGTGCGAGCGGCGTGGCTGTACAGGGGTTTTCTGAAAAACTGACAGGGAGTTAGCGCTGCATTTGGGTAAGAACGCGCCGCGGCCGTTTGCCTGTCGGCAAGCGTCGCGGCGCAGCCGGATCAGTAGGTGCTCATCAGCACCGAGAAAGCGCTGACTTCATAGGCGTAGACCCTGGCGCCGAAGCCTTGGCCATTGCCGCCGTTTTGCGCCGGCACCGAGGCGTTGGACACGGTGAACTGCAGTTTCAGCCCCAGAGTATTGGCGTTGATGACCACGGGGTTGGCGAAGGTTTCGACGGCAATGACCCGGGTGATGTTGTCGGGGAAATCCGCCGCTGTGGCAAAGCTGTTGTTGTTGGTGGCGAGCGTGGCCTGCATCGTGCCGCCCGCGACGGCCGCCACGCCCGTCTGTCCGTGGAAATCGCTGCTGAGGCCGGTGGACGACGGATCGCACGAACAGCCATTGCTGAAACTGTCGAGCTTGTTGACCGTCGGCTGCGGGTTCGGCGCGCTGCCGCAGGCGACCAGCGCGGGGGACGGGGAGACCTCCTTCACCACGCCCGAGACGGTCCAGCACCAATTGCCGGTGCCGCCGGCCGAACCGACCATCGGCTGCGAATAGTGGACGCTGTTGGTGACCGCGATACTGTTGCTGGCCACCAATAGCGCGTAGCCGTACGTCCCCTGCGGCGGTATCGCCTGGTCGGACAGCACCACCGAGGCGCCGGCGCTCAGATCGGCCGATGTGCCGGCGCTATTGATCAGCATCGTGCAGGAGCGGGTATCCAACGAGCCGCCGCTGGTCGGATTTTGGGTACAGAGCCCGAGCTGGTAAATCAGCACGTCGAACGCTTGCGGCGTGGTGGCGCACTGGGCGGTGTTGATGACGGCGCCCGTGCCGTCATAGGTGCAGGCGGGCGTGTTGCTGGCCAGCGCCACGGCAGGCGCCAGCAGCAGGCCCATGACAATAAGGAAGCGGTTAACGAGATGCATGGTGCGTGTCTTTCCCCAAGAGCTTGAATCGAAGGAATCAGTTGCCGACCGCCGAAACGGTGAAGCCTTTGCCGGCCTGTTTCTGGATCAGGTTTTCCCGCCGGACCTTGTCGTACAGGTGCGAACGCATCGACGTCAGCTGCCAGGCGGTGTCGGAGAAGAACGGCTCATCCGCCGTCGGCGCTTGGCACAGCTTGATCAGATCGAGGTTCATGCTGACGAAATTGGCATCGTCGGCGCCCGACGTGTAATGGGTGCGGCCCACTTCCATCGTCAGCCAGCGGGTGAACTCGCCCTTCAGGCTCCAGGTATAGCCTTTGACATCGGCGATGCCGTCGTAGGCGTTCCATTGGAATTGCTTGGCGTACACGCGCATCTTGGGCATATAGGGCAACGCGAGCCCCACCTCGGCGTCCTCGCCGCCCATCGCGCGCTCGGCAATGCCGTCGCTGTTGATTTTCCAACCCGAAATCGCCTGGTACCAGTTGGCGTTGAGTTCCGCCACCGAGGTCCGCAGCTCGCCACCCAAGCTCGCGCGTTGGTGGTTATAGGGAAATTCCTGGTCGTAAAACAGGTTGACGCCCGCCAGCACGCGCTCGTTGGCCAGCAATTGCCGATCGCCGATGCCAAGATTCACCGTGGTGCGCCCGTCGGTACGGAAAAGGCTTACCTGGCTGAACGGCGCGTTGCCGCTTGGGCTGACCTCGCCCAGCGGAATGACGCCCAGCGCGCCGAACAGCGGCTTGCCGTCCTGGGTGAAAGCGGTATTGAGTTCGAACGTGGGTAGATACGCTCGGATATGGTCGATCACCGTTTGCTGCATCGCCGAGACGCCCAGGTTGGTCACCTGGTTGAGCGCTCCCTGGGCGCCCGACTGGGAGGACGCCAGGTTTTGCACGAAGCCGGCCGCGTCGCGGCTGAAGGAGTTTGTGTTATCGCCCGCCGGTTGCGGGCCGGAAGGATCCGGTAAGCTGTCGGCCCACGCCCCGCCAGCCATGCCAAAGGAAAGCAGTATCAAGACTGTCTTTTTCATGGTGTGCCTATTTTTTGAGTGTGGTTATATATCGGCTGCCCATGGCGAAGTTTAGTGCGGGGAAAAGGAATTTTTAGGTGGCCTTTCGGGCCGGTTAGCGGTAATGGGTGGCCACGTGTCCCATGCTGCGGTCGAGCCAGCCGACGAAGTTGCCGTGCTCGATATCGATGACGTCGACCACTGATTGGTCGAAGCCGGGACCGCGCAGTTCGGCGAGCACGGCTTCGAAGGTGCCGGCTTGGCGGTAATTGCGTTTGGACAGCATGGCGTGGGCCACGTCGACCACCGCCAAGATGCGGGCGCTCGGGTGGATGGCGTCGCCCTTGAGCCCCGCCGGATAGCCGCTGCCGTCCATGCGTTCATGGTGCTGGCCGACGATGATCGGCAGGTCGGGCCACATGATGCCGAGCGGGCGCAGAATGCGCACCGAGGCCTGCACGTGCCCCTGCACCAGCTTATATTCCTGCTCGGTCAGCCGGCGCGGGGCGAGCAGGATGCCGGGGGGAATGGCCAGCTTGCCGATGTCGTGCAAGCTGCCGGCCAGATACAGCGACAGCGCCTGTTCGCGGGTGAATCCCATGCGGCGCGACAGCAAATAGCACAAGCTGGCCACGCCTTGGTGATGATACGAGGTGCCGACCTCGGCCTCTTCTACCGTCTTGCATAGCGATTTCACCACCTGACGCAGCAAGAGCCGGCTTTGCCCTTGCGGCAACGCGGAGGCATCGAGCGAGATTGAGGCCATAGACGGCGGCTCCTGGTTGCGGCCATGAAATATGAATGAGGATTATTCTCTTTTATAGATTACCCAAGTGGTTTATGAGATCAACTGTTCTTGCCACGCCGCTTCCTCGCCCGCCAACAGCACGATCAGCTCGCCGAGCCAGGGGGCGAAGCGTTGCCAGCGGGCAATGGCGCTGGTGTAGAGCGGTTGGCGCACCTGGGTCATGCTGGCGGTTCTGACCTGGCGCGCGGCTTGATGAAAATCCAGACAGTCCGGATGCCAGGGCAGGCCGATGGCGTCGAGCATGCGCCGGATCTGCACCTCCGGGTCGCGCACCAGCCATTCGTAGCGCACGTCCAGGACGAAGCCTGGCAGCGCCTCGTGCCAGTGGCGCATCACCCGCTGGTAGGCGAGGAAGCGCCGCGCCAGCGCGCGCTCGGACGAGCTGTAGTCATGCCCGGTCTGGAAGGCCGTGGCGAAGCAGGAGAAGCAGGTGTCCAACGGCGAGCGCTGGCTGTGAATGATCTTGGCCTGCGGCAACATCAACCGTATCAGGCCGACGTGATAACAGTTCTCCGGCATTTTGTCGCAGATCACGTCGGCTTCCGGCGCCTGCTGCCACAGGCGGTCGAGATAGGCATCGCCCAGTTCCCTGAGCCGGGCCATGCCGTCGGGGTTGGGCTGGCCGTAGAGGATGCTGCTGGCTTCGGCGGTGAATTCGTTGATCAGATACTGCTCGCCCGCGCCGTGCACCTGCGGATGCGCCGACAGCATCTGCTCGATCAAGGTCGAGCCCGAGCGGGGCATGCCGACAATGAATACCGGCGTGCGTCGCGAAGAGACCGGCGCCGGCGATTGCCATGCCGCCAACTGCGGGGCCGAAAATACCTGGCAGATGGCGTCGACCATGCGTTCGTCGGCCACGCTGTCGTAGGGTTTGAGGCTCGCGCGCAGCTGATTGCCCTCGGCGTAGCAGGCGAAGGCGCCGGCGTAGTCCTTGGCGTGCTCGCGCGCCTTGCCGAGCGCGAGCATGAATTTGATCCGCTCGCTCAACGTCCATTGATCGCGTTCGGCGAGTAGCGCGTCGGCTTGGGCCAGTCGCGGATCGTCGGCGCGCAAGGGCAGCATCAACATGGCGCTGGCGAGAATATCGTGCTGCCGCGGCGCCAGCGTCAGCGCCTGGTCGACCAGCGCGCGCGCCTCCTCGCCGTTGCCGCCGCTCATCAGCGCGTCGGCCAGGTTCAGATAATTGCGGGCTTCGTCGGGCCGGAAAGAGATGGCCTGGCGCAGGCAGGCTTCGGCGAGCTTGGTCTGGCCGAGGTCGCCGAGCACGATGCCGAGATTGCACAGTGTCTCCGTATCCCGCGGTTGCACGTCCAGCGCTTGCTGCAACAGGGAGCGCGCCTCTTCCAGCCGTCCCAGCTGCCTAAGCCCGATGCTTAGCAGGTTGTAGCTGGCCACGTATTCGGGGTCGAGCGCGATGCTTTGCCGCAATGGCGCTTGGGCGGCCTCGGCCTGCCCCATGTCCAGCAAATGGGCGCCCAGGTCGAAGTAAAGCTGTGCGTAACGCGGCGAGACGGCCAGCGCATGCTGATACACCGCGACGGCTTCGGCCGCGCGCCCTTGCTGGCGCATCAGGAAGGAGAACTGCTTGCAGGCTTGCGGATCGCCCGGCCATTGCCGCAGGTTCTGCCGCAATTGGGCTTCGGCATCGGCCAGCCGGCCCTGCAGGTGCCAGATGCCCGCCAGGTTGTTGGCGATTTCCGACCGCTCGGGGCTCAGGGTCCGCGCATGTTGGTATTGCCGTTCGGCGCCGGCCAAGTCGCCGCGGTCGCGTAAGACGCAACCGAGGTTATTGTGGCTGATCGCTTGCCCGGGGTCCAAGGCGATGGCGGTTTGCAGCAAGGCTTGCGCCTCGTCGAAACGCTGTTGCGGCCGCAGCAGATTGGCCAGCTGGTTCAGCGCCTCGATCGACTGTGGCGCAAGTTGCAGCGCTTGGCGGAAACAGGACTCCGCCTCGGCCGCCCGGCGCATTTCCAGCAGCGCCTGACCCAGATTCAAGTGGATCAGCATCGCGCCGGGCGCGAGCGCGCGGGCCTGTTCCAGGCATTGCAGCGATTCCGAGAGCCGCCTGTGCACCCGCAAGAGGTTGCCCAGATTGTTCCAAACCTCCGGGTCGCGCGGCTGCAGCCGCAGCGCCTGCTGCATGACAGCCTGGGCGCAATGCGGCATGACCATGCGCGAAAACGCCGCGCCGAGGAGTTTCCATAGAAAGGCGTCTTGCGGGTAAGTCGCAATGAGCGTCAATGCCTGTTCCGCCAGGGCGGCCGACTCGCCCTGCTGGAAATGCCGCGCCAGCGCTTCGCTGACCTCAGCCGGCGCCGATTTGACCGCCGTGTTGCCCCGGCGCGGGGAGGTCGCGGCGTCGTCCGGAAGCTGTAGACGGCCATTGGCGCGGAAATGCCGCAACAGCGCGGCGCCGACGCCGATCTGGCGGCCTTCGGATTCCAACGCCGTTTGCGCGCCCGTCATGTCGTCCTGCTGGGCGCGCGCCTCCAGCCATGCGAGCTTGATCACTTGCCGCGATATCGCCGGCGCGTTGCGGCACAGCGGCGCGAGCAACTCGGCGGCGAGCGCCGGCTGGCGCTGCCCGAGCGCCTGCAGGGCGCGCAGAAAGCGTGCCTGCGGAGCGTCTGGGTCTTGCAAGATGGTTGGGTGAGCCGGTGCTTGTGCCGTCATCGATTCTTCCTGATGCTGATTCGCCCTGCCGGAAGAAGGGGCGAAATGTCCGACAGGATTGTCGATGTAAAGCGTGTAAAGCTGTGCGCAGTAATGTTGGCCAGATGTGATATTTGGCGAATAAATATTGCACGTTTCTTCCTTGGAGAAAGAAGCGCTGGCGCCGCCGCCATCCCCCCCGGCACAATGCAGCCATGATCCGGACGGCGATGAGGGAGAGGGCGTGCATGGCAAACGCGGGCGGCATGGAAGGTCAAGCGGAGGAGAAGGCGGCGCAGGCGGTGACGGATGCGCTGCTGGCGTTGCGGCAACGGTCCCCCGGCCAGGCCATGGCGAGTTTGCAAGGACTGCAATCGTCGTCCGGCGCGCTGCCGTCCGCGGCGAGGCTGATCTGGCTGGAGACGCAGGCGCAGCTGGGCGAGGCGGCGCAGGCGCGGGCCTGGCTGCAAGCGCAGGCCACGCTCACGCCGGTCGAAAGCGCCCTGCTGAGGCATTTTCAGGCGGACGGCGCTGAGGACGCCGGGCAAACCCTCGCGGCCGAGCCCGACAGGATCGACGCCGCGCGCCAGGCGCTGATCGCCCAAATCGACGCGGGAAACGCGCTAGATAGCTGGCCCGGCGTACTCGACGCCTGCCGGCAGTCCCCTTTGCAGCCGCTGAGTTGGAAGATGCTGGCGCTGGTGTCCGAATCGCTGCAGATGCCGCATCTGGCGCAAGCCGCCTGGCAGCGGGCAGTGCGGCTCGCGCCGCAAGATGCCTGGGCCTGGAGCCGGCTGGGCACGCTTTTATATCAGCAGCGGCGTCTGCCCGAGGCGCGGCAGTGCCTGCAAGCCGCCTGTCTGTTTGCGCCGGGCGAGGCCGGTTTTCATCTGCTGCACGGCAACGCGCTGCGCGACATGGGCTTGCCCGTCGATGCCGAGACGGCTTTCCGCCAGGCGCTGCGGTGCGCGCCGCAGTCGATCGACGTGCTCAATAATCTCGGCAATTTGTTGCGCCAGCGGTGGCAGCTCCCGGAAGCGGAAAAGCGCCTGCGGCTCGCGATGGCGCTCGACCCGCGCCGGGCGACGACCTGTAACAATCTGGCCTGCGTGCTGCGCGATCAAGGACGCCTGGTCGATGCCGAGCAGCTGTTCCGGTTGGCGGGGGAGCTAGCGCCGACGTTGCCGGAGGTCGGCCACAATCTGGTCGAGGTGCTGCTGCAGCAAGAACGGTTCGACCAGGCGGAAACGGCGCTCAACGCCGCGCTGGCCCGGCAGCCGGACGATGCGGTCAGCTGCCGGCAATTTTCGCTGCTGATGCAGCGCTTAGACCGCGCCAAGGAGGCGTTGGCCGTGTACCAGAAGGCCCTGGCCGGCTACCCGCCCACGCCGGATCTGCTGACAGATCTGGGTACGCTGCTGCTCGATCTGGGCCAGTACCCGCTGGCCGAGCGGTCGCTGCGGCAAGCCTTGCTGCTCGACCGTACGCATCTGCGCGCGCATCAGTTCCTGGCGATCGTCATGCGCAAGCAAGGCCGGGCGGCGGATGCCGCCGTGGTGTTGCGGCACGCCCAGGCGTTGCGGCCGGACGATATCGACACGCTGGAAAATCTCGGCATGGTGCTGGGGGATCTGGGGCAAACGGACGAGGCCGAGCAGTGCCTGCGCGCGGCGCTGGCGCGCGATCCCGCTGGCCCGCGCAAATTGATCAATCTCGCCGACCTGCTGTTTAGCGTCGGACGCATGGACGAGGCGACGTCGCTGGCCGAGCGCGCGCTGGCGGTGGCGCCGACCGAGCCGGGCATTGTCGCCGCGGTGATGTTCATGCTGCCGCTGCGGGCCGACGACCCCCGGCTTGCTCATCTATCCCGTCTGCGGGCTGAGCTGCCGAAGTGGCCGCTGGCGGAACGGATCATGTTCCATCTCGCTTGGGGCAAAGCCTGGGAAAAGGCGGGCGACTACGAGCAGGCCTTTGCCTGCTACGACCAGGGCAATCGCCTGCGCGCCGGATTGATGCCCTATGACGAGGCGTCGGCGCAAGCGCAGATCGACCGTCTCGGCCAGCCGTTCACCCCGTCGATGTGGCGCGCGTGGGCGCGGCCGGCGGCTTCGCCGGCCCGCCGCGTTCCGGTGTTCATCGTCGGCATGCCGCGCTCGGGCTCGTCGCTGGTCGAGCAGATGCTGGCGGCGCATCCCGCCGTGCATGGCGGCGGCGAACTGACGCTGATGCAGCAGTTCGTCGAACCGGCGCTGGCGATTCTGAACGGACCGCCAGACGAGGCGCAGATCGCGCGGCTGCACGCGCTGGGCCAGGACTATCTGGATCAGCTGTGGCGGCTGGCGCCGTCGGCGCAGGTCATTTGCGACAAGATGCTGAGCAATTACCTCTACCTCGGCCTCATCGGCCTGATGCTGCCCGAGGCGCGCATCGTCCACTGTGCCCGTTCGCCGATGGACACCTGTTTTTCCTGTTTTACCACTTCGTTCCTGACCGGCCACGAGGAGTGCTTCGACCAGGTCGGCGTGGCGCGACATTTTCTGCTGTACCGCCGGCTGATGCGGCACTGGCAGCAGGTCATGCCGGGGCGCGTGCTGACCGTGGCGTACGAGCGGGTGGTGCAACAGCCCGAGGAGGAGGTGCGGCGCCTGCTCGATGCCATCGGCTTGCCTTGGGATCCGGCCTGTTTGCAATTCCATTCGACCGGACGCCGCGTACGCACCGCCAGCATGACGCAGGTGCGTCAGCCGTTGTACAGGCACGCGATGCAGCGCTGGCAGCATTTCGCGCCTTGGCTGGGCGACATGCATGCGGTACTGGCGGAAGAGGAAGCTGCTTGGCAGCGGATGCTGGTGGAAACGCACTAGGGTCAGTCTGTAAACCGGAAGAAAGGTCGCTATGAAACCGCGAATTGTCGTTGCCCGGGCCATGCCCGAGGCGGTCGCCGCGCGTGCCGCCGCCGAATTCGACGCCCTGCTGTCGCAGGACGATATTCCCGATACCGATACCCTGCTTGTCCGTATCGAGCGCCATCAGCCGCAGGGGCTGATGATCGGCGGCACCACGCCGTTCAATGCCGCCACCATCGCCCGTCTGCCGGCCTGCGTGACCGTGATCGCCACCGTCAGCGCCGGCTACGAACACATCGACGTGGCGGCGGCCAAGGCGCGCGGCATCTTGGTGACCAATGTACCCGACGGCCCCACCGAGTGCACCGCCGACATGGCCATGATGCTGCTGTTGTGCGCGGCGCGGCGCGCCGGCGAGTATCGCGACCTGATGCAGGCCGGCTGGCGCCGGCCGTTGGCCTTTGGCGACATGTTGGGGGTGAAAGTGAGCGGCAAGACGCTCGGCATCGTCGGCATGGGCCGCATCGGCCGCGAGGTGGCGCAACGTGCGCGCGGTTTCGGCATGACCATCCTCTACCATAATCGTCATCGGCTAGCGTCGGCGCTGGAACACGATGCCTGTTACTTCGACGATTTGCGCGCCATGCTGCCGCGCTGCGATTTCCTCTCGCTGCACGCGCCCGGCGGCATCGAAACGCATCGGCTGATCCGCCGCGAGACCTTGGCGCTGTTGCCGCGCGGCGCGGTGTTGATCAATACCTCGCGCGGCCAGCTGGTGGACGAGGACGCGTTGATCGAGGCGTTGCAGAGTGGCCAGCTGGCGGCGGCGGGGCTGGATGTCTTCGCCGCCGAGCCCGATTTCGATTTGCGTTTTACCCGGCTGCCCAACGTGTTCCTGACGCCGCACACCGCGAGTGCGACCGTCGAGACGCGCAACTTGATGGGACAGTGCGCGCTCGACAACCTGGCCGCGGTGTTGAGCGGCCGTCCGCCGTTGACCCCGGTGGGTTAGGGGCTGTCTGCCAACCTTTTGCGGCTGCGGCCGGCAGACAGGCCCTAGGCGGCGCTCGGCCGCAAGAAGCCGTAGACCGTCAACGCCGTCAGCGCGGTGACGGCCGCCAGACCGAAGGCCAACGTCTGGAAGGCTTGCGCGTAGGCCTGTGTCAGCAGGGCCGGCGGCAGACCGGCCGAGGCGGCCGTCAGGTTGCCCATCGCCAGTTGCGCGGCGGCACCGGCGGCGTCCGACGGTAAGTGCGCGCGAATCAGCGCCGCCAACACGGCGCCAACCACCGCCAACGCCACGCCCTCGCCGGCGACCCGCGTGGTGCTGAAGATGCCCGCCGCCATGCCGGCGCGTTCCACCGGCACCACGCTGACCGCCAGTCCGTCCATCACCCCCCACGGAAAGCTGATGCCCACGCCGATGAGCGCCATGGCAAGCCCGGCGGTGCCGTTGCCGTCGATGCGCGCCGTCGTGCCGAGCAGGCTCAAGCCGAGCGCGCAAACCAGCAGCCCGCCCGCCGACAGCACCGCCGCCGGCACCCGTCGGCTCAGCCGTGCCGACAGCAGTGGCAGCGCCAGCATGGGCAACGTCATCCACATCATGTCCAGACCGGCGACGAGCGGGCTCACGCCTTCCACGCCCACCAGGCGCACCGGCAGCAGCACCAGCAGCACCACGAAGGCATAGGCGGGCGCCGCGGCCAGCGTTTGCACGCCGACGAAGCGGGGATAACGGAATAGCCGCAAGTCGAGCATCGGCCGTGCCGCGCGCAGCGCCTGCCACAGATACAGGCCGGTCAACAGCAAAAACGCCAGCATGGCCAGGTGGAAGCGGCGGGAGTCCCAGCCCCAATCGGGCAAGCAGAGCAAGGCGGTGGTCAGCGTGCCAAGCGAGGCGGTAAAGCCCGCCAAGCCGGGCCAGTCCAGCCGTGCCGACGGATCAGCCGATTCCGGCCAGACGCGCCGCGCCAGTAAGAAGGCCAGCGCCGTCAGCGCCACCGGCGCCCAGAAGATCACCCGCCAGCCGGCCGCGCCGATGAGGAACCCCGACATCATCGGCCCGAAGGCCAAGCCGATGCCGAAGGCGGTACCGATCCAGCTGAATGCCTGCAGCCGCTCGTGTTCGCCGAAACGCTGCGCCAGCCCCGCCAAGCCGGAAGAGAGCGCCACGGCGGCGCCCAGTCCCTGTAGCGCGCGCAGCAGATTGAAGGCCAAGAGGCTCGGCACGAGGGTCAGGCCGAGCGACGCCAGCGAGAACAACGCCGTGCCGAGCAAAAATAGCTTGCGCCGGCCCCAGCGGTCGGCCAGCGTGCCGGCCGCCATCAGGCTCGCGCCGAAGCCGAGCATGAAGGCATTGGTGGCCCAGGCAAGCGCCACCGGGCCGCCGCCCAATTCCTGGCGGATGCCGGCCATGGCGATGGCGGGGGCGGTGAACGATAACGGCATGGCCAGCGCGGCCAGGCAGACCGACAGCAGCGCCAGCCGCCGCGATACATCATCAGATAACGACATGGTTTCTCCCTTGAGAATGATTTCTCTAGCGAGCCCATGCTAAATTGCGCGGTAACAGGAAAAAATAACCTGTATATCCACTCAGTACGGACAAAATGGATTGAATGGCATGGAGAACTTGAACGGGTTGCTGGCCTTCGTGCGCACGGCGGAGAGCGGTAGTTTCGTCGCCGCCGGCCGCTTGCTGGGGCTGTCGGCCTCGGCCGTGGGCAAGAGCGTGGCGCGGTTGGAAGCCAGGCTGGGCGTGCGGCTGCTACAGCGCAGCACACGGCATCTGCATCTCACCGCCGAGGGCGAAACCTTTTTGCTGCGCGGGCAACGCATCCTGGCCGATCTGGCGGAGGCGGAGCACGCCATTGCCCAAACGCGCGACACGCCGCAGGGCAAACTGCGTGTCAGCCTGCCGCTGATCGGCTACCGGATGTTGTTGCCGATGCTGGACGATTACCTGCGCGCCTACCCGTCGGTGTCGCTCGACCTGGATTTCAACGACCGGCTGGTGGACGTGATTGAGGAAGGATTCGACGTGGTTATCCGCAGCGGCCAGCTGCGCGATTCGCGTCTGAAGGCGCGGCCGATCGCGCCGTTCGGGTTTTGCGTCGTTGGCTCGCCGGCGTATTTTGCCCGCCGCGGCAAGCCAGGCAGACCGGCGGAGCTGGCCGGCCACGCCTGCCTGCATTACAAATTCCCCACTACCGGCAAACTGCAGCCGTGGGCGCTCTCGCCGGTCGCCGAACACATCCCGCCCACGCTGGTGTGCAATAGTATCGAGGCGCTGATACAGGCCGCCGGCCGGGGGCTGGGGTTGGCGTATCTGCCCGATTTCCTGATCGGCGAGGCCTTGGCGCAAGGCACGCTCGACACGGCGCTGAGCGATTGCCTGCCGCAGCGCGGCACGTTCTGGGCGGTGTGGCCGTCAAGCCGCCACGAGAGCCCCAAAATCCGCAGCTTCGTCGACTTCGTCTGCGCGCGGATGCTCAAGACCGGCTAGGGCCCGGCACCCTACGCCCCATCGTAGCGTGCATTCGCCGTAGGCAATGCACGTTCCTCTATCGACATGTTCGCCAGGTTCAGCACTCTGGCGATCTCGGCCTCCAGATCGGCCAGGTTGATCGGCTTGGTCACGAAGCCATTCATGCCGGCATCATCCGCCGCGGCCTTGTCTTCGTGCAGCACGCTGGCCGTCAGCGCCAGAATCGGCACCGCCGGCCGGTCTTGCTCGCTTTCCCACTGGCGGATCTGGCGGCAGGCCTCCAGGCCGTCCATGTTCGGCATCTGCACGTCCATCAGGATGATGTCGAAGTGCTCGGCGCGTGCCAGCGCCAGTGCCTCGGCGCCGTCGGTGGCGGTCTCGACGGTGTGCCCTTTGCGTTTGAGCAGCAGCTGGATCAGCTTGAGGTTGGCCGGCACGTCGTCGGCGATCAGGATATGCAGGGCCGGCAAGGCGGACGCCAACGCCGGCGGCGCCTTCAACGCCGCGGCTTGGCTACCGCGCGGCAGCGGCACGATCACGCGGAACACGCTGCCTTGGCCCAGCGTGCTCTCCACCTCGATTTGCCCGCCCATTTTTTCCACCAGCTGGCGCGAGATCGTCGTACCCAGGCCCGTGCCGCCGAAGCGGCGTCCGGTGGAGGCTTCCGCCTGCACGAACGGCGCGAATATCTTGGCGAGCGTCTCCGCGCTCATGCCCATGCCGCTGTCGCTGATGGTCAAGATCACCGGACCCTGGTCGTTACTGGCTTTCAAATCGACGTAGCCGTGTTCGGTGAACTTGATCGCATTGCCGATCAGGTTGAGCAATACCTGGCGCAGGCGGAAGGCGTCGCCGATGTAGATGTCGTGCATGTACGCCGGGTAATCGAGCCGCAGCTGCAGGCCCTTGGCCGTGGCGCTGAGAAACAGCGCGTCGATCACCCCCTGGCAGACCTGATGCATCGAGAACGGCTCGTGCTCCAGTTGGAATGCGCCTTGCTCCAGCTTGGCGGTGTCCAGGATATCGTTGAGCAGCCCCAGCAGGCTGCGCGCCGATTGCTCGATGGTTTCCAAGTGCTGGCGCTGGCTGGTTTCCAGCGGGGTGTCGAGCAGCAAGTCGGCATAGCCGATGATGGCGTTCATCGGCGTGCGGATTTCGTGGCTCATATTGGCCAGAAAGGCGCTCTTGGCCGCAGTGGCGGCCTCGGCGCGCTCCTTGGCGCCCAGCAGGCTGATTTCCAACTGCTTGCGCTCGGTGAGGTCGACCACGAAGCCGAGCACCTTATACGGCTTGCCGTCGGCGCCAAGAATCGGGTTGTAATGCGAATACACCCAGATCAACTCGCCGTTTTTGCTCCGGCGCGCGTATTCGCCGCTGCAAAACTCGCCGCGGCGCAGCGCTTGCCACAGCGTCGCCAGATTGTTGCTGCCGTTGCCTTCGGCCACCCAGAAAACGCCGTGGTGTATGCCGATCAGCTCGTCGCGCGCATAGCCGCTCAAACGCAGAAAGTGATCGTTGGCGTCGACGATGTAGCCCTGCATGTCGAACTCCACCACCGCCATGGCCCGGCTGATGGCGTGCACGATGCTTTCGAACTCGGCATTGCGCAGCTTCGACGCCGTAATGTCGAGAATGACGCCGTCGATGAAGTCCGCCTGACCGGCCGGGCCGAAGACGCCGCTGGCGCTTTCCGATACCCAGCGTTCGGTGCCGTCCTGGCGTTGGATGCGGTACTCGACCACGTAGGGAAGGCGCCGCGCCAGCGCTTGATAGATCGCGAGCCGCGCCCGTTCGCGGTCATCGGGGTGAACGAGCTCCAGCACGGTTTTCTCGCCGCTGATGAACAGTTCCTTGGGCCAGCCGCTGAGCGTTTCGATGCCGTCGCTGATGAAGAGCTTTTCCCACGGCTCATGGCTGCGGCTGCGGAAGGCGACGCCGGGGATATTGCCGATGAGCGAGCGCAGCTGCTGTTCGCTGGCCGCCAGCTCGCGCTGCATGCGCTTGCTTTCGCTCAGATCGCCGATGAAGGCGACGTATAACGCCTGATCCGGCAGCAGCGTCTTGGTGACCGCCAGACGGAGGGGGAACGTGGCGCCATCGTGCCGCAGTCCGACCGTCTCGCGCTCGCTGCCGGCCAGGCGCGGCAGATCGAGGCCTGGCGCCGTGCTGAGGTCCTCGGCGCGCCGAAGTTGGTGGGGTGCCGGGATCAACACGCGGATGTTCTGGCCGATGAGCGCCTCGGCCGGCTGGCCGAACAGCCGTGGCACGGCCTCGTTGACCGTCAGAATCGTCCCTTCCGCGTCGCAGGTGATCATGCCGTCGGCCATGGTGTTGACCACCGCTTGCAGCTTGGCCTCATTGGCTTGGGCGGACAGATAAAGCGGGCGATAGCGCAGCAGGATGTTGCCACCGAAAATCAGCGCCCCCAATGCCAAGACCGTCAGGGTGATGGCCTGGGCCAAATAGGCGACGTTGTTGACCGATGGCGCGAAGCCGGGCTCATTCACACCGATGAAGCGCGCCGCCGCCATGCCGAAATAGTGCATGGCGGTAATGGCGCAGCCCATGACGATGCCGCTAAGCAGGATGGAGAGCGTGTCGTTCAGGCGGGTATGGCGCAGCCCGAAACGGATCCACAGCGCCAAGGTGCTTAACAGCACCGCCACGACGATCGACGCGGCGAACCAGAGCGGGTCGTAGCGCAACAGCGGCGCCATTTCCATCGCCGCCATGCCGCTGTAGTGCATGGCGCCGATGCCGGCGCCGACCAGCACGCCGCTGACCACCAGCCGGCGCGTGTTGATGTGTGTGCTGGCCAGCAGACGCAAGGCGAACCATGACGCCAACAGCGCCGGCACCATCGACAGCACCGTCGGCCAGAACGCATAGCGGATGGTGCTGCACAGGGTGAAGGCCAGCATGCCGATGAAGTGCATGGCCCAGATGCCGCAACCCATGGCGATCGAGCCCGACAGCAGCGCCGCGTGACGCAGCCAGCGCTCTTGCGCGTGGCGCGCGAGCCCGGCGATCTGCAGCGCCAGGCAAGAAGTGATGATGGCGATCGCCAGCGACAACGCCACCAGCCAGGGGTTGTAGCTCGATTGCATATAGAGCGACAGGGGGTCGCCCGTTGTGAAAAACGCGCTCAACATCCGAAACTCCCGCCAGACCGATGCCGTCACGAAGAATATGCCCGCCGCGCCGGCGCTGCCGGCGGCGAGGTCCGTCAAACGCTATGCCCAAATCTTATGTATAGGAGATAGTTTGCGATGTGACTAAATTTGCATGGCATTAGGCGATGCCGCGAGGTCCTCGCGGCCGCCTGGACTTAAGGGGATGTCGTTAACGTCGCCCGCAGCGGCGAACCCAGCGCCGCCAGTGCCGCGTTGAAATCCGTCAACGTCAGCGCGGCGGTCTCGGTCGCCACGCAGCGGGTGATGCCGGCGCCGGACGTGTTGTAGGGGCGGAGCTGATCGAGCACGCTATCGGCCGGATCAAGGAAGGTGACGCGCGGCGCGGCGCGCTCGAAGAACGGCCGCAGCCAGGGCAGATGGGTCGACGACAGCGTCATGACGTCGATGTGCGGCTCTGCTTGCAACAGTTCGGCCATGAAGCGGCCGACCGCTTGTTGCGTGCCGTCCGGGTCGCGCAGAAAGGCGAAGTTTTCCACCAGGTCGACCAGCGGCGAGGCGTTGATCAAGGCGACCTCCCCCGCGTCTTGCCGTTCGCGCGCCACGTAGTCGTGCATCGCTTGGCTCGTCACCATCGATTTCACCCCGAGCACAGCTACCTGCTTGCTCGACGAGGCGGCCAGCGCGTCGCCTACCGGCGGAAAGACGCCGATGATCGGCGCGTCGACCTCGGCGCGGAGCGCCTCCCACACCACGATGCTGGGCGCGTTGGAGGCCAGGATCACCGCCGCGCAGCCTTGGCCGAGCAGATAGCGCGTGGCGGCGCCGACCGCGTCGAGCAGCTCGGCCGGCGTTTTGGCGCCATAGGGAAAGCTCGCGCGATCGGCGAGGTAGAGGATGTCCTGCTGGGGAAAATGGGCGCGCACGCGCTCGACGATGGCGTAGCTGCCGATGCCGGCATCGAAGATGCCGACGGGTTGGTGCAATGGCGTCATGGGTATTGTTTTGAATGAAAGGACATGAGCATAACGCATTCGTCGTGTGGCGTGTATGCACCGCCAGCTCGGTGCCGTTGCCGGCGGTTAAGTATCAGCTAAGTCTGACCTATTAAGCTCCCCCTGTCCTTTTATCTTTTTGCGAAGGAGTCGCACCGATGCAAACCGTTGCCGAGGCGGATGCGCGGGCCTTATTGAATAAGGTGCCCGCCGTCACGCTGTCTTTCTGGATCATCAAAATCTTGTCCACCACCGTCGGCGAAACCGGCGCCGATTTTCTCGCGGTCAACGCAGGCTGGGGGCAGAGCTTGACCTGTGTCGCCATGGGGGCGTTGTTGCTGGTGGCGCTGTCGGCGCAATTGCGCGCGCGCTGCTACACGCCGTGGACCTATTGGTTGAGCGTGGTGCTGGTCAGCGTGGTCGGCACGCAAATCACCGATCTGCTCACCGATGGCCTGGGTGTCAGTCTCTATGTCAGCACCGCGGCCTTCGCCATGGTATTGGCCGGCATTTTCTTTGTCTGGTATCGCATTGAGCGCACCTTGTCGATTGCCGCCGTCACAACGCGCCGACGCGAACTGTTTTACTGGGCCGCTATTCTGTGCACGTTTGCCCTGGGCACCGCGGCCGGCGACTTGGCGACCGAGGCGCTGCGTCTGGGCTTCGTGTTGGGTGTCTTCGTGTTCGGCGCGTTGATCGGTTTAGCCTGGCTGGCATGGCGCCTGCGCTGCCATGCGGTGCTGACTTTTTGGATTGCCTACATTTTGACGCGGCCATTCGGCGCGGCATTAGGTGATTGGCTGACCCAAGCGCGCGACTATGGCGGTCTTGGCATGGGGCCGATGTGGACCAGCGTCTTGTTCTTGTCGGTGATCGTGCTGCTCGTCGGCATGGCGCAACGGCGCGCACCCATCCCGCCGTTGGCGCAGGCTGCCGATGCGGCCGATTGAGCGTTTGAGAAAGGGAACCGTATGTTGATGTTGACGACACGCCGGCTGTTGGCCGTCTTGTTTCTGCTGGGGCTGGCCGCCTGCTCCAAGTCGGCGCCACCGGCGCCTTCTTCCGTGTCCTCCCCGAGCGGCACGAGCGCCGCGGCTAGTGCCCCCGCCTCGGCGCTGGGCGATTTGACGCCATTCAGCGTGATCGCCGCCGACGTCGCCGCACGCGTGGACAAGGGCGATCTGGCTTCAGCCAAGACGAGGATCAAGGATCTGGAAATCGCGTGGGACACGGCTGAGGCGGGCCTCAAGCCGCGCGCGCCGGCCGACTGGCATCGGCTGGACGCGTCGATCGACCGTGCATTGTCGGCGTTGCGCGCCGACACGCCACGCCAAGCGGATTGCCGCGATGCGCTGATCGTGCTGCTGGGCACTTTTCACACCCTGCAAGGCAAGTGACGGATCGACCGCGCCGGGTGGTCGCCTGGCGCGGAATCGGGTCAGGCGATGCGCCTGATTATTAATTCATGGTAATTTTTTTGCATAATAATATATTTTTTCATATACAAATATCTTCTTGTTTGTAGCAGGAGAGAACATGATGCGGACCCTCTATATCAGCGCTTGTTCGCTTGGCGCCGTGTCGCTTTTGTTGGGTTGTAGCTCAACGGATCCTACGCAATCAGTGGCAACCAGTTGGGGGCAGGAGCTGCGTCAGATGCAAGTTGAACCGGTGTTCCCTATTCGCGAAGATATTCAGCCGGGCGACGTTTTCATCCTATGTGCCGGGAGTGACCCGACTCATCCATCTAAGCAGGTATTGCCCATTTCCACGTATTGGACGCGCTTGGATGCCACGACGATCAAACAATTACTTGAAGACTACTACCGTACCCGCCTGATCATGCCGATCAACAAAGTGGTTGGCGGACAGGCTGCGTCGCAGCCGAGCATTCAGCAAAACACCTCGGCAAGCGGAACGTTTACCCATTTGCAGTTGGTTGCGTTTCCGGATGCGATGCATGCCTCGCTAGATAGCCGTAGCCTTTCGGCGCTGATTCCCGCCGGGGTTGCGCTGGGACGGTTTGGCATCAGCAGCCAGGAGGTGGACTCGGGTTCGTTGTCTATCACCTCCGCATCCTATTACGGCTTGCCACAGGCAAAGATCATGCCGTTGGTGAAGGAGCAGATTGGTCCAAATGGCGAACTCGGCAGGGAGGATTTCAAGAAGGCGCTTGACGCCAAAGAGGCCGAGTGCCAGCCGTTAAATTTGTACGCTCAGGCAGTCGTGGTTTCCGAAGTGTTCCTGGCCAATGGCATCCGCTTGAAACTGCAGTCCAGCAAGGCCGCCACCGCACAGATGCAGCTGAATACCGTGTTGTCCAGCGGCAGTACGGTGGCCAATACACTAAGTACGATCCAAAAGTTGCAGGCTAGCGCTGCCACTGCCGGCAAGACGCAAGCCCCCGCTGGCAATGGTGGCACTGCATCCGGTCAAGACGCGCAAACCCAGGCGTTGTCTGCGGCGGTGGTCAGCCTGCTGACCGGCATGGAGAGCTCGCAGGAGAACTTACCTGGTGTGTCCGGCACCATCACCACAGGTTCGACCGGCACGATCTCGATGGACAGTATTTTTACCAAGCCGCTGGTGTTTGGTTATCGGGGGGTGCACATCAGAAAGAACGCCAGTGATACCGGCTTTGAGATAAGGGGAACTGATCTGGGGGTAGCGCCAGCCATGATGGTGCGCATCCCGCAGTGAGTGTATCCACCCCGGTCCGTGGTCTCTGCGTTACCAAAGGCTTGTAGCACGCATTCGCCGTAAGCAATGCACGTTCTGTTTGCGCCCGAGGCCGTGCGTTGCTGCGCGAACGCACGCTACTAGGTGCTGCTGACAAAAACTGTCATTAGCCGTTGTTATCTTGCTCATATCGCGGCAACCGTCGCGCGGCGGGAGGACGACATGGCAAGGCAGATCAATGGGGCGGTGAAAGTGGCGCGCGCCTACTTCGAGGCGATGGCCAACAAGGACGTGGCGGGCGTGCTGGCATTGGCCGCCGAGCAGGTCACCTGCGACAGTCCCGCGGGGTCGCTGTCGGGGGTGCAAGCCTATCGCGGGTTTCACGAGGGCTTCGCGCGCATGCTGGAAAAACTCACGCTGCAGGCGCTGTTCGGCGACGAAGAACGGGCGGTGATCGTCTACCGTGCCGACACCCTGCCGGTGAAAGGGGGCTACGTGACCGAGCATCTCACCGTCCGGGCCGGCAAGATCGTCGCCGATCAGTTCATCTACGACGCCGCGCCGTACGCGGCCTATCTGGCGGCGCTGCCGCAACGGTGATGACCGGCCCCGATTGGCGTTGAAAACGTCATTGACCGTTCTCTTGCCGTCCTGTCGTCAATCGATATGGATCAGGTACACTGTCACCTAACAAATTTGCATAATAATCAGGGTGGCAGTATGCGGTGGAGAATATGGATTCCCGTTTTTGCCTTGTTCGTCCTGCTGGGCGGTTGTGGAGAGGACGCCGCGATCGAACAGCAGGTGCCGGCACAGGACATGACCACGGCTAAACACTATATCGCCTTGTTGCAGAACCGGCAGTTCGACCAGCTCGAGAAAGATCTCGACCCCGGACTCAAAAGCGCCAAAGCCCATGAGACGTTCGTGGCCATGGCTGGACTGCTGCCGCAACAAGCCCCGCTCTCCGCGAAGGTGGTCGATTGGAGAGCGTCCGATTACTCTTCCACGCTAAAGGCCTGGACAACCGTCAACCTGACTTACGAATACCAATTCTCCGATAAGTGGCTGATCATTAACGTGGCGAGTCAAAAGAGCGCGACAGGCGTCACCCTTACCGGCATGCACGTCTATCAGAGCGCCGACTCGCTCGAGCACATCAACCGATTTACTCTGGCAGGTAAAGGTCCGCTCCATTATTTTGTTCTGCTCTCCTGCGTTCTCATTCCTCTGCTGATGATATTTGCCGTGGTCTGCTGCATAAGGAGCAAGGAGGTTAAACGCAAGTGGCTGTGGATACTGTTCATTCTTGTCGGCTTAGGTCAATTCAGCCTTAACTGGACCACGGGGGAATGGCTGTTCCACCCTGTCAGCTTGCTCTTGTTGGGTGAGAGCTATTTTGCTCCCTTGTTTGGTGGCTGGACGCTGTCAATTTCTCTGCCGCTGGGCGCGCTGCTGTTTTTATGGACACAGAGTAAATCGCTGCTGCGGTCTGGCGCGGACAGTAGGGATAACGCGTCCGATTCCGCCGCAAACGATTAACCGCTTGACGGTGAAGGACGATCGTCATGCTGTCTTCTCTCAATCTCAATTTGCTGCGTTCGCTGGACGTGCTGCTCGAATTGCGCAACCTGACCCGGGCGGCCGAGCGCCTGGCGCTGACGCAATCGGCGATGAGCCGCCACTTGGCGCTGTTGCGCGACCATTTCGAGGACCCGCTGTTGTTGCGCGAGGGGCAGCGCTTTGTGCTGACCGAGCGCGCCGAGGCGCTGCGGCTGCCGCTCAAGGGGGTGTTGGCCGATATCGACGGCCTGTCGCAGCTGCCGCGCTTCGATCCGGCCACGTGCGCGCGCCAGTTCGAGTTCGCCGGCTCGGACTATCTGGCGGAATACATGTTTCCCGATATCCTGCGCCAGGTGCTGCCGCAGGCGCCGCGGCTGACGCTGATTTTCCGCATGTGGCAGGCCGGGCGGTTCGACATTCTGGTCGACGAAGGGGTGGATCTGGTGACCACCATCGCCGAGCGGATTCCGGACAATCTGCACGGCATGTCGCTAGGACAGGACAAGCCGGTTTGCGTGATGGCGCACGACCACCCGCTGTGCCGCCAGGCGACGTTCGAGCTGAGCGACTACCTGGCCTGGCCGCATGCGCGCATCACCACCGCCAGCGACAAGGATAGCTTCGTCGACCACTATTTGACCCAGGCCGGACTGCGGCGCGAGGTGCGGGTCTCGGTGCCGTTCTTCGTGTCGGCGCTGCGTGTGGTGGCAGGCAGCACGATGCTGCTGACCTTGCCCGAGCACCTGGCGGCGCGTTTCGCGCTGCAATTCCCGGTCAGCTTCCGTCCGCTGCCGTTCGACGCGCACACCTACCGCTATTGGCTGTTGTGGCACGGGCGCATGGAGCGCGATCCGGCACACCAGTGGTTCCGCAAGCAAGTGTTCGACGTGCTGTACCACTCGATCTACGGCATCACCAAGCATGAAAATTTCTCATGGTGACCATGAGGAGATAGCCGTTCCCTGCATGGTGCATGCCGGCTAGACTGCTTTCTCATGAATCGTTGCCGTTGAGAAAGAGGGATTGCGTATGAATTTCACCGCGTGGCTGCCATTGGCCGGGGTGTGTTTGCTGGGGGCGATGTCGCCCGGACCCAGTTTGGCCATGATCATCCGTCAAACGCTCGGCGGCAGCCGGCAACAAGGGGTGTGCGCCGCGGCGGCCCACGGCGTCGGCGTCGGTCTGTTCGCGCTGGCTGCGGTGCAGGGACTGGCGCTGGTGTTGACCGCCGAGCCGTGGCTGTTTCGCGCCATCACCTGGGCCGGCGCGGCGTTTCTGTGTTGGCTCGGCTGGCAGAGTCTGCGCGCGGGGGGCGACGGTCCGGCGCTAGCGGACCCGGCGCAAGCGCGCTCGTCGCTGTGGCGCTCGACGCGCGAGGGGCTGGTCGTGGCATTGTCCAATCCGCATTTGGCGGTCTTCTTCCTGGCGCTGTTCAGCCAGTTCGTGGTGCCGGGCATGTCGTGGGCGCACAAGGCGGGCATGGTGCTGTTGGCCGGCGTGTTGGACATGGCTTGGTATTCGCTGGTGGCGCTGCTGCTGTCCCATCCGCGCGTGCTGACCCTGCTGCGTTGCCGCATGGGCTGGGTCAATCGGGCCACCGGCGTGGTGCTGCTGCTCATGAGCGTGCGCGTGCTGACCTTGTGATCGCTGCTTGCCGTTGGTCAGCGGCGCCAGCGATCTAAATGAAAATCATTCCCATTATCAAAATTAATCGTTATAATTAGTCCTAATTCGTAGGCGCATGCTTTGGGAGTATCGCGCCCGCCTCTTCTCATCGCTGTTTCTTGACCAGGAATTCAGGCTCTATGGCTTCCCTCTCTTCCCGTCTTGGCAACATGGCGCTGGCCGCCGTGACCGTGGCCGTCCTGTTTGGCGCCAAGGCCGCGCAGGCCGACGACGGTATCGTCGTGTACAACGCCCAGCACGAAAATCTCACGCAAGCTTGGGTGGATGGCTTTACCCAGGCCACCGGCATCAAGGTGACCTTGCGCAACGGTAGCGATAGCGAGCTGGGCAATCAGATCGTGCAAGAGGGCAAGGCGTCGCCGGCAGACGTCTTTCTGACCGAGAATTCGCCGGCCATGACGCTGGTCGACAATGCCGGCCTGTTCGCGCCGCTGCCGGCCGCGACGTTGGCCCAGGTGGCGCCGGCCTACCGGCCCGTCCATGGCAAGTGGATCGGCATCGCCGCCCGCTCGACGGTATTCGTCTACAACAAGGACAAGCTCAAGCCGGCCGACCTGCCCAAGTCGTTGCTCGATCTGGCCGCGCCCAAGTGGCAAGGCCGCTGGGCCGCGTCGCCCAGCGGGGCGGATTTCCAAGCCATCGTCAGCGCCATGCTGGCCCTGAAGGGCGAGGCGGCCACGCTTGCCTGGCTCAAGGGCATGAAGGCCAACGTCGTCGCCTACAAGGGCAACAGCACGGTGCTCAAGGCGGTGAATGCCGGCCAGGTCGAAGGCGGCGTGATCTACCACTATTACAGTTTCGTCGACCAGTCCAAGACCGGCGAAAACAGCAAGAACACCGCGCTGTACTACTTCAAGCACAAGGATCCGGGTGCGTTCGTCAGCCTGTCCGGCGCCGGCGTGCTGGCATCGAGCAAGCACCCGCAACAGGCGCAGGCCTTCGTGAAGTGGATCACCGGCGGAGAAGGGCAGACGGTGCTGCGCACTGGCAACGCATTTGAATATGCGGTCGGTCGAGGCGCCGCCTCCAATCCCAAGCTGATGCCGCTGAGCGAATTGGACGCGCCTCGGGTCGATGCCGCCAAGCTCAACGGCAAGAAGGTGATCGATCTGATGATGCAGGCTGGCCTGCTGTAACGCCATGTCGGAACCGCTTTCGCGCGCCTTGCCGCCGTTTGCCGAGCCGGCCGTCGCGACGGCCCGCGCCCTGCCCGCCGCCGCGCGCCGCGGCGGCAGTGCCGTCCCCTGGCTGACGGGGCTGGTGGTGGCCATCGCCCTGCTGGCGCTGCTGCCGTTGAGCTTTGTCGCCGTCGTGGCGCTAGAGACCGGTTGGGCCACCATCGTGACCCTGCTGTTCCGGCCCCGCGTCGGCGAGCTGCTGATCAACACGGTGTCGTTGGTGCTGTTGACGGTGCCGCTGTGCATCGTCATGGGCGTGGGGCTCGCCTGGCTGACCGAGCGCAGCACCCTGCCGGGGCGGCGCATGTGGTCGGCCTTGGCGGTGGCGCCCATCGCCGTGCCGGCGTTCGTGCACAGTTACGCCTGGGTCAGCCTGGTGCCGTCGCTGCACGGCTTGGCGGCCGGCGTGCTGATTTCGGTCATCGCCTATTTCCCGTTTCTGTACCTGCCGGTGGCGGCCACGCTGCGCCGGCTCGATCCGGCGTTGGAAGACGTCGCCGCGTCGTTGGGTCAATCCCCTGGGCGCATCTTCTGGCGGGTGGTGCTGCCGCAGCTGCGCCTGGCCATTGGCGGCGGCGCGCTGCTGGTCGGTCTGCACCTGTTGGCCGAGTATGGGCTCTACGCGATGATCCGCTTCGATACCTTTACCACCGCCATTTTCGATCAATTCCAATCCACATTCAGCGGCCCGGCCGCCAACATGCTGGCCGGCGTGTTGGCGCTTTGCTGTCTGTTGCTGTTGGCGCTGGAGGCGCGCATGCGCGGCCGGGCCCGCTATGCCCGCGTCGGCTCGGGCAGCGCCCGGTCCATCGCGCCGCGGCGGCTGTCGCCGGCCATGGCGGCGCTGTGCCTGTTGCTCAACGGCGCGGTGGCGGCATTGACGCTGGGCGTGCCGCTGCTGACGCTGGGGCGCTGGCTGCTGATCGGCGGCCTGGGCGCTTGGCCGTGGCAGAGCCTGTTGCCGGCATTGGGGCAAACCCTGCTATTGGCCTTCGCCGGCGCGGTGTTGACCACCTTGGCGGCCATCCCCATGGCCTGGCTGTCGGTGCGCCATCCCAGCCGTCTCAATCGCGTGTGGGAGGGCTGTCATTACCTGGCCAGCGCCATGCCCGGCATCGTGGTGGCATTGGCGCTGGTGACGGTCACCATCCATTGGGCGCGGCCGATTTATCAAACGCTGCTGACGGTGTTTCTCGCCTATGTGCTGATGTTCTTGCCGCGTGCGCTGATCAGCCTGCGCGCCGGCATGGCGCAGGCGCCGGAAACGCTGGAAAACGCCGCGCAGAGCCTGGGCGTGTCGCCGGGCCGCGCCCTGTGGCGCGTGACCCTGCGGCTGGCCGCGCCCGGCGCCGCCGCCGGCGCCGCCATGGTGTTTTTGGCCATCACCAACGAACTGACCGCTACCTTGCTGCTGGCGCCCAACGGCACGCGCACGCTGGCGACCTGCTTTTGGTCGTTGACCAGCGAAATCGACTATGTGTCGGCAGCACCGTATGCGCTGCTGATGATTCTGCTCTCCCTGCCGCTGACGTGGCTGCTTTATCACCAATCCAGACGGAGTGCTGGCCGATGACCGCGATCGACATTCACCAACTGAGCAAGCACTACGGCGCCATGCCCGCGGTCGACGACGTCACGCTGAGCATCGCCGCCGGCAGCCGCATGGCGGTTGTCGGTCCCTCCGGCTCGGGCAAGACCACGCTTTTGCGGCTGATCGCCGGTTTCGAGTTTCCCGACGCCGGCCGCATCGCGTTGGACGGTCAACTGCTGGCCGACGCGCACCGCGCCGTGCCGGCGCACGAGCGGGGGATCGGTTATGTGCCGCAGGACGGGGCGCTGTTTCCGCATCTGAGCGTGGCGGACAATATCGGTTTCGGCTTGTCCGAGACGCGCCACGCCAAACGCGCCCGCATCGATGCGCTGTTGACCATGGTGTCGCTCGACCCGGTCCTGGGCACGCGCTGGCCGCACGAGTTGTCCGGCGGGCAGCAGCAGCGTGTGGCGCTGGCGCGCGCCCTGGCGCAGCGGCCACGGCTGATGTTGCTGGATGAGCCGTTTTCCGCGCTGGATACCGGCTTGCGCGTCAGCATGCGCAAGGCGGTGGCGCAGCTGCTGCGTGAGACGGGCATTACCGCCATTCTGGTGACGCACGATCAGGCGGAGGCGTTGTCGTTCGCCGATCAGCTGGCGGTGATGCGGCAAGGGCGGCTGGTGCAGCACGGCACGCCGGCCGAGCTGTACCGGCATCCGCGCGACGGCGCCACCGCGCTGTTTCTGGGCGAGGCGGTGATTTTGCCGGCCCGGTTGCATAACGGCCGCGCCCATTGCGCGTTGGGGGATTTGCCGGCGCCCGGCCAAGCGGTGGCGGGGACGGCACGCATCATGCTGCGGCCGGAACAGCTGCGCTTGCTGCCGGCCGGCGACGGCGCGGATTGTCAGGGGCGGGTCGCCGACATCGATTTCGGCGGGCATAGCAGCCTGCTCGACATTGTGCTGCCCGCGCGCGATGGGGAAGAGGCGGTCACATTGCAGGTGAAATACGCCGGGCTCGCGTTGCCGGCGCTCGGCAGCATGGTGCGCGTGGCCGTCGACGGTCACGCGCATGTGTTGGGCGATTAGCGCTGCCGCGAGGCGAGCGCCGGCCCGGTCATGACCCGGCCAGCGCCCCCTGGGCGGTTGCCGATTTGCAGCATTCGATCGCCGCCTGGTAGCTGCCGAAATCGTCCGGCGAGGCGGGGAGCGGATCGCGCCCCGCGGCGTACGGCGAGTGCAGACTGAGCGTCATGACCTTGTTGGTCTCCGGCAGGCGTGCCCGTGCCGCCGCCCGCGCCGCGCCGATGTCCGCCGCTTCGGCGCTCACCAACCAAAACTGCGACACGATGTCGACCGGCGCCTCGGCGGCATCGGCCGGCCGCAGTTCGTCAAGCGCGATGCGGCGGGCGTCGATCTGCTGCGCGCGCAGCGCCCAGACCAGTACCTCGGCGGCCAGCTCGTCCAACTCGCCGCCGACGGCGATCACCACCACCACCGAGGCGGCCGGCACATCGAGCGGCCCTTGCCAGCGACCGCCTTGCCGTTCCCGTTGCAGGCGCAGCTTACGCGCCAGCGATTCGCCGTCCAGCACCGACACCGAAACCCGGTGCCGCTCGCGCTGCCCGGCCAATGCCACCAGCAGGGCCGCCACCGAGTGGTTGACCTTGTCGCGCTCGTCGTCGGTGATCGCCTGCTGCTCGAAATCGGCCCGGGCCATGAATAGCGCGGGCATCAGCACCTTGTCGCAGAAGGCGCCGAGCGATTGCGCCTTGAGAAACTGGCGCGCGCTCAGCACGATGCTGTGGCTGTCGCCGCGTAGCGCCCGCTGGTAGAACCGCTCCGGCTGGCTCAGCGACGGCACGTCGCCGAACAGGATGTCGAGGAAGCGCAGCGCCGCCAAGTAGCGGCCCGCCACCACCAGGCACAGCGTCAGCGGGGTGGACAACACCAATCCCGCCGGTCCCCACAGCGCGCTCCAGAAAATGGCGGACACCACCACCGACAATGGCGACAGCCCGGTGCTGTGGCCATACAGCCGCGGCTCCAATAGTTGCGATACCAATAGTTCGGTGGCCAGGAATACCGCCGCGGTCAGTACCGCCTGCGACCAGCCCGGGGCGATGGCGGCGGCGAGCACTGTGGCGCAGAGACCGGCGATCCACACGCCGATGTAGGGCACGAAACGCAACAGCGCCGCCATCGCACCCCACAAGAACGCTTGCGGCAGACCCAACAGCGCCAGCGCGAGCCAAATCACCGCGCCGACGGCCAAGTTGACGCCGAATTGCGATACGAAATAGCGCGACAACCGTTGCGCCACATCGCCCACCGCGGCGGTGGTGGCGCGCAAATTGCCCGGTCCGGCCAAGCGGACGAAGCGGTCGCCCAGCGTGTCTTGTTCGAACAGGATGAACAGCAGCACGATCAACACCACGCCGGTGGTCTCCAACGGCCGCGACACGGTATTGAAGATGTTCAGCAGCAGTTGCAGCGGACCGGGGCGCGGCGGATGAAGCTCGACCGGAATCGGTTCGCCGCCGCTGCCGTTGAGCACGGCCGCGACATGCGCGGCGGGCGCCGAGGCGCCGGCCGGCGGCGCCATCTCGCGCATGACCGCGTCGGCGCGCTGCGCCAAGATGTCGAGCCGGCCCAGCGTCAATTGGTTGAGCTCAGCCAGCTTGTCGTGAATGGTGCTTTCGTACTGCGGCATGGCGGCGCCGATCTTGATCACCTGGCTGCCGATCTCCATGCCGGTAAACAGCAGTCCCACGGTCAGCGCCGCCACGGCCGCGCAGACCGCCACGCTCTGCGGCAGGCCGAGATGACGCAGTTTGCGCACCAGCGGCGCGATCAGGAAGCTCAGCATCACCGCCAGGGTGATCGGAATCAGCACGTCCCGTCCGAGGTAAAGCAGCGCCAACACCACGCCAGTGGCGACGATCTGGCCGGCGTACCCGTGGGATGCGGGTTCGGCGCGGGCATGGGACATGGGCTTCTCCTAATATGGCGGCTTAAAGATAGGTGCACAGCATACCCGCAATCGCGGCGTCTTAGGACTCCTGGAGCATCAATGTCATGAGCGCGTGCACGCTGCCAAGCGGCGAATTGGCGTGCATGTCGCACAGGTGTTCGCCGAGAAGTTGGACGATGGCGTCGCCGTGGAGATCGTCGAGACGGATGTGCATGTGGCGCCCTTGCCAAGATGTCGGTTGATTGTCTGATTCAAGCAAATAGCATATAGGGCAATCCTTGCCGATGCACTATCTCCAGGGCAGACGCATGGCGTCGTTGGCTGCGCGCAGCCAACGACTAACGTTTCCTGAACATTGGGCCGGCTCCGATGGGCATGGCGGGGCGTCTTCGTCGCGTTGCCAGACCCCTTGATCCTGTTGTGGCCACCATGATTTAAATCGCCTGCTTCATCCTCCTAGAGGTGAACACATTATGGGAAGGTCGTGCGTTGCTTCGCGAACGCACGCT
>NZ_JAFAND010000025.1 GCF_019232825.1 Paludibacterium sp. | reverse complement strand
GAGCTGGGTTCAAAACGTCGTGAGACAGTTTGGTCCCTATCTGCAGTGGGCGTTGGAAGTTTGACGGGGGCTGCTCCTAGTACGAGAGGACCGGAGTGGACGAACCTCTGGTGTACCGGTTGTCACGCCAGTGGCATCGCCGGGTAGCTAAGTTCGGAAGAGATAACCGCTGAAAGCATCTAAGCGGGAAACTCGCCTGAAGATGAGACTTCCCTGAGGGCTAGACCCTCCTGAAGAGTCGTTCGAGACCAGGACGTTGATAGGTCGGGTGTGGAAGCGCTGTGAGGCGTGAAGCTAACCGATACTAATGGCTCGTGAGGCTTGATCCTATCATTTGAGAGACTTTGCGCTCGATACGAATACGAATACCCAAACGGCTTCTGAAGTTTGTGAACAGTTTATGTCTGGCGGCCATAGCGAGGTGGTCCCACGCCTTCCCATCCCGAACAGGACCGTGAAACGCCTTAGCGCCGATGATAGTGCGGCATTCGCCGTGTGAAAGTAGGACACCGCCAGACGCCCCATACGAAAGCCCAGACCACAAGGTCTGGGCTTTTTGCTTTGTTTCTGCTGCAGGACAGGCGTTTCTTTGCGTACAATCTGGTCTTGAATGGCAGTCCGAGGAGTTGCATGTTCCGTCTACCTGTTTCCTTTCGTTCCCTGTTGGTGTTTTCCTTGCTGTTGGTCACGTTGCTGCCTTCGCTCGCGCTGGTGCGCATGTGGTGGCGGCTAGACCAATTGGCGCAGGCTGCCGAAACCCGCATGGGCAACGTCGATCGCTGGCAAGAGGCGTTACGAACCTTGTCCGATCGCGAGGAGCACCTGGAGCGCGGCATGCGCCAATGGCTGCTGTTGAAGGACCCTGCGCTTTTGCAACTATCGCAAGGCTTCGCCGCGGAGACGCAGCCGGCGGCGGAGACGCTCGCGCAAATCCCCGATCCGGACATGACGCGTCTATTGCGCGACGACCGCGCGCGCGTTGGCCTTTTGTCTTCTTGGCTCAACGACAGCAGCATGCCGAGCGCCGCGCACGTCGTCGCCCAGTTCGACGTCTTGACCAGCAACCATGCGCAGATGGAAACGCGCTTGCGCAGGCAAGTGCTGATCGAGCGCCGCCAGTGGGCGGACAGCCTGCGCCAGCAGCGCATTGACGCCAACCGCACGGCGATCCTATCGGTGCTGTTGGCGCTCTTCTTGGCCCTCGCGCTCGGTTACGCGCTGTTCGCGCCGCTAGGTAAGCTGCGCGCGCGTATCGGCCGGTTGTCGCTTGGCGTGCGTGGACAATCGTGGCGGGTGGCGGGCCCAAGCGACGTGCGCGACCTGGCCGATGCGCTGGCTCGGTTGGATCAGCGCCTGGAACAGCTCGAATCGGAGAAGGCCAGCTTTTTCCGCCAGGTATCGCATGAACTGAAAACACCGCTGGCGGCCATCAGCGAAGCCTCGGCTTTGCTGGCCGACGAGGTGGCCGGACCGTTGAGCCAGGCGCAGCGCGAGATCGTCGCCATTCAGCAAAGCAACGTCACCACGCTACGCTCGCGCGTCGAGACGCTGCTCAAACATGATGTCGCCCGCTGGTTGGGACAGCAGGTCGAGTTTAAGCCATTTTCGCTGCAGCGCTTGTTGAGCCGGCGCGAGCGCGACTGGCTGGCGTTGATCGAGCGCCGGCATTTGCGCATCGTGCCTCAACTCGATGTGGACGAGGTGCAGGGGGATGAGCATAAGGTTCAGACGATCCTCGACAATTTATTGATCAACGCCATCCGTTTTTCCCCGGACGGCGGGACGATTTCACTCAGCGCACGCCGCACGGCGGGGCGTATCTTGATCCAGGTGGCTGACCAGGGGCCGGGCGTGAGTCCCGCCGAGGCCAGCCGCATTTTCGACCCGTTCTATACCGGTAAGCCGCCGCAAGGCGAATCGGCCGGGTCGGGTATTGGCTTGACCATGGCGCGCACTTTTGCCCAGTTGATGGGGGGCGATGTCGCTTTGGCGACGAAAACAGGCCCGGGTGCCTGTTTTGAGCTGTGGTGGCCGGAAAGTGGAAAGACATCATGACTTTGTTTCAACGTTTGCTCGTCGCCGGCGGTTTGGTGGCGGTCACGGGGTGTGCCTCGCTGCATAGCAGCACCGCGCAAACGAAAATGCCGGAGCTGTTTTGCCACGATGCCGATTGGGCGTTGGCGGGGCTTCGCGATGCGCGCGTGTCTTTCACCAGCGCCAAGGCTGTTTGCGCAGCCGATCGCCTGAAGCTGGCGGCGCAGATTTTGGTTTCTTCCGACGGCAAAACCGATCTCACGCGCGCGCGCAGCCTGGTTGACAGCGTGCTCAACGGTACAGAGGTGCAACACGACGCGAGCCTGGCCGGCTTGGCGATGTTGCTGGATCGGCAGCTGAACGAGCGGCGCCGCGCCGACGAGCGCGCCGACAAATTGACCGGGCAGTTGCGTGATCAACAAGCGCGCATCGACGATCTGAACGCCAAGATCGCCGCATTGACCGAACTGGAAAAAAGCATGTCGATACGTAAGCGGAGCAATGGCCAATGAGCGCGCATATTCTTTTGGTCGACGACGATCCGGATCTGCTGAAACTGGTCGGTATGCGCCTGACCGCTTCCGGCTATCAAGTCGAGGCGGTCGCCAGCGCCGAGGCGGGGCTGAATGTATTGGGCGCGCGCCGGGTCGACGTGCTGGTCACCGACTGGCACCTGCCGGGGATGGACGGGCTCGCGCTGTTTGAGGAGGTGCGACGCCGGTTCCCGCTGCTGCCGGTGATTATCCTGACCGCCTTCGGCACGGTGCCGGACGCCGTTGAGGCGGTTGGGCGCGGCGTGTTCGGCTATTTGGTCAAGCCGGTGGACGGCCGGGATCTGTTGGCCAAGATCGAACAGGCATTAGCGGCATCGGGCGGCATGTCGGCCGAGACGCAGCAGGAGGATTGGCAGCAAGGCGTGATTTCGCGCAGCCCGCAAATGGCCGAGTTGTTGGCGCAGACGCGCATGGTGGCGATGACCGACGCCAGCGTGTTGATCCGTGGCGAGAGCGGCAGCGGCAAGGAAGTGCTGGCCCGGGCGCTGCATCGTTGCAGCGCGCGTAGCCAAGCGCCGTTTGTTGCCGTCAACTGCGGCGCCATTCCCGACAATCTGCTGGAGAGCGAGCTGTTCGGTCACGAGAAAGGCGCGTTTACCGGCGCGTCCAGCCGTCATCAGGGGTTGGTGCTGGAAGCGGATGGCGGCACGCTGTTCTTGGACGAAATCGGCGATATGCCGCTGGCGCTGCAGGTCAAGCTGTTGCGCTTGCTGCAGGATCGCGAGGTGCGGCCGGTGGGCGCGGCGCGCTCGCGTCCGGTCGACATCCGCGTTGTCTCGGCCACGCATCGCGATCTGGAGGCGCTGATGCGCGACGGGCAGTTTCGCGAGGATCTGTTCTATCGCTTGAACGTGGTGACCCTGACGTTGCCGTCGCTGTCCGAGCGGCGCGAGGATATTCCGTTATTGGCGCAGCATTTTCTAGCGCAAGTGGCCAAACGCTACGGCCGGCCGTTGCCCGCGTTCGCGCCCGAGGCGCTGGAGTTTTTGGCCGCGTCGCGCTGGCCGGGTAACATCCGTCAGTTGGCCAACGTGGTCGAACAATGCTGTGTGCTGTGTTCCGGCCCGGTGGTCACCTTGACGCAGGTACAGAAGTCGGTAAGCGAGGAGGCGGTGGCCATTCCCTCGCTGGCCGAACACCGCCGCCAGACCGAGCGCGATTATCTGGAGCGGCTGCTGCGCTTGACCGGCGGCAACGTGGCCGATGCCGCCCGCCTGGCCGAGCGCAATCGCACCGAATTCTACCGGCTGCTGCAGCGGCACGAGTTGGACGCCGCCAGTTTCAAAGAGCGCAACTGACCCGGCTGCCTGCCACTCGTATTTGCAGATGGACCCAGAACCCCCTGTCGCCAATGAGCGACAGGGGGTTTTCTTCAGAAATCAGCAAGATAGCGTTGCTATGCTGGCATTTGTCGCCAGCCGGCGACAAAATCGCCCGCGCCGTCCCGGCTGAATTCTCCAAATGATTGATTTTTATTGATTTAGTGGAGCTGGCACGCTTGTTGCGATAAGAACGGCAATTACATCGGACAGGGAGGTCCACCATGCGCAGAATGCTTATGCAGTTCGCTTTGCTGCTCGCGCCCGCTATTGCCTGTGGCGCGCCCTTGACCCAGCAGCAGGCGGTCGAATGGTATGCCGCCGACGCCTCCGCCGTGTTGGCCTCGATACAACCCCTATCCCAGCCCAGCGTCTCGGCCGCCGATGACACGCTGGCGCGGCAAGTTACCGATGCCATCTCCGGCATCATCGCCAGCGGCGCCGCCGACGTCGACGTCGTGGCGCGCGATGGCCGGATCATTCTGCGTGGCCAGGCCGCCAGCCAACAGGTCGAAAATCAACTTTTGGATACAGCCAATGCCGTTTACGGCGTAAAGGAGGTGAAATCGGAAATTAAATTATCTGCCAGCTAATGCCTGTGTTTTGAGTTTGATCTCTACCTTGGGCCCGCCACTCCCCCGGCGGGCGTTTTTTTTCTCAGAAACTGAGGACCTTGTCCGCCGCCAGGGTCAGCTCGGCCAGTTCCGGCATGGTGCCGATGCCGACGCCGGCGATCAGTTGCGCTTCTCCGATGCCGCGCGCGGCGGTGCAAGTGCGACAGACCTTGACCGTGGCGCTTGCCGCCAGCAATTCCTGCACCATTTCCCCCAGCGTCGCGCCGGAAGCCACCGTTTGTCCGGCTAGCGCCGTCACCACCGCGTCCGACAACAGAAAAACCGTGATCCGCGGCTTGGCGGCGGTATCGGTTAACGCCAAGGCCAGGCGTAGGCCGGAGAGGGTACGCTCGCTGCCGTAAGGACTGGCATTCAAGGTGAACACGATGTTTTGCATGATCGATCTCCCCAAAGACGCCATCTTGCGACCCGGTGCCTGTTTGCGCAAGGCGCGAGCCGCGCGAGGCCGGGCCCGCCCTGGCGTTATGGATGGAATATTTTATATTGTCGAACAAAAAATATTTGCTTGGGATATTATAAGAAGTTTGTAACTGCACTCTAAGATCAATAAGCACGCGCATCAAAAAGATCGCGAACGTGCCTACAAAGGGGAAACCACAATGCCATTTCAGCCTTTTGCCCAGCCGCAGCCGGCGATGCGCCGCGCCATCACCGAGGCCTATCGTCAGGATGAGCGGCAATGCATCGAGCGCCTGCTGCCCCAGGCCGCCATGACGCGCGAACAAGTGTTCGCCGCCCAGCGCCTGGCGCGACGCCTGGTGGCCGAAGTGCGCGCCAAGCGCAGCAAGGCCAGCGGGGTGGACGCGCTGATGCACGAGTTTTCGCTCTCAAGCCTGGAGGGCATCGCGCTGATGTGCTTGGCCGAAGCGCTGCTGCGCATCCCGGATAAAGACACCGCCGATCGCTTGATTCGCGACAAGCTGAGTCGCGGCGATTGGCGCGCCCACCTGGGCAACAGCGCCTCGCTGTTCGTCAATGCCGCCGCTTGGGGGCTGCTGGTGACGGGCAAATTGGTATCCTCCTACAGCGAACAAGGGCTGTCCGCCGCCGTGACGCGGCTCGCGGCCAAGGGCGGAGAGCCGCTGATCCGCAAGGGCGTGGATCTGGCCATGCGCATGTTGGGACGCCAATTCGTCACCGGCGAGAACATTGACGAGGCGTTGGAAAACGGCCTGGAGCGCGAGTCGCGCGGTTATCGCTTCAGCTATGACATGCTGGGCGAGGCGGCTATGACCGAAGAGGATGCCGAGCGCTACTTTCACGACTACGAACAAGCGATTCACGCTATCGGCAAGGCCGCGGCCATGCGCGGCGTCTACGAGGGGCCGGGGATTTCGGTCAAGCTCTCGGCGATCCATCCGCGCTATTCGCGCGCCCAGCACGCGCGCGTCATGAATGAACTGCTGCCGCGGCTCAAGGCGCTGTTCATGCTGGCCAAACAATACGATATCGGTTTGAACATCGACGCCGAAGAAGCGGATCGGCTGGAGATTTCGCTCGATCTGATCGAGGCGCTGGCGCGCGACCCCGACCTCGCCGGCTTCAAGGGCATCGGCATCGTGGTGCAGGCCTATCAAAAGCGCTGCCCGTTCGTGATCGACTACCTGATCGCGCTGGCGCGCGAGACGGGGCACCGCTTCATGGTGCGCCTGGTCAAGGGGGCCTACTGGGACGCCGAAATCAAGCGTGCCCAGGTTGATGGTCTGCCCGGTTATCCGGTCTATACCCGCAAGGTGCATACCGACGTGTCCTATCTGGCTTGCGCCAAGGCACTGCTCTCGGCGCAGGACGCTATTTTCCCGCAGTTCGCTACCCACAACGCCTACACGTTGTCGGCGCTGTTTACCCTGGCGTCCGGCCTCGATTACGAATTCCAGTGCCTGCACGGCATGGGCGAAACGCTGTATGACCAAGTGGTCGGCAGCGCCAACATGGGACGCAGCTGTCGCATCTATGCGCCAGTCGGCTCGCATCAGACGTTGTTGGCCTACCTGGTGCGGCGTCTATTGGAAAACGGCGCCAATAGCTCGTTCGTCAACCGCATCGTCGACGAGTCGGTGTCGATCGAGGATCTGGTGGCCGATCCGTGCGAGGTGGCCGCGCGCGAGGGCGGGCGGCCTCACGACAAGATTCCGTTGCCGTCGGCGCTTTATGGCGCGAGCCGTTGCAATTCCGCCGGGATCGATCTCTCCAGCGAGCTCGTGCTGGCCGACTTGCAGCAGCGGCTGCAAGACAGCGAGCGCCGCGCCTGGATGGCCTGTCCGATGCTGGCCGATGGCGATCGCCGTGGCGGCGTTGCCCGCGCTGTGCAGAACCCGGCCAATCTGGGCGAGCGCGTCGGCCAGGTGTTCGATGCCACGGCCGAGGACGCGCAGCGCGCGGTGACGCTGGCCGTGGATGCCGCCGCCGGCTGGGCCGCCACCCCCCCGGCCGAGCGCGCCGCCTGTTTGCAGCGCGCCGCCGATCTGCTGGAGGCGCATCGGGCCGATCTGATGGGGCTCGCGGTGCGCGAGGCCGGCAAGACGTTGCCCAATGCCCTCGCCGAAGTGCGCGAGGCGGTCGATTTCCTGCGTTATTACAGCCGGCAGGCGGCCGAGGAGCTGGCGGGCAAGGCGCCGCTCGGTCCGGTGGTGTGCATCAGCCCCTGGAATTTCCCGTTGGCGATTTTTCTCGGCGAAGTCAGCGCCGCGCTGGCCGCCGGCAATACCGTGCTGGCGAAGCCGGCGGAGCAGACGAGCCTGATTGCCGCCGAAGCGGTGCGTCTGCTGCATGAGGCCGGCGTGCCACGCGGTGCGCTGCAATGCTTGCCGGGCCGCGGCGAGGATGTGGGCGCCGCGCTCGTCGACGACGCGCGCGTGCAGGGGGTGATCTTCACCGGCTCGACCGAGGTGGCGCAACTGATCAATCGAACGCTCGCCGCCCGAGGCGGCGACACCGTGCTCGTGGCCGAGACCGGGGGGCAAAATGCGATGATCGTCGACAGCACCGCGCTGCCGGAGCAGGTGGTGGCCGATGTGCTGGCTTCGGCGTTCGACTCCGCCGGACAACGCTGTTCGGCGCTGCGCGTGTTGTACCTGCAGCACGACGTGGCCGACAAGATTCTGGCCATGCTGCGCGGGGCCATGGACGAACTGATCATCGGCGATCCGGCCCAATTGGCGACCGACATCGGCCCGGTGATCGATGACGAGGCGCGCGCGGGGCTACTCGCGCATATCGACAAAATGCGCGGCGTGGCGCGCGCCATGCACCAGACGGTGTTGCCGGCCGAAACCGCCGGCGGCCACTTCGTGGCGCCGACGCTCATCGAGCTCGATTCACTCGCGCCGCTTACCCGCGAAGTGTTCGGCCCGGTGCTGCACGTGCGCCGCTTCGGCGCCGATCAGCTCGATCTGGTGCTCGATGAGGTCAACCGCAGCGGCTACGGCCTGACGCACGGCGTGCACAGCCGCATCGACGAAACCATCGATTACGTGGCGGATCAGGTCAAGGCGGGCAACGTCTACGTCAACCGCAATATCGTCGGCGCCGTGGTCGGCGTGCAGCCGTTTGGCGGCGAGGGCAAGTCCGGCACGGGGCCCAAGGCGGGCGGTCCGTTCTATTTGTACCGGTTGACCCGCGCCGCCTGGCGTCCGCACTTGGACGTGGCGCAGCTTGAGGCACGGCTGCCGGGTCTGATCGCCTTCGAAGGCGCGATGACGCATTGGGGCTTGGCGCCGGCGGAACTCGCCCGGATGCGTGAGCAAGTGACCCATGCACGGCTGGCAAGCCCCTTGCTGACTCTGGTGAACCTGCCCGGACCGACCGGAGAGCAGAACACGCTGCGCTTCGCCGCGCGCGGCGTGGTTGCGTGCTTGGCACCCGAGCGCGGCGAGCTATTGCGGCAGATGATCGCCGCGCTGGCGTGCGACAACCGCATTTTGTTGCCGCACAGCGCCGAGAACGACGCGCTGTGCGCGCTGATGCCCGGCTGGGTCGATACCGCCGACGCGCCGCTGGCGGCGCCGCGGCTCGATGCCGTGCTGTTCGCCGGGCCGGCCAATGTGGCTGATTCGGCGCGGCGCGAACTGGCCGCGCGCGACGGCGCCATCGTGCCGTTGATCTGCGCCGGCGCCGACGGTTACGAATGGCATCGGCTGGTGGTGGAGCGCGCGCTGTGCGTCAATACCACGGCCGCCGGCGGCAATGCCAGTTTGATGAGCATGGAAGCGTAGTAGTAGTTGCCAGGGGGGTATTCATTAGAAATAATGGGTGGCCTCCTGGTGAGGAGAAACCGCGCGCTCTCGATGGCAGTGCGGATATAAACATAAGGAGAAGGACGAACGATGCAAGCGAGCAAACTGACTGCAGTTTCCCTTACCGTGGCGTTGGCCCTGGCCGTGACCGCCTGCGGCAAAAAGGACGATACCGCCGCTGGGCAGGCGGGCGCCTCCGCGGCGTCGGCCGACAATAGCCCGGCCGTGGTGAAACTGGGCTTCGTCGCACCGCTGACCGGCCCGCAGGCGCACTATGGCGCCGAATACAAAAACGGCGTGACCCTGGCGGTCGAAGATGCCAACGCCGCCCACCCGACGCTCGGCGGCAAGCCGGTCAAGTTCGAGTTGGAACCGATGGATGACCAGGCCGATCCGAAGACCGCCACCGAAGTGGCGCAGAAGCTGATCGACGATAAGGTCAGCGGCGTGATCGGCCACTTCAACTCGGGCACCTCGATCCCGGCGTCCAAGCTCTATTCCGACGCCGGCATTCCGCAGATCGCCATGGCCACTGCGCCGGCCTTCACCGCGCAAGGCTTCAAGACCACTTTCCGTTCGATGACCTCCGACACGCAGCAGGGCAGCGTGATGGGCAACTACGTGGTCAAGAAGCTCGGCGCCAAGAACATCGCCATCATCGACGACCGAACCGCCTATGGCCAAGGCCTGGCGGACGAGTTCGCCAAGGCGGTCGAAGCTGCCGGCGGCAAGGTGATCAAGCGCGAGTACACCACCGACAAGGCTACCGATTTCGCTGCGATTCTGACCGCGCTCAAGGGGCAGCATCCGGACGTCATCTATTACGGCGGCGCGGACGCGCAGTCGGCGCCGATGGTCAAGCAGATGAAGCGCTTGGGCATCAGCACGCCGCTGGTCTCGGGTGAAATGACCAAGACGCCGGACTTCCTCAAGGTGGCGGGCAAGGATGCCGATGGCACGCTGGCGTCGCTGGCCGGCCTGCCGCTCGATCAGATGCCCAAGGGCAAGGACTACGCCAGCCGTTACAAGGCGCGCTTCAGCGAGGACGTGGCGACCTATTCGCCCTATGGCTATGACGCCACCCGCGTGCTGATCGCCGCCATGCTCAAGGCCGACTCGTCCGACCCTGCCAAGTACCTGCCGGTGCTGGCCGGCATCGACTACACCGATGCCGTCACCACGCCGCACTTGGGCTATGACGGCAAGGGCGACTTGAAGATCGGCGGTATTACCGTGTACAAGGTGGTCGACGGCAAGTGGACCGTGCTGGAGAGTGTCGGCGGCGCTACCGCATCCGCCGCGCAATAAGCCCGCGTCGTTGGGCCGCAAAAGCCGCTTCCTCGGAAGCGGCTTTTCTAATTGAATAAGTTGCCAGGCTCAGTGTTTGAGCTGGTCGAGCTCCTGCGCGGAAAGGCCTGTGCATTGCATGACGACAACACGGTCGATGCCGTTCATGAGCATGGATCGAGCCACCTCTTGCCGTCCTTCTTGCCGTCCTTCTTGCCGTCCTTCCTGACGGCCCACCTGCAGGGCTTCCTCACGGAGTCTTTCCGCAATGGTCATGACAACCTCCTCGTACTGCGGCGCGCTGTGCGCCAGGGCGTCCAGCAGGACGTTCGGCTGGGTCGTATCGCCAGCCAGCAGCATGTAATTAATTAAACTTTCCAATTGCTCTCGGCTACACGTGCCGAGGCTCAATAAGAATCGTAGGTCATCGATCAGTTCCATCATATCACGCTGACGGTGATGCTTCTGTACCAGCTCCAGCAGTGCCATGCGCCCATGGCCCCGGATTTCCTCGTCCGGGATCACGGTCACGTCGACCAACGCAAAGGCGTGACCGTACAACTGGGCGGCCATGTCCGGCTCGGTAAACAAATCGAGCCAGCACGTGCTGTAGGGGTAAGGCGACGTGGCGCCATGATAGAACAACAACGGCACGACCAAGGGTAGCGTGTCGTACCCTTTTTGCAGATGGCTTTGCATCGCGTCCAGGCAATAGGACATCAAGCGAAAGGCCATCCACTTGTCGGGTGACGATTGGTGTTCGATCAGACAATAGATGTAGGCCGGTTTGCTGCGCATTTGGACCGAATAGAGGATGTCAGAATGGCGCGCGCGCAGGTTACGCTTGATGAAGCTGCCCGGTTCGAGTCGAAGCGTCGACAGATCACATACGCCATGCACGGCCGGCGGCAGGTGAATGTCGAGAAAATCGCGCGCCGTGGCCGGGTCGGTCAGGAACTGTTTGAAGACGGCGTCGTGTGGGGTGGAGATGGGCATGGGCCGATGATAGCGGCCCATGGCTTGGCTGGCACGTCAGCGCGGTTCGCGTATGGCGGAAGGGCGAGGACGGGGGCTCCCTCGCCTTTTTTCACGCCATTACAGCAATGCGATTAACTGCCGCGAATGCCGTTGTACCTCGCGGCACGACAGGTCCAACTGGGCCAGCAATTGACTTGTGCTGTCGGGATATTTCACTATTGTCGCATAACATCATTTGCCAATCTTGATCATCCTAGACGACCGGTCTAATTGAGGCGTATCATAGCATATCCCCTTACTACGCTTGGACGTCCGCATGCTTAACTTCACCTATTACAACCCGACACGCATCGTGTTCGGGCGCGACACCATTGGTCAACTGTCAGAGCTTGTGCCGGCCGAAGCCCGCGTGTTGCTGCTCTATGGCGGCCAAAGCGCCGAGAAAACCGGTACGCTGGCCGAGGTGCGCGCCGCGCTGGCGCCGCGCACTGTGCTGGAGTTCGGCGGCATCGAGCCCAACCCGCATTTCGAAACGCTGATGGGCGCAGTGGCGAAAGTGCGCGAACACCGTCTGGATTTCTTGCTGGCAGTCGGTGGCGGCTCGGTGGTCGACGGTACCAAGTTCGTGGCCGCCGCGTCCTGTTTCGATGGCGATCCGGTACAGATCCTGAAGACGCGCGGCGCTGCCATCACCCAGGCATTGCCGTTGGGCGCGGTGTTGACGCTGGCTGCCACCGGCTCGGAAATGAACCCCACCGGGGTGGTGACGCATGTCGCGAGCCAGACCAAGCTGCCGTTCCGCAATCCGCTGCTGTTTCCGCGCTTCTCCATTCTCGACCCGGTCAAGACCTTTACCGTGCCGCCGCGCCAAGTGGCCAACGGCGTGGTCGACGCTTTCGTGCACGTGGCCGAGCAATATTTGACCGTGCCGGATGCCGCCCCGGTGCAGGAGCGTATGGCCGAAGGGCTGATGCAAACGTTGGTCGAGCTAGGGCCGCAAGTCCGCGCCAATCCGCAGGATTACGATGCGCGCGCGAGTCTCATGTGGGCCGCGACGATGGCGCTCAACGGCGTGGTGGGTGCCGGCGTGACGCACGACTGGTCGACGCACGGCATCGGCCATCCGCTGACCGCGCTCTATGACATGGACCATGCGCGCACGCTGGCGATCTTGTTGCCAGCCAACCTGATCGTCCGCCGTGGCGTCAAGCGCGCCAAGCTGCTGCAATACGCCGAGCGCGTGTGGGGCGTGCGCGACGGCGACGAGGAGGCGCGCATCGATCAGGCGATCGAACGCACGCGCGCGTTCTTCGAGGAGATGGGCTTGCCGACGCGGCTCTCCGCTTATGGCTTGGGCGACGAGGCCATCGATGCCGTGGTCGGCCAATTGGAGAAGAACGGCATTACCCGGCTCGGCGAGCGCGGCGAGGTGACACCGGCTGTGATGCGCCAGATTCTGCAAGCGGCGCGCTGAGCGCCGCTTGCGGTGGTGAAACGGACCCCGGACGCCGAAGGCTTACTTCGGATCGGGGTCTTTTGATTTGCGGATGAAAAGGGTCGCGCATACGCCCACCACCAGCGTGGCGACGACAATGGTGATTAAACTAAAAACACCTACATCGTCAGACAGAAGTTGCTGAATCAACGGCATTTTCATCTCCCTGTTGTCATTTATTATTTGCACAATATCTATATGGCATTGCTGCTGATCGACAAGATAACCATGCTATCAGTATGGTTTATTGATGCACGTCAAGGGTGTGTCGCCGTCGCCAAAGACCAGTGACGGGGGTTGATTCGCCGCGCGAAGATTGAATACGCTTGTCACTGCCGTCAACGCCATGAAGGAGCGTCTGTGTCATTGTCCGTCTTTTGCCTGGTATTGCTGGCCGCCGCGTCGCACGCCAGTTGGAACACCATCGTCAAGCAGGGCGCCGACAAGCCGCTGAGCACCGTGCTGGTGGCGACATCGGTCGGACTGCTGGGCGCGGTGCTGCTGCCGTTTTTGCCGTCGCCGGCGCAGGCGAGCTGGCCGTACATCGCCATTTCGGTGGCGTTGCAGATCGTTTATTTCGTTTTGCTCGCGCGCGCCTACCACCTGGCCGACATGAGCCAGACCTACCCGTTGATGCGCGGCGCGGCGCCGATCGTGGTGGCGCTGGTGGGGGCGTTGTGGCTGGGCGAGGTGTTGCCGTTGCCGGCTTGGCTTGGCATTGGCGGTATTGCCGCCGGCATTTTGAGCCTGCTTGCCGGTACGCCGAAGGGCGCGGATCGGCGAGGCTTCGCCACGGCGCTGACCAATGCGCTGGTGATCGCCGGCTATACCCTGATTGACGGCATGGGCGTGCGCCTATCCGGCGCGCCGCTTGCGTATGCCGCGTGGCTGTTCGTGTTGACCGGTCTGCCGCTCCTGGGGTGGGCGGCGGTGACGCGCGGTCCGGCTTTGCGCGATTATGCCGCGCGCCACTGGCGCTTGGGGTTGATCGGCGGCTTGGGCTCGCTGGTGTCCTATGGCGTGGTGCTGTGGGCGATGACACAGGCGCCGGTGGCCCTGGTGGCGGCGTTGCGCGAGACCTCGATTTTGTTTGGCGCGCTGCTGTCCTGGCGGCTGTTGGGCGAACGGACCGGCGCTAAGCGCGTGCTGTCGATCGGCATGATCGCGCTGGGCGCCGTGGCATTGCGCGCGAGTCGATAGCTCGTCTGGAGAATGGCGCGCGCGCGCCCAATTTGCTAGCCTGCGCCCTCTTGTTGGAGGGCAGTATGAAACCGGTTGTATCCACTTCGATTTCTGCATCGTATTTCGGCATGGTGCTCGGGCTGTGCGGCCTTGGCCAGGCCTGGCGCATCGCGGTCAAACTCTGGGGCGCACCGCCGCAAGCCGGCGAGGGCGTGCTGCTCTTGGCGGCATTGATCTGGGCCGGGCTGTTGCTGGCTTATCTGGCGCAGGCGTGGCGTCAGCCCGACGTCGTGCGGCGCGAGTTCGCGCATCCGGTACAGGGCAGTACGCCGGCGTTGTTGGCGGTATCGACGCTGCTGGTGTCGCTGGCGGCACTGCCGTATTCGCGCGCGCTGGCCTGGGGGTTGGCCGCCGCCGGGCTCGCCTGGCACCTGATGTTCGCGCTGTGGCATACCGGGCGGTCGTGGCAGGGCGGGCGCGAAACGCGCGACACCACGCCCAGTCTGTATTTGCCGACCGTAGCCGGCAATTTCACCAGCGCGGCGGCACTGGGCGGCTTGGGTCACCCCGATTGGGGCTGGCTGTTTCTAGGCGCCGGCGTCTTCTCTTGGCTAGCGATCGAATCTCTGATTTTCCAACGACTGTGGCAGCCGAGCGGCCTGCCGGCGGCGCAACGTCCGCTGATCGGCATCCAGTTCGCGCCGCCGGTGGTATGCGCCATGGCTTGGCTGATGCTGGTGCCGGGCTCGACCGACCATTGGCTGCTGATGCTGTGGGGCTATGGGCTGTTCCAGTTGCTCTTGGGGCTGCGCTTGCACCATTGGCTTGGCGAACAGCCGTTTGCCGCCTCCTATTGGGCCTATACCTTCGGCGTTGCCGCCACGACCGTCAGTGGCTTGAAACTGGCGTTGGCCGGCATTCCCGCGGCGCGCATACTATCCGTGCCGCTGTTTGCCGGCGCCAACCTGTTCATCGGTTGGCTGCTGATGCGCACGCTGGCGCGCACGGTTCGCCGCGGATGGGCGCATCGCTTTGTCGTTTGCCCCTGGCAGTGAATGACACTGCGGCGGGGCGCACTCCTCGCGCTGCATCCGGCGGACACCGGCCGCAGCCGCAAATAGTTTGCAGACAGGCCCTAGACCATGAACGATTTGTCGCGGTTTCTGGATGCGCAGCGTGATGTCTACGCCAGCGCTTTGGCCGAGCTGACCCGTGGCCGCAAAGAGGGCCATTGGATGTGGTTCGTCTTCCCCCAGTTGCGTGGGCTTGGCCACAGCGCGCACGCTGATTTCTATGGCATCGCCGACCTGGCCGAAGCCTCCGACTACCTGCAACACCCGGTTCTAGGGCCGCGGTTGATCGAATGCACCCAAGCCGTGCTGTCGCTTGCGCCGATGCCGCTCTCGCAGCGCTTCGGCTACCCCGACGACCTGAAGTTTGTTTCCTCGATGACACTTTTCAGTCTGGCGGCAGGCGCGCCTCCAGTCTTCTCTCTGGCGCTCGACCAATGCAATCGGGGGCAGCGCGATGCCGCGACGTTGCGATTGTTGGCGGGTAGATGAGGTGTGGTAGAGCGACCTTGTGTGATTTGATTGAATAATGTACTATTAATTTATGAATCAAATTGCACCATTGCCTCAAGACGAGGTGCTCGACAGCGCCGCCCGGGCCCATCAACTGGTTGCCGGCGAGCCGTTGGGCGATAAGGAAATCGCCGTGCTGTTGCGACTGAGCACCACCAAGCTGATGCATATGTTGTCGCAGCGGTTGGAACCGTATGGCCTCAACAGCAATAGCTATATCGGCTTGATGATGTTGCTCGGCACCAGCCGGCAATGTCTCAACCCGTCCGAACTGGCGTCGATGATCGGCGAGACGCGCGCCAATATGACGCGCATTTGCGACGATCTGGTGAAAAGGGGATTCATCCAACGCCTGCCTGACCCGCAAGACCGTCGGCGGGTGAATTTGTCGCTCAGCGATGCCGGACGCGCGCTGATCACCGCGCTGCAGCCGCAATCCAAGATACATATCGAGCGGACTTTCGAGATTTTTGACCAGGCAGAGAAAACGCAACTGGCTCGGCTGTTGAGCCGACTGAACCGTCATCTGGATTCATTGCTTTAACCCAATTGGCATGTAAATCCATGCCAATTTATTTAGGTGAATAGTTGAAAAATGAACTATCTATTTATCAATGAATGGTGTGGCCGTTGGCTCGCCGTGCTGACGCTGCTCTGCGTCAGCGGTTGTGCCTCGCTGCCGGCGCCCGACCCGGCGCCCCGTCTCGTCCAGGCGGGGCAGGCCGATTTCATGCTGCATGGCGACGCCGCCGCGCCCCGGCTCGACTGGTGGTCGCGCTATCACGATGCGCAACTCGATCGCTTGATCGCTCAGGCACTAGAGGGTTCGCCCAGCATGGCCCGCGCAGAGGCTCGCGTGCGCGCGGCGCGGGCCGCGGCAGGCGAAGCCGACGCCGAGGGGGGCGCCAGCCTGTCGGCCAACGCGAGCGCCTCGCGCCAGCTATATAGTCAGACGTCGATCTATCCGCCGCCGGTGGCCGGCAATTACCGCAACAGCGGCCTGCTGCACCTGGACTTCGCCTACGATTTCGACTTCTGGGGCCGCCATCGCAAGGCGCTGGAAGGCGCGCTCGGCCGCGAGGCTGCGGCGCGTGCCGATGGCGCTGCGGCGGCACTTACCTTGTCAGCCAGCGTGGCCACGGTTTACTTCCAGTGGCAGGCGGCTCAACAGCGGCTGGCGCTGACCCAGGACATCGCCACGGCTCAACAGCGCCTCTTGGCGGTGACTGCGGCGCGGGCCGGCACCGGCATCGCCAGCCAAGACGACGTTCAGCCGCTGTACGCCAACGCCGAGGCGCCACGGCAGAATCTCGTGGCGCTACGAACGCGGACGCTGTTGCTGCAAAACCAATTGCACGCGCTCTTGGGGCCGGAAACGCCGCTGCCGGTATTGCAGGCGCAAGCCTTGCCCGCCGACGAGATCCGCTTGCCCGGCGGCTTGTCGCTTGACCGGCTGGCGTGGCGGCCGGACGTCGTGGCGGCCCGTGACCGTGTCGAGGCCGCGCTGGCCGATGTGGATTCGGCGCGCGCCGCGTTCTATCCGGATTTTAGTCTAAGCGCGTTCATCGGCTTGAACAGTTTGCAAATGGACACGCTGCTGCATAGCGCGAGCCGCGAGCAGGCGGTGACGCCGGCGCTGCATTTGCCGCTGTTCGATGCCGGCCGGTTGCGCTCGATGCTGGATAGCCAGCGCGCCGCCGCCGCCCTGGCCGTGGCCGATTACGATCAGGCCGTGACCGATGCCGTCAAGGAAGTGAACGACGCCATGCTGCGTTTGCAGGGCAGTCAGGATCAATGGCCGGCGCTGCGTCATCAACTGGCGGCGCGCGAGCGCAACGTCGTCAACGCGATGGCGCGCCAGGCGGCGGGGCTCGCCGACCAGCGCGACGTGCAGCAAGCTCGTTTGGCTTGGCTCAACGTGCGCATTGAGGATATCGATCGACAGGAACAAACGCTGATGGCTCAGATCGACCTGAGTCGTGCCTTGGGTGGCGGCTACGACCGCGACAGCATGGCCGCCGTCCAACGAGAAGGAGCAAAGAACCATGAGTGAAGCCATTTCGCAGCCGGACGGCAACAACCGTCGACGTAAGCTGACCATCGCCGCCGCCGTGTTCGGGGCCATCGGCCTCGGCTATGGCGGTTGGTATCTGCTGTTTGGCCAATACGCCGAAAGCACCGACGACGCCTACGTCAATGCCAACATGGTGTACGTCAACACCCAGGTCACCGGCACCGTCACCGCGCTCGGCGCGGACGACAATCAGCCGGTGCGCGCCGGCCAGCCGCTGGTCACGCTCGACGGCGCCGACGCGCAGACGGCCCAAGCGCTGAGCGCAGCGCAACTGGGCGAAACCGTGCGCCAAGTGCGCGGCGCCTATGTGGCGGTGGCGGCCGCCGAGGCGACCGTGGCCCAACGCCAGAGCGATCTGACGCGGGCGCAGGGCGACCTCTCGCGCCGCCAAGCCTTGCCGGTGGGGGAGTCGGTATCGCAGGAGGAGCTGGCCCATGCTCGCGATGCCGTCCAGAGCGACCAGAATGCCCTGCTGGTGGCCGAGCGTCAGCTGGATCAGGCGCGCGCGGCAGTTGCCGGGGCCGTCTTGCGCCAGCACCCTAGCGTGATGCGCGCGCGCGCCGCCTATATTCAGGCGACGCTCAACGTGCTGCGCAATCAGATTCCCGCCCCGGTTGACGGCTATGTGGCCCGGCGCAGCGTGCAGGTCGGGCAACGGGTGGCGCCCGGCAGCGCGCTGATGGCGGTGGTGCCGCTGCAGGCGGCCTGGATCGACGCCAATTTCAAGGAACCGCAATTGCACAATATCCGCGTCGGTCAACCGGTGTCGGTGAACGTCGATCTGTATGGCGGTCGCGTGACCTATCACGGCACGGTGGCGAGCATGTCGGCGGGGTCCGGCGGCGCCTTCTCGCTCTTGCCGGCGCAAAACGCCACCGGCAACTGGATCAAGGTGGTGCAGCGGGTGCCGGTGCGTGTGGCGCTCGATCCGCGCGAGCTCGCCGCCCATCCGCTACGGGTCGGCTTGTCGGCGGAGGTCGAAGTCGATACGCACCATCGCGACGGCCGTGTTGACGCGGCGCTGCCGCTGCCTAACGTGGTCTTGAGCACGCCGGTGTTCGCTGCGCAACTGGCGACCGCCGAGCATCAGGCCGACGCTATCGTGGCGCGCGAGGCAGGGAGCGCGCCATGACAGAACTCGCCGCCCATCGCTTGACGCCGGGGGGGCTCGCGCTGCTCACGGTGGCGATGTCCTTGGGAACCTTCATGGAGGTACTGGATACCTCGATCGCCAACGTGGCGGTGCCGACCATCGCCGGCAACCTGGGCGCCAGCGCCAGCGACGGCACCTGGGTGATTACGTCCTATAGCTTGGCCGCGGCGATCGTGGTGCCGATTACCGGCTGGATCGCGCGCCGCTACGGCGAGGTGCGCACCTTCGTCACGGCGGTGGTGCTGTTCACGCTGGCGTCCGCCTTGTGCGGCTTCGCCACCAGCCTGCCGATGCTGGTGGGATTCCGCTTTTTACAGGGGCTTGTGTCCGGGCCGATGGTGCCGCTGTCGCAGACGCTGCTGTTGTCCAACTATCCGCCGCAGAAACGCGGCATGGCCATGGCGTTGTGGTCGATGACCGTGGTGGTGGCGCCGATCTTCGGCCCGCTGTTGGGCGGCTATATCACCGATAATCTGAGCTGGCCGTGGATCTTCTATATCAACGCGCCGGTCGGCGTGTTCGCCGCCATGACCACGTGGACGTTGCTGCACAAGCACGACACCCCGACGGTCAAGGTGCCGTTCGACGCGGTGGGGCTGGTACTGCTGGTGGTCGGCGTCGGCAGCCTGCAGCTGATGCTGGACAACGGCAACGACCTCGATTGGTTCAACTCCAACGTCATCACCACCTTGAGCGTCCTGGCGATTGTCGCGCTGACCTTCCTGGTGATCTGGGAATTGGACGACGCGCATCCGCTGGTGGACCTGACGCTGTTCAAATACCGCAATTTCCGTTTCGGCGTGCTGTCGCTGGCGCTGGGCTTCATGAGCTTCTTCGGCATGACGGTGCTGTTGCCGTTATGGCTGCAGACGGTGATGGGCTATACCTCGACCTGGGCCGGGGTCGCCACGGCGCCGGTCGGCATTCTGGCGCTGGTGTGTTCGCCGCTGTTGGGGCGCTTCATGCACCGCCTCGATCTGCGCGTGTTCTCGACGCTGGCGTTTGTGGTGTTCGCCTGGACCACCTGGTGGTTCTCGCGCATGACCTTGGACGTGTCGATCGGCGAACTGATGTTGCCGCGGCTGGTGCAGGGGGTGGCGACCGCCTGTTTCTTCGTGCCGATCAACCAGATCATCCTGTCGGGCATCGAGCCGCGGCGCTTGGCGGCGGCCTCGGGGTTGTCCAATTTCTTCCGCTCCTTGTCGGGCAGCATCGGCACCTCCATCGTCATCACCCTGTGGGACCATCGAACGCAGATGCACGAGGTGCGGCTATGGGAGAACATCACGCCCAACAGCGTCGAGGCCGACCATTATCTGTCGCAGCTGGGGCAGGTGGCGGGGATACAGGGCGATGGCGCTTGGCGCTACATCGGCAACCTCGTGCATCAGCAGAGCGCCATGTTCGCCACCAGCGAGCTGTTCTGGGGCATCGCCGTCCTGTTCTTCTGCCTGATCGCAGTGATTTGGCAGACGCGGCCGCCGTTCGGCGCGCCTTCCGGCGCCGGCGGGCACTGATCCGCGCGGGCATAAAAAAAGACTCGGCCATGGGCCGAGTCTTTTTTGCGACGGTAAGACGGATCAGTCTTCGTGCACGTTGAGCGCGTTGATATTGTAGCCGGCGTCGACGTACGTGATTTCACCGGTGATGCCCGAGGCCAGGTCCGACAGCAGGAAGGCGGCGGCATTGCCGACCTCCTCGGTGGTCACGTTGCGGCGCAGCGACGATTCCTGCGCGACGTGGTGCAAGAGCTTGGAGAAATCGCGGATGCCCGAGGCGGCCAGCGTTTTGATCGGGCCGGCGGAGATGCCGTTGACGCGAATGCCGTCGCGGCCGAGCGCGCTCGCCATGAAACGCACGGCGGCTTCCAGGCTGGCCTTGGCCAGACCCATCACGTTGTAGTTGGGGATGGCGCGCACCGCGCCGAGGTAGGACAGCGTCAACAGCGCCGCCTTGCGGCCCTGCATCATCGGACGCGCCGCCTTGGCCAGCGCCGGGAAACTGTAGGCGGAAACGTCATGCGAAATCTGGAACGCCTCGCGCGTCAGCGCGTCGAGGAAGTCGCCGTCGAGCGCTTCGCGCGGCGCGAAGGCGATGGCGTGCACCAGGCCGTCCAGGCCGTCCCAATCTTTGTTCAGATCGACGAACAGCTGCGTGATCTCGGCGTCGTTTTGCACGTCGCAACGGTAAACCTGCTTGCTGCCGAATTCGGCGGCCATGTCGCGCACGCGTTCTTCCAGCTTGTCGACGACATAGGTAAAGGCCAGCTCGGCGCCTTCACGATGACAGGCCTGGGCGATACCATAGGCGATGGATCGGTTGGAGATCATGCCAGTGATCAGAATTTTCTTTCCTTGCAGAAAACCCATCGTCAGTCCTTATTAGCTAAATGTAGCGTGCCATTATACCTAAGCGCCGCCTGAAGGGCAGCGGCCAAATTGTAGGACAGCCGAAAAAATCTATCTTGCATGGTATTCGGCCATACTGCGGCCAGGGTTGCCCCCTCCGGGTTGGCTTGCTACCATTTCTGCATCAAATAGACATAAGTAGAGAGCCAAACCATGAGTGATCTGATTCTGCACGTGACCGACAACTCTTTCGAACAAGATGTCCTGAAGGCCGATCTGCCGGTGCTGGTCGACTACTGGGCCGAGTGGTGCGGCCCATGTAAGATGATTGCGCCGATCCTGGAGGACGTGGCCAAGGAGTACGACGGCCGGCTGAAAGTGGTCAAGCTCAATATCGATCAAAACGAGCAGACGCCGCCGAAATACGGCATTCGCGGCATCCCGACGCTGATGCTGTTCAAGGACGGCAACGTGGTGGCGACCAAGGTCGGCGCACTGGCCAAAGGGCAATTGACGTCTTTTGTTGACAGTCACATTTAAAGTGTTTATTCTCGGCTGAATTCTTTAAGCGGGCGGCGGAAGTCGCCCGTGTCGTATCTGCTTCCACATCACAATCTCCCTCGCCAATCGTATTCGAGTCGAAACCGGCTGCTATGCATTTATCTGATCTGAAACATCTTCCAGTTACCCAGCTCGTCGAGATGGCTATTGCCAACGAGATCGACGGTGCCAACCGGCTGCGCAAGCAAGATTTGATCTTCGCGCTTTTGAAAAACCAGGCCAAAAAGGGCGAAAGCATCTACGGCGAAGGAACGTTGGAAGTGCTGCCCGACGGCTTCGGCTTCCTGCGTAGCCCCGATACGTCGTACTTGGCCGGCCCCGACGATATCTACGTCAGCCCAAGCCAGATCCGCCGCTTCAATCTGCACACCGGCGATTCGATCGAGGGCGAGATCCGCACGCCGAAGGACGGCGAGCGTTATTTCGCCCTGGTGAAGGTCGACAAAGTCAACCATGACGCGCCGGAAAATTCCAAGCACAAGATTCTGTTCGAAAACCTGACGCCGCTGTTTCCGACCGAAGCGCTGCATCTGGAACGCGAGATCCGCGCCGAGGAAAACATCACCGGGCGGATCATCGACCTGATCGCGCCGATCGGCAAAGGCCAGCGCGGCTTGCTGGTTGCGCCGCCCAAGTCGGGCAAGACGGTGATGCTGCAGCATATCGCGCACGCGATCACGTCCAATCACCCGGAAGTCGAGCTGATCGTGCTCTTGATCGACGAGCGCCCGGAAGAAGTGACCGAAATGCAACGCTCGGTGCGTGGCGAAGTGGTGTCGTCGACCTTCGACGAACCGGCCACCCGTCACGTGCAAGTAGCGGAAATGGTGATCGAGAAGGCCAAGCGCCTGGTCGAGCACAAGAAGGACGTGGTGATCCTGCTTGACTCCATCACCCGTCTGGCGCGTGCCTACAACACCGTGGTGCCGGCCTCCGGCAAGGTGCTGACCGGCGGTGTCGACGCCAACGCGCTGCAACGCCCGAAGCGCTTCTTCGGCGCGGCGCGCAACATCGAAGAGGGCGGCTCGCTGACCATCATCGCCACCGCCTTGATCGATACCGGCTCGCGCATGGACGATGTGATCTATGAAGAATTCAAGGGCACCGGCAACATGGAAATCCACCTTGACCGTCGCATGGCGGAAAAGCGGATTTTCCCGGCACTCAACATCAACCGTTCTGGCACGCGGCGTGAAGAGTTGCTGATCCCGCAGGAAAACCTGCAGCGGATCTGGGTGTTGCGCAAGCTGCTCTACCCGATGGACGATCTGGATGCGATGGAATTCCTGCAGGACAAGATCCGCGCCACCAAATCCAATTCGGCCTTCTTCGACTCGATGCGTCGCTAAGGCAAGCAAGCGTTTCCCTCAACGCCAGGTCGACACCTGGCGTTTTTTCATGTTCGTTGCACAGCTCAAATCAAATTAGAAAAATGGATACAGCAAGCCGTTTGAATTTAATGGAATGGATCTCGGCCATCGGCACCGTGGCCTTTGCCTTTTCCGGTTACCTGGTGGGCGTGAAAAAACGCCTGGATCTGTTGGGCATCCTGATTGTCGCGCTCTTGACCGGCATCGGCGGCGGGATCATGCGCGACGTGCTGGTTCACCGCGTGCCGTTGGTGTTCTACGATTATACCAACGTCGTCATCATTGCCATCACGCTGCTGCTGTCCTGGCTGACCGGATTGCACAAGCGCGAGAGCCAGACGTTTTACCGCGCTTTTATCGTCGCCGACTCGCTGGGGCTCGTGGCGTTCAGCATCACCGGCGCCCAGGTCGGCCTGATGTACGACCTCAACGCCTTCGGCGTGGTGCTGCTCGGCTTCATCACCGCCGTCGGCGGCGGGGTGGTGCGCGATATGATGGTGAACGACATTCCGTTCATCCTGCACGAAGATTTTTATGGCACCGTGTCGATCCTGGTTGCCGGCGGACTGTTCGTGCTGGATCAGCTGGTGTATGTCAACTATTTGAGTTTGCAATTGCTCTTTGGCATTGGTCTGGCCATTCGCCTGATCGGCCATTGGCGCGATATGACCCTGCCGAAGATCGGGATGGGTGGAGACAAGGAATAATACGATGTTGCCGACTAACCGGGCGGCCGCGTCCGAATGGATCGCGGATCGGCTCGCGCGCGGGCCGGATGATCGCTGGCACGACGCCATGCCGCCGCGGCATGCGTTCGAATCGGCGAGTCCCGCCGCGGTATTGATTGGCCTTGTTTGGCGGCCCGAGGGGCCGACGGTGCTGTTGACGCGCCGTAGCGACGATCTGCCCACGCATGCCGGCCAGGTCAGTTTCCCCGGCGGCAAGCAGGAGGCGCAGGACCAGGGACCCATCGACACCGCGCTACGCGAGGCCGAGGAGGAAATCGGCCTCGACCGTGCGCTGGTGCGGGTGCTGGGCACGTTGCCGCGGTTTGTCACCATCACGCGTTTCTCGGTGGTGCCGGTGGTGGGCATGCTCGACGCGCCGCCGGTCTTGACGCCGCACCCGGGCGAAGTGGCCGCTATTTTCGAGGTGCCGCTCGCGCATGTGCTGCGCGCCGATTTGTATCGGCGTCACGCTTATGAGCGCGACGGCGTGAAGGGTTTCTATCTGTCTCTTAGTTGGCAGGAGCATTTCATCTGGGGGGCGACCGCCGCCATGCTGCACCTGCTGGCGCTGACCCTGTCAGAGGGGCCCTAATGTTTCGTCGCACATCAGTTGATTGCCGCCGGCATGCTTGGCGTCGTTCATCAGATTTTCCGCCCGCTGCGCCAACGCTTCCGCCGAGTCTCCCAATCGCCAGCAGGTGATGCCGCCGCTGAAGGTGACGTTATGTTCGGCAAACGGAAAAATCGTGGCCGCTACCTTGCAACGAATCCGCTCCACAACCTGATAGGCGTAGTCGATCGACGTATTGGTGAACACCACCATGAACTCCTCGTCGGCGATGCGCGCGCAAACATCGGTGGCGCGTGTGCAATCGACCAGCGTGTTAGCCACCGCGATCAAGACGTTGTCGCCGGCCTGGCGACCGTAGCGTTCGTTGAAGTCGTGGAAATGATCGATGTCGAAGCACGCCAGCGATAACGGCAGATCGTAGCGTTGGCTGCGATGAATTTCCCCGCTCAAAGCCTGTTCCGCCGACTTACGGTTGGCCAAGCGGGTCAGCATGTCGGTGCGCGCCATGGCGTCGAGCTGCTGCTGATGATCGGCGAGGCGCTCGGCCAGGCGATAGTGTTCGGAGCGGTCCGTTAGCGTGATCATGCACTGCGTGCGCCCTTCTACCCGCAGATTGTGCATGCTGATCCTGACCCATAGCCGCGTCTGCGTGTCGCGTTCGATCTCGATGTCTTGATCGTGAGCCAAGTGGCCTTGGCGCAGCCATTCAATCACCGGGTGCAGCTGAAAGCGCGGCAGCGGGTCGTCGGTGCCGCCCGCGCGCCAATCGTCATCCGGGTTTCCCCAGTCGAGCAGGGCGCGTGCCGCCGGGTTGGCGAAGTGCACGTGCTCGCTCTCGGTATCCACCAGCACGATGCCGAGCGGCACCGCCGCAAGGAGGCCGCGCCAGCGCTGCTCGCTGTCGTGGAGCGCCTCGCTGCAAGCGAGCAGCCGCTCGCCGACACATAGGTGCTGTACCTGCTGGCGCGCTCCCCAGCGCACCAGCACCGCCAAGAGAAGCCAAACCAATACGTCGCTGCCCAGCTGCCAATAGAAGGCGGCGCGGTCCGCGCTCGTGTCCCGCCCGACCGCCACGGTCAGCGGATAATTGTCCAATTGCCGTTCGCTATAGAGCAGTGGCGTGCGGCCGCTGCTCGCGCCGGCACGATAGATCTGATGTTTGTCTTCCTGCCAGAGCATTTGGCGCGGCGCGGCCGCCGGCTGCGCGTCGGCGCTGTCCCTGGCCGGCCAGGCGGCGGCCTGGTGTCGGAAGCGATCAAAAATCAGGACCTCGCCGCGCTCGCCGGCGGCGGCGTTGGCGAACATCGATTGCATGCTGCTTTCCGCCAGCTCCGCCACGGCCATGCCGATGACGTTATGCTGGGCATCGTACAACCGCGCGGCATGAAGGATCTCGTCGTTGCCGCCCGCGCCGGCCGAGGCGGTAAAGAAAATATCGTTGCGGCGGCCCTCCTCGTGCATCCAGGCGCACAGATCGTCCGGAAGGGATTTGCGCCTCCCGCTTTGGCTGCTGAACGCCGGCGCGCAGTGAAAGTCGACGATGCGGATCTGCGACAGATAGGCGATGCGCTCAATGCTGGTGCTGACGAAATGGCGCAGTTGGTCGCGCTCGCGCTGGGACAGCGGCTGATTGTTCAAATGGGCGGCAACCAGCGGATTGTCGCCGAGCGCGTCGAACACCAAGTCGATGTCGCGCAGGGTGTCGCTTAGCTGATTGGCGAGATATTGGCTGGCGGCGGCGACGCGCTGCTCGGACTCCCGTTCGCGCGCGGCCCGGTCTCGCGCCAAATCGAAGGTCAGAAGCGCCAAAAACGCCAGCAGCAAGGCGATACTGGCGAGCCGAACGCCCAAGGCGCTCTTGAATGCGCGAATGCCGCCCGAGTCCATGGTAGGCCGTTCTTCTTAATGACCCCTTCAGTTTATACCATCGGCCTGGGAGAGGGTCCTAGGATTGGAAGCGCATCGACAAGTCGACGGCACGGATATCCTTGGTCAGTTTGCCGATGGAAATGCGGTCGACGCCGGTTTCGGCGATGGCGCGCACCGCCTCGAGCGCCACGCCGCCAGAGGCCTCCAGTTCGGCGCGGCCGGCGGCCAAATTCACCGCCTCTCGCATGGTGGCATTGTCCATGTTGTCGAGCAGCACCAGCCGCGCGCCAGCGGCCAGCGCCTGGCGCAGTTGGTCCAGCGTTTCGACTTCGATCTGCACGGTAACGTGCGCCGGCGCCAGTCGTGTCGCGGCGGCGAGCGCCTCGGCCACGCCACCGGCCGCCATGATGTGGTTTTCCTTGATCAGAATGCCGTCGAAGAGGCCAATGCGCTGATTGTCGCCACCGCCGACCGTGACGGCGTATTTCTGTGCCAAACGTAGGCCAGGCAGGGTTTTTCGCGTATCAAGGATGCGTGCGCGCGTGCCGGCGACGGCGTCGACGTATTGACAGGTGACCGTAGCCACGGCCGACAGTGTTTGTAGAAAATTGAGGCCGGTGCGCTCGCCCGTCAGCAGCGCGCGCGCAGGCCCGCTCAGGCGGCACAGTACTTGGCCGGGTGCGACGCGTTCGCCCTCACGCGCGAGCCAAGCGATCTCCACCGCGGGATCGACTTGGCGAAAGCATTCGGCAAACCAGGGTGTGCCGCACAGCACGGCCGCTTCGCGCGCGATCACCGTGGCGGTGCCGAGCGCGTCGGCGGCGATCAGCGCCGCGGTCCAGTCGGCGGCGCCGATATCCTCTGCCAGCGCGCGGCTAACGTCCTGAGCGATTCGATGCGGGGGGGGCGGCGTGATCATGGCATATCCTGTGAGGCAAAGAGCGCATTGTACCCAATGCGGCGCCATGATGGACGCGCGGGTTATGGCAAATCGGTTATCATCGGTCATTCGATTGTCATGGTGAACCCATGAATTTCCCGGCCGGCCTGTTTCCCTTGCCGTTTTTGCTGGTGTTGGACTTCGCTACGCTGGCGGCGCTTTGCGTGGCGGCATGGCGTTTCCCCTGGCGCCAATTGACCGCGGCGCAAATCAATGCTTGGCTCGGCGCCTGCGTGGCGGCAATGGTGCTGTGGACGCTGAAATACGATGCGCGGCCCGGGCTCAGTTACCATTTGCTCGGCATGACGGTGCTGACCCTGATGATGGGGCCGGCGTTGGCGATGCTCGCCGCCGCGCTGGTGATTGCCGTGGCGTGTTTGATGGCGGGCGGCGCTTGGCAGCCGCTCGGTCTTGATTGGCTGACCAGCGGCGTGCTGCCGGTGGCATTGACTTGGGCCTCGTTGCGGTTGATCCAGCGCCGGCTGCCTTGCAATTACTTTGTCTATCTGTTCCTGAACGCCTTCCTGACCGGAGGGCTTGCCATGGCGGCCGCGGGGTTGGCGGGGGTGGCGGTGCTGGGGGCGTTCGGCGTTTATGCCTGGGACGGCTTGTTGAGCGAGGCGCTGCCGTACTATCTGCTGCTGGCCTGGTCGGAGGCGTTCCTGACGGGCTTGCTGATGGCGATCCTGATCGTCTACCGGCCGCGTTGGGTGGCGAGTTTCGATGATGCGCGCTATTTGAAGAATTGAGGGGGGAGAAAACCGATGCCTTTCGCGCTATGGAGTATCCTGATTGCCGCTTTTCTGCCGTTGGTCTGGGTCGGGGTCGCCAAATTCGGCGCGCCTTACGACAATAGCCGCCCGCGCGACACCCTGGCGCAGGCCACCGGCTATCGCCAACGCGCCAACTGGGCGCAACAAAACGCCTGGGAAGCCTTTGCGCCGTACGCGGCGGCGGTGATCGTGGCGTACGTCATGAAGGTGCCGCCGGCCCTGCTTAACGCCGCCGCCGGGGTGTTCCTGCTCGCGCGCGTGGCGCATGGCCTGTGCTATGTGGCTAATCTGTCGACGCCGCGCTCGCTGTGCTGGGCGATCGGAGTCGGGTGCGTGGTCTACCTGTTCGTGATGGCCGGCATGCGCTGACGCGCACGGAGCTGGTTGCAACGAGCCCCTACAGCGCGCCCAGCGAATGCAGCGCCTGCTCGACTTGTGCGAGACCCACGGTATGAAACGCCCGCCAGCCGATGGCGCGCGCGGGCAGTACGCACTCGATGTTGTCGTCGAAGAAGGCAATGCGCTCGGGCGGCACGCCCAGCGCGTCGGTCACGTGCCGGTAAATCTCCGGATCGGGCTTTTTCAGGTGGATTTCGTGCGAGGCGAACACCGGGTCGAAATATTGTCCCAGGTCGAGGTCGCGTGCGATGCGCTCGAAATGGGCGGCGTTGTTGTTGGTCAGCGTCGCCAGGCGATAGCGGCCTTTGAGCCGGTCCAAGAGCGCGTGTGTGCCGGGGAAGACCCCCTTGACCCAGCTCAGGTAGGCGGCGATAAACGCTTCGCGGGTGAAATCGAGATCGAGCTCGGCGATGGCGCCATCGGCGAATTCCTCGACCGTGCACAGCCCCAGATCCTGTTTGCCCACCCATGGCGACGTCAACCAGAACCGCCGCGCCGTTTCGCGATCGATGCGCCCGCCGCTGTGTTCGACCAATGGCGACGTGCCGTCCCATTCCACCAGTACGCCGCCCAGATCGAACAGCAAGACTTCGACTTGCATGAGATTCCTCCCGCTTAGATGATGACCGGCTCGGGTGACAGCCGCACGCCGAAGCGCCGCTCGACCTCGGCCTGAATAGCCTGCGCCAGCGCATGGATCTCGCTGCCGCTGGCCGCGCCATAATTGACCAGCACCAGCGCCTGGCGTTCATGCACGCCGGCATCGCCCTGGCGGTGTCCCTTGAAGCCGGCCTGCTCGATCAGCCAGCCGGCGGCGAGCTTGCACTGGCCCGGGCCCGCCGGATAGCGCGGCAGGGACGGGTGCGCGCCGGCCAGCGCGTCGGCGAGCGCTTGCGGCACCACCGGGTTTTTGAAGAAGCTGCCGGCATTGCCAAGCTCACTCGGGTCGGGGAGTTTGGCCTTGCGGATGTTGATCACCGCCTGGCTGACATCGCCTGGCGTCGGCGTCGGCCAGCTGGGCAGGGTGCGCAGCTCGCGCTCGATATCGCCGTAACCGGTTTTGACGTGCGGCGCGCGCGATAGGCGAAAGCGCACCGCGCACACCAGATAACGTTGACCGCCGGCGTGCTTGAACACGCTGTCGCGATAACCGAAGGCGCACTCGGCGTTGGTGAGCGTGACCAGCCGGCCGCCCTGGTCGAGGTCGGCGCACAGAACTTCGGTGAGCGTGTCTTTGACCTCGACGCCATAGGCGCCGATGTTTTGTACCGGGCTCGCGCCGACCGAGCCGGGGATCAGGCTCAAGTTTTCCAAGCCGAACCAGCCCTGCGTCAGCGTGTATCGCACCCAGTCGTGCCAATTCTCGCCGGCGGCGGCCTCGACCAGCACCGATTCACCTTGGTCGGCGACGAGCTTGCGGCCGCTGAGCGCCACCTGCACCACCAGGCCCGGATAGTCGCGCGTGAACAGCAGATTGCTGCCGCCGCCGAGCCATAGCACCGGCCCCTGGCGGTAGGGTTGGCTGGCCAAGAGCGCCGGCAGGTCCGCCAGATCGGTCAGACGGACGAAGTGGGCGGCACGGACATCCATGCCGAATGTATTGAGGGCCTTCAACGGCGCGTTATCGATGAACGTCAAGCTCACGCGGGGACTCCAGGGCGGAAGAGGGCGCGGTCAGTCTCAGGCGGCTTTGCCGCGCCAGATAAGAGATCAATAGCAGAGCGGCGGCGGAAAGACTGATGACCAGCGCCGTCCAAAAACCGTAAACGCCCATCGGCGGCGCGACGAGCCAGTCCGTGCGTCCCAGCAGCACGCCGAGGGCCAAGCCGACGCCCCAGAAGGCGGTGACGTGGATCAACATCGGCACCCGGGTCAGCTTATAGCCGCGCAAGGCGCCGGAGGCGATGGTCTGGGTCGAGTCGGTCAGTTGATAAACCGCGGCGAACAACAGCAGCGAGGCGCCCAGTTCGATCAGGCGGGGATCGTCGGTATAGAGACGGATGATGTCGCTGCGCCAGAGAAAGATTGCCAGCATGATCAGCACGCCGCCCATGAGGCCGAGCGCGATGCCGACGCCGGTGATGCGCCGCGCGCCGCGCGCGTCGTCGGCTCCCAGGCGCTGGCCGACCAGCACGGTCAGCGCGCTGCTGATGCTCTGCGGCACCATGTAGATGATGCTGGAAAAGTTCATCGCCGCCTGGTGGCTGGCCACGGTCAGCGCGCCCAGCGGCGCGATCAACAGCGCAATGAAAGCGAACAGGCTGATTTCGACGAAGAACGACAGGCCGATCGGCAGGCCGAGATGCAAAAATTCACGCAGCGCGCGCCAGTCGGGCCGATCAACGCGGCGCGTCAGGCCATAGGGGCGGAAATGGCGGTTGGCGGCGATGTAGCAAAACAGCGCAGCGGCGTTGAACCAGAAGGCCGCCGCCGTCGCCCAGCCGCAGCCGGCGCCGCCCAGGCGCGGCATGCCAAAGAGCCCATGGATCAGGATGTAGTTGAGCGGGATGTTGAGCAGCAGCGCGGCGATGCTCATGACCATGATCGGCCGCGGCCGGTTGAGACTGGCGGCGAAGGCGTGCAGCGCCCGGTGCACCATGGCCGCCGGCATGGCCAGCGCCGTGCCGGTGATGAATAGCATGGTCTTGTCTTCCACCGCGGCCGGCAGGTGCAGAACCGAGCGCAATAGCGGCTGGACCGCGAAAAGCAGCGCCGTGCCGATCAGCCCGATGATGAGGCCAAACCATAATCCTTGGCGGCCCACCGCGCCGATGCGTTCGTGCTCGCCCGCGCCCAACAAGTGCGACAAGATGGGGTTGAGCGCGGTGACGAGCCCCATCAAGGTCACGTAAGTCGTGAGGAAAATGCTGGAGCCGATCGATACCGCCGCCAAGTCTTCTGTGCTGACGTGGCCCGACATGGCCGCGTCGACGAACCCGGTCGCCACCTGCGCGGTCTGCGCCACCATCATCGGCAGCGCCAGATGAATGATCTGGCGCGCGTCGGCGAACAGGCGGGCGGACGGCGTGCGGTTCAAGTCGAAGTGCATGGCGTGGGCGTGAGACGGAAACCGTCATTATACCCGAGGCAAGCGCTCCCGGTCCTTAGCCGAAGCGGACCGGCGGGTCGCGCCGCAAGTCGCAGCTGATGATCAGTTGGTTGCCGAAGCGGGCGTTGATGGCGAGCGCGTCGGGTAGGCTGACCTCGCGCACGATCACCGCGCCGTCATGGCGCTCGACCGGATACCCGAGACCGTCCGCATAGGCGGCCAGGGTGGCGAGGCTATCGGCATCGGTGGGGGTGGCCGGCGTGGCGGTCAGGGTTCCTGCAAGGGGTCTAGCGCATCCCACGGCATCAAAAAAGGCAAAAGAAAAGTCGGTGCAAGCGTCGGTCTGGCAGTCGTACATGGTTCGCTCCTGTCGGTTACGGGGCTTGCGCGCCCGGCCGACAACCGCCAGGCGACGCTTTAGCAGGATTTTTCGGCGCCCTGCAAGTTGTCGATTAACTCGGCGCCGGCACTCGCGTGAGCGAGGCCGTGAATCACGTGTCGAAATGAAACGGTGGCGGAGCGAATGCCAAAACAAAACCCGCTTGGCCTTGGCGCGAAGCGGGTAGTGACCGTTTCTGACGCTTTAGCTGGCATTTTTACCGCGCCCGCAAGCTGTTTCAAATCGGCGCTATGTCATCATCCGTCGATGGCCGGATGCTGTCAAGCCCGATCATGAGCATCGGATAAAGATGAATCGGGTATTTATTCGCAGCCGATTCAGGCTATAATCCGGCACTTGAGACTGTCGCCCCCGGCACATCCACCCGACAAAACCTATCCCTCATGATCCGCAAGCTTTTCCGTAAAATGCTCGAACTGCCCGCAGGCCTGGGCAAGGGCCGAGTTCGTCCGCGTGTGATTCCACTCGCGCAGCATGGCATCCGCCGCGAAGCGTTGAGCCGCGCGGCGCTTAAAGTGACCGCGCGCCTGCAGGAAGAAGGGTTCGCCGCCTATGTGGTCGGCGGCGCCGTGCGCGATCTGCTGTTAGGCGTTTCCCCCAAGGATTTCGACGTGGCGACCAACGCCACGCCCGAGCAGGTGCATCACTGTTTCCGCCGCTCGCGCATCATCGGCCGCCGCTTTCGCATCGTGCACGTCATGATGGGGCCCGAAACCATCGAGGTCACCACTTTCCGTGGCGGCAGCATCAACGACACCAACGAGACCGGCCGCATCATGGCCGACAATAGCTACGGCACGCAGGAAGAGGACGCGCATCGGCGCGACTTTACCGTCAACGCGCTGTTCTATGACCCGAAGAACGAGACCATTATCGATTATCAGCACGGCGTCAAGGATCTGCAGGCGCGTCGGCTGGTGATGATCGGTCAGCCCGCGCGCCGCTATCAGGAGGACCCGGTGCGCATGTTGCGCGCGGTTCGGCTGGCGGCCAAACTGGGTTTCGAGATCGACGCGCACACGCAAAAGCCGATCCGCGCTCATGCGCACCTGTTGCGGCGCGAGCCGGCCGCGCGCCTGTTCGACGAGATGCTCAAGCTGCTGATGTCGGGCCACGCGTACGCCTGTTTGTTGAAGCTGCGCGACGAAGGCCTGTCGCATGGCGTATTCCCGCTATTGGATGCCGTGTTGGGCGGCGAGGATGACGACCATCGTTTCCTCAAGCTGGCGCTGGCCAGCACCGATGCCCGCATGCGCGAGGACAAGCCGATCTCGGTCGGTTTTCTGCTCGCCACGCTGTTGTGGCGCCAAGTCAACCAGCACTGGCAAGCGCTGATGAGCGAGGGGGAGCGGCCGTTGCCGGCGCTGCTGCACGCGATCGGCGAGGTCGAGAGCGAGCAGGACGAAACGCTGGCCATCCCCCGCCGCTATAGCGTCACCATGCGCGAGATCTGGACGCTGCAGTCGCGATTCGACAGCCGGATCGGCCAGCGCCCCTACCGTTTCCTCGAGCAGCCGCGCTTCCGCGCCGCCTTTGACTTTCTGGTGCTGCGCGCCGAGGCCGGCGAAGTGCCCCGCGCGTTGGTCGATTGGTGGGCGGCGTTCCAGCATGGCGACACCGAAGAACGCGAGGCGCTGCTGGAGCAGGCCAAGACAAGCGATCTGGGCGAGACGCGCGCGCCGCGCAAGCGCCGCCCGCGCCGCCGGCGCAAGCCGGGCGGCGCGCCGGAGAGCGATGCATGACGCGGGCCTTTGTGGCGCTGGGCAGCAATTTGGAATGCCCGGCACGGCAAATCAGGGCCGCCTTCGCGGCCCTTGCCTTGTTGCCCGACACGACGTTGACGCGCACCTCGTCGCTCTTTCGCACGACACCCGTCGGCTATCTGGATCAGCCCGATTTCATCAACGCCGTCGCCGAGCTGGATACCATGCTCGCGCCGGTCGATCTACTGCACGCGCTGTTGGCCATCGAGGCCGATTTCGGCCGCGTGCGCAGCTTCCGCAACGCGCCGCGCATTTTGGATCTGGACCTGCTGTGGTATCAGGATGCCATGCTTGACGGCCCCGATCTCACGTTGCCGCATCCACGCATGCACGAGCGCGCTTTTGTACTCTATCCGCTGGCCGAACTCGCACCGGATCTGCCGATCGGCGCGCACGGCCGCGCGGGCGATCTGGCCGCGCGCTGCCCCGCCGAGGGCATCGGGCGCCTGCCAAGCGAAGACGAAGACAACGAAAGTCCTGAATGAACACAAGACGATATGTGGTGGTGGAGGGGCCGATCGGTGCCGGAAAATCCACGTTGGCCCGGCGCCTGGCCGAGCACTGGGGCATGGCCCTGGTCGCCGAGCGGCCGGAGGACAACCCGTTTCTGCCGCGGTTTTACAGCCAGTTTCAGCACCACGCGCTGTCGGCGCAATTGAGCTTCCTCCTGGCGCGGCGCGACACCGCGCGCCTGATGCAGCAGGGTGAATTGATGAATCAGCCGGTGGTGGCCGATTTCATGTTCGAGCGCGACAACCTGTTCGCCGCCATCAATCTCGACGCCGATGAGCTCGCGCTCTACCGGCAACTGGCTGGGGCACTCGCCATCGAGCCGCCGACGCCGGATTTGGTGCTCTACCTCGACGCTTCGCCCGAGACTCTGACAAGCCGGCTCGCGGCGCGTGGCCAGAGTGGGTTTCCCGATGGCTACATCAAGCGCGTGCACGAAGCCTATAGCCAGTTTTTCTATGACTATGAAGCCGCGCCGCTGCTGATCGTGAACACCGACCACCTGAACCTGATTGATAGTCAGGAGGATTTTGATTTATTGTTGCGCTGCCTCAACGAGATGCGCGGGCAGCGCAGCTACTTCAATAAAAGCGTCTGAGTTTCCGACGCCATGAGGATGAATGGCATGAAAATGACTGTGAGCACGTTGAGCAAAATGGGGCAGGAGGGCGAGAAGATCGCCATGCTGACCTGCTACGACGCGAGCTTCGCCAGTTTGCTGGATGAGGCCGGCGTGGATATTTTGCTGATCGGCGACTCGCTTGGCATGGTGGTGCAAGCCCACGACTCGACCTTGCCGGTTTCGCTGGACGAGATGGTGTACCACACCCGCTGCGTGGCGCGCGGCACCAAACGCGCGCTGGTGTTGGCCGATCTGCCGTTCGGCAGCTACCAGGAGTCGCCGCAGCAGGCCTTCGCCAGCTGCGCGCGGCTGTTGCAGGCCGGCGCTCACATGGTCAAGCTCGAAGGCGGCGCCTTCATGGCGGAAACGACCCGCTTCCTGGTCGATCGCGGCGTGCCGGTGTGCGCGCACATCGGTCTGACGCCCCAGTTCGTCAATACCTTCGGCGGCTACCGCGTACAAGGCAAGAGCGAATCCGACGCCGATCGTATTTTCCAGGATGCCAAAGCGCATGCGGACGCGGGCGCGAGCCTGGTGCTGATGGAATGCGTGCCGGCCGATCTGGCCACGCGTATCAGCGCCGCCATGCCGGTGCCGACCATCGGCATCGGCGCAGGCCCCCATGTCGGCGGACAGGTGCTGGTGCTGCATGACATGCTGGGCGTCTATCCGGGCAAGAAGGCCCGCTTCGTCAAGAATTTTCTCCAAGGGGCGGACAGCATTCAGGACGCTGTGGCCGCTTATGTGCGCGCGGTGAAGGATCAGAGTTTCCCGGCGCCTGAACACTGTTTCTGAAAGGACAGGCATTAAGATGGAAATCATCCGCACAATCGCCGACATGCGCGCCTGGCGCAAGACGGCTGGCCGGGTGGCATTCGTTCCAACCATGGGCAATCTGCACGAGGGCCACCTGGCCCTGGTGAGCGAGGCGCATCGTCAAGCACCGAAGGTGGTGGTCAGCATTTTCGTCAACCGACTGCAGTTCGGCCAGGGCGAGGACTTCGGCGCCTATCCGCGTACCTTCGAGGCCGATTGCCAGAAGCTGAGCGACGCCGGCGTCGACGTGCTGTTCTATCCGGACGAGAAGGAACTGTATCCGCGCGTGAAGCAAGACTTCAACGTCGAACCGCCGCATATTCAGAACGAGTTGTGCGGCGCCTTCCGCCCCGGGCATTTCCGCGGCGTGGCCACGGTGGTGACCAAACTGTTCAACATCGTGACCCCGGATGTCGCTTGCTTCGGCAAGAAGGATTTTCAGCAACTGCACATCATCCGCGCCATGGTGGCCGACTTGAATGCCGACATCGCCATTCAAGGCGTCGATACCGGCCGCGCCGGGGACGGCCTGGCGCTGTCGTCGCGCAACGGCTATCTGAGCCCGGCGGAACGCGCCGAGGCGCCGCGGCTCTATCACAACCTGGATGCGATCCGCGAGCGTCTGCTTAATGGCGACAGCGATTACGCCAGCATGGAGCAGACGGCGCGGCAAGATCTGGAAGCGCATGGCTGGCTGGTGGACTACGTCGAGGTGCGCCAGGCCGATACGCTGGAAATCGCGCATGCCGGCGAACGGCACGTGGTGGTGCTGGCCGCCGCCCGCCTTGGCAAAACCCGACTGATCGACAATGTCGACGTGCGACGCGACTGAAGGAGACCCGTATGCAACGCACCATGCTCAAATCCAAACTGCACCGCGTGACCGCCACGCATGCCGAATTGCACTACATCGGTTCCTGCGCCATCGACGAGAATCTGCTCGAAGCCGCCGACATCCGCGAATTTGAAGAAATTCAAATCTGGAACGTCACCAACGGCGAGCGTTTCGCCACTTACGCCATCAAGGCCGAGCGCGGTTCGGGCATCATTTCGGTCAACGGATCGGCCGCGCGCCGCGCCGCCGTCGGCGACTTGCTGATCATCGCCACCTTCGCGCAATACGAGGAACATGAACTGGCCGGGCTGCGTCCGGTACTGGTGTTCGTCGATGCCAACAATCAGATGACCGAAGTTCAGCACGCCGTGCCCACCCAGCCGGCGTAACCACGACGGGCCGTCGCCGTCCCGGCGGCCCGCGCTGCCTTTCCATATTCGTCAGCCATAAAATATTCCCCCCGCGCAAGCTTGTTGTCTCGTCCGCCGCTGCCTAGCCTTCCCCGGTCATTCGTGTTCCGAGGGAGCAATCCATCATGCAGGCATCGCAGCGTCATCGCACACCCTGGCCAGCCATCCTGATGGTCGGCATGATTTCTCTGTGGCCGACGCTGCCTGCGCAAGCAGGCAGCGTCGCCGACCGTCCCGCCTCCTTTGGCGAAGCCTCGCCGGCGGGACGGGCCGTGATTACCCTCTTGAATAAATGGCCGCTGGCTTATTTCAATTTGACTGCCGCGGACAGTCCGATGCAGCTGGCTGCCAAGGCGCGCGAAAGCTTGATCGGCGGGAAACTGGTGATCCTGGATGCGACGCAGGTGCACGATGCTGCGCTCGTCGATCAGATGACCGCGCCGCTGATGGGGGTGCGCGTGGGCAAGCCGTTGGTTGTCATCGTGCCCTCGCCGAGTGGACGGGATTGGCTTCATGCCGCGGACTACGGTGGCCATCTGCGCATGGCGGGCTTGTTGAGAATGAAGCTTGAGCGCCAACTCCCTTGGCGCGGTAAGCGCGAGACCGCAGCGCCGCGCGCCGAGCCGCTCGTCGGCAAGTCGCTTTACCTGACCTTTACCCATGCGCCGTTGTCGTGCCCGTTCCGGCAAAAGGTCAACAAACACAGCGGCCTGGTTTCCGGTGTGACCTTTTCCGGTCATGTCGATCCTTGCGCGGCCAACGGCGCCTATCATGCCACGGTGCGGCTCGATTATTTCTCCAGCGATAGCGCGGGGGCGCCGGCTGGGTTGCCGCCGGGTAAGTTGCTGCGCATTGGCCAGGGGCTGGAGGGGCCGGGCGGCGCCGGCTGGCATCTGGCCGACAGCCAGCGCCATGACGATCATGTCAGCATCAAGGGATGGGGGCGCCGTGTTCGTTCCACCTGGTTCGGGCCGTATGCGGGGAGCTATGGGGTCACGCTCTCGCCGGACAATGATCTGAATGTCAGCCTGATCGAGCATGTGCCGAAGAATACGCCGCGCGGCCTGGACGTCGACGTGGTGCGCAGCGACATGAAACAGCGCGGATTGACCGCGTCGGTCTCCCTGGGCAGCTCGCCCAGCGGCACTTTCGGTTACGCCGGCACGGACACCGCCATCGCCACCACGACGCTCAAGTACAAGCTCAACGAGTACGAGGTCGTCAACCGCAGCGCCGGCAATCGCCTCGACGTGCAATGGCAAAATGCGCTGGGGGCCGATATGTTCCATGCCAAGAGCGCGGTGGTCGATGGCGCCATGCCGGTCAATCAACGGCTGTTCAGCGCCATGTCGTACGCCAACTTCGTGCCCGGCTTCCTCGTCACCTACCATGCGCCGCCCGGCAAGACCGGCAGCAGCACCTTCACGCTCGTCTCCAGCGCCGAGGTGCGCGCGCCGATGTCCTTCATCGGCGACGGCGAAGTGGATACCTTCGACCAGCCGGTCTCGTTGCGCTTTCGCGATACCTTCAGCGTCGACTGGGGCTCTAGCCATTTTCTGTCGGAAGCTCCGGTCATGCTGAAAGCCTACCGGCAAGAACGGACACATTGCCTCAGTCTTTGGGATGCCGGCCGGCAGGTGGTGACCGCGGTATGCGATGGCTCCCCGCACCAGCTTTGGCGGCATACCCGCCAAGGCCAGTTCGTGTCGGTCGGCACGCCTTCGCTGTGCTTGGATGGCCGACGTGACGGCGTGGTGAGGGCCGCGCCGTGCGAACAAACCGGTTTTCAACAGTGGCGTTGGGCGGGGCGTGAGGGCGATCGGCTCTACAATGTGGCGACACGCACGTCCGTGGTGAGCACCGGCGCCGGCAATAGCGTGGCGCCGCTGTGGCGCGACGCCGACTGCGACGGCGGGGAAGAGCGCGGGCTGTGCGCCTGGCGCGCCTACGAGCCCTAACTGTCTTGACATCCTCCCCCGACTTTAGGCGGGGGAGGATGTCAAGTTGAGGAGGAGGTAGCCGAGCGCACGCGCCGGATCAGCGGTTGCTTTCATGCAAATATCGTCAAACATTTCCGCTTGGCATTATGCGCTGCAACATCCATAGTAAAAAAACGGCCTAGCCTCTACGGGCCGGCAACCGAAGGAGCGCAACATGCAGGAGCAACTGACCGGCGGCTGCTTGTGCGGAGCGATTCGCTACGTGGTGCGCGGCCAGCCCAGCTATCTGACCCATTGTCACTGTCCCACCTGCCGCAAAGCGAGCGGCGCGGCTTTTCTGACTTGGCTCACCGTGCGAACTTCCGAGGTGGAGTGGCGGGGAGAGCCGTTGGCGCTGTATCGCTCTTCCGCGGCGGTGGAGCGGGGCTTTTGCCGTCGCTGCGGCACGTCGCTCACCTACCGGCATGAATCGGACCCGGGCGAAATCGACCTGACGCTGTGCTCGCTCGATCAGCCCGACAGCCTGCGGCCCGAGCATCATACGTGGTGGGAATACCGGCTTGGCTGGGCGGTGCCGGAAGTGCTGGCGAACCTGCCGACCTTTGCCCGTTCGATGGAGGAGGGGCGTCTGCCGCCACGGCGGCGCCGGCGCGAGCACGCGCCGCACGCCGAGGCGCCGCTGGAGTAGGGTTGTTTGCCAATGGCCGGGCGGGCTACGTCGCCGGCAGTGCCTGCGGCGTCACGATCGTGCCGTCCTCGTCGGCATAGAGCCAGTGGCCGGGCTCGAAACGCACGCCGCCGAAATGGAGCGCAAGCGCTTGCTGCCCCTCGCCACGCTTGATCGATTTCATCGGGTGGGTGGCGAGCGCCAGTACGCCCAGCGGCAGACGCCCGAGCGCCGCGGAATCACGCACCGCACCGTAGACCACCACCCCCGCCCAGCCGTTTTTCACCGCGAGTTCTCCCAACTGATCGCCCAAGAGCGCGCAGCGTAGCGATCCGCCGCCATCCACCACCAGCACCCGGCCAAGACCCGGCTGCGAAAGCGCGGTGCGCACGAGCGCGTTGTCCTCGAATAACTTCAATGTCGCCATCGGACCGGCAAAGCGCATCGCGCCGCCATAGTGGCGCAGCATCGGCGCCACCACGGCGATGCGGTCGGCAAAGGCGTCGCATAGATCGGTGGTCATGAAAGACATGGCGTTCTCCCGGGATGAAGCGCCAGCGCCCACTGGCGATAAAGGGCGTCGGCCATGCGGTTGGAGACGGCGACACGCGCGTCGAGCGCCTCCATCATGGCTTCGGGCGATTGCACCGAGGGCAGGTGCGCCCATTGGCGCGCCTCGTCGCCGCTCTCGCGGCACCAGGCGCGGATCTTGTCCGCGGTGATTTCGATGTGAAATTGCAGGCCCAGGTGCGGCCCATGCAGGAACGCCTGATGGGGGCAAGACGCGTTTTGCAGCAGTAGCCTGGCGTTCGCCGGCAGCGAGAAGTTTTCGTTGTGCCATTGAAACACGTCCCCTTGCGCAAGGGGCGCGACCCAGTCCGGCAGCGCGCCGTCCGCCGGCGCGACGCGGGACCAGCCGATCTCGCGTCCGGCCGGAACGAGCGCGCGCACCTCGGCGCCCAGCGTGCGCGCCAGCAACTGGCCGCCCAGACAGTGCCCAAGAATCGGAATGTCGTGGGCGATGGCCTCTTCCATGAGCAGGGTTTCGTATTCGATGAAATCGAGCCGGTCGTTGACGCTCATCGGCCCGCCCAACGATACCAAGGCCGAGAACGGCTTGATCGAGGTCGGCAACGGCTGGCCTTGGTCGCCGCGGAACAAGACGACGGGGACATGGGCGCGCTGGGCAAAATCGAGAAAATGGCCGGGGCCGTCTTCAGGATGGTGCTGAAAAATGGCGATGGGTTTCATTGTCGTTGTGGCTGCGTCAGGATGGACCATCTTAGCAGCAAAGCAACTGCTTATGCCAAATGGGTCGGCGCGCGGACTGTGCTTGCTTGACGCCGCTATTTTTCCCCCTTAGAGGAATTTTCTCTCACGAAGTGGAGTCCATGTCGCTATTCAGCCTCCCCATAGGGTTTGCGTCATGGTCAACTTGGCCTGTCAACCATCCGACTTGTTGGCGCGTTATATCGCCCACTGGCAACTGAAAGCCGAAGGAAGGCCGTTTTATACCGCATCCAGCGTGCTGCAGCCGGTGCGCTGGCGCGGCCAGTCGGCGATGTTGAAAATCGCCATGACCGCCGAGGAGGCGCGCGGCAACCGCCTGATGGCGTGGTGGGACGACCGCCCGGCGGCACAGGTGTTCGGCCAGCACGGCCCGGCGTTGCTGATGGAGTGCCTGGCTGCCACGCCGGGGCTCGCGGCCATGGCGGCGGACGGCGAGGACGACGAGTGTGCCCGCATCCTGTGCCGCACGGTGGCGGGGCTGCATCGTCCGGGGCGCGAGCCTGCGCCGGACCTGATGCCGCTCTCGCGCTGGTTTGAAGACTTGTCGGCCGAGGCCGCCGTGCATGGCATCGCCGTGCGCCAGGCAGCCATGCTGGCTGAAGCGCTGCTGGCCGCGCCGCGCGACGAGGTGGCGCTGCATGGCGATCTGCACCATGGCAACGTTCTGTTCAGCCCGGCGCGCGGTTGGCTTGCCATCGATCCCAAAGGACTCTACGGCGAGCGCGCTTTCGATTACGCCAATCTGTTCTGTAACCCAACGGCCGAGATGGTCGAAGCGCCGGGGCGGTTGCAACGGCTGCTGTCGTTGGTGGCGGCGGAGGCGATACTGGAGCGGCGCCGCCTGTTGTGCTGGGTGGCTGCGTGGGCGGGGCTGTCGGCGGTGTGGCACCGCCAGGATGGCACGGATGACCGTACTGCCCGGTTTGTGCTGGATTCGGCGTTGGACATGCTGGCTAGCGGCGCGCAACCATGAAAAAGGCGCCGGTGGTCCGGCGCCTTTTCTGGCCGACTCTGCCGGCTAGTTGAGCTTGAGCGGGATGTACAGCGTGTCGCTCATGCGCCGTACCAGCAGCGCGATATTGCCTCGCGAACTGGCCAGAGCCTGTTCGAACCCCTTGATCGTGGTGACCTCGGTTTGATTGACGCCGATGATCACATCGCCGCCCATCAGGCCGGAGCGCGCCGCGAGCCCTTTGACCTTTTCCACCAGCAGACCGCCACGCAGACCGATCTGCGCGAGCTGTGCCGGCGGGATTTCGCTGACGATCAGGCCCAGCTTGCCGAATTGATAGCTTTGCGGTTGATTGGGCTCGGCCGCGGGCTGCGCGGCGGTATCGTTCGATAGCTCGCCCAGCGTGACGTTGAGCACCACTTCGCCGCCCTTGCGCCAAACGCGCAATTTGACCTGACTGCCCGGCTTCATGTTGCCGACCAATTGCGGCAGATCCTTGGAGCTTTGGATGGGGCGGCCATCCAATTGCAGGATGATGTCCCCCGGCTGCACGCCGGCACGCGCGGCCGCGCTTTGCGGGTCGACCCGCACGACCAGGGCGCCGCGCGGCTGCGACAGGCCGAACGATTGCGCTAATTCCTGCGTCACCTCTTGGATGCTGACGCCGAGCTGGCCGCGGCTGACCTTGCCCTTCATTTTGATCTGATCGGCGACGTTCATCGCCAAGTTGATCGGAATGGCGAAGGAAATGCCCATGAACCCGCCGGAGCGGCTGTAGATCTGCGAGTTGATGCCGACCACCTCGCCGCGCAGATTGAACAGCGGTCCGCCCGAGTTGCCTGGATTGATGGCCACGTCGGTCTGAATGAAGGGCACGTAGCTTTCATCGGGCAGGCTGCGGCCCTTGGCCGACACGATGCCGGCGGTTACCGAGTTTTCGAAGCCGAATGGCGCGCCGATGGCCGCCACCCATTCGCCCGGCTTGAGCTGATCCGGATCGCCCACTTTCACTACCGGCAAATTCGAGCCGTCGACTTTCAACAGCGCGACGTCGGTGCGCTTGTCCAGGCCGACCAGGCGCGCCTTGAACTCGCGCTTGTCGGTCATCACCACCTTGATCGGGTTGCCGCCCTGCACCACATGGGCGTTGGTCATGATGTAGCCGTCCTGGCTAATGATGAAGCCCGAGCCGTAAGAGATGCTGTCGGTTTGCGGCTGATCCTGCTGCTGGCCATCGTTACCCTGATCGTAGGGGTTGGGCATGAAGCGCTTGAAGAAATCGAAGAAAGGATCGTCTTGCGTGCCGGCATCCGCGCTGTCGTCATCGGCGGCGATGCCGGTGCGCAGTGCCTGGATATTGACTACGGCCGGACCATCCCGCTCCACCAGCTGGGTGAAATCGGGCAGCAGCATGCCGATCTTGCCATCCTGTTGCGCGGGAATCACGACGGGAGCGAGAGGCTCGTCCTTGTGAAACCATTTTTGCACTTGGTCACAGCCGGTCAGCAGTGCGAGCGACAAAGAGGCGGCGAGCAAAACGCGGACACGCACGGTCACAGGGCTATCCTTTATGCAACTTGAATCAGTTGGTCGGGCAAGATATACCCAACGAATTTCGGGGCAAGACGACCATTTTCAAGCGGGAATGTTCCTAAAGAGGCGCATTCCCTTCATCATCATACCGTCTTTGCAGCAAATTCACAGAGATCGACAATGAGGCAGCGCGCGCAATGGGGCTTTCTCGCCGTACAAACGTAACGGCCGTGGAGAATCAGCCAATGATGGGCGTCCTGGCGGTATTCCTTGGGCACTTTGCGCACCAGGCCGTCCTCGACCGCGCGCACGTCTTTGCCTGGCGCGATGCCGGTGCGGTTGGCGACACGGAAAATGTGAGTGTCCACGGCGATGGTCGGCTGGCCGAAGGCGGTGTTGAGCACCACGTTGGCGGTTTTACGGCCGACGCCGGGCAAGGCCTCCAGCGCCTCGCGTTGCGGCGGCACGTCGCCGCCATGCCGTTCGAGCAGTAGGTGGCACGTGGCGATGATGTGGCGCGCCTTGCTGCGAAACAGACCGATGGTCTGGATGTAGGGGATCAGTCCCTCTTCGCCGAGCGCCAGCATCGCCTCCGGGGTCGCGGCCACGGCAAACAGCCGGGTGGTGGCCTTGTTGACGCTGACGTCGGTTGCTTGGGCAGACAGCAGCACGGCGATCAACAGCTCAAACGGCGTGCGATAGATCAGTTCGGTGGTCGGCTTGGGCGTGTGCGCTTGCAGCCGACGGAAAATCTCGCGCCGTTTGGCGTCGTTCATGTCTTGTCTCCGGTTTTGCGCGCCGCCTGTAGTTCGGCGGCACGGCGCATGGCGGCGGCGATAACGGCTTTTTTCTGCTCGTCGAGCATATTGGCCGCGCTGGATTGCGGCGCGGCGGTCGGCGCCGTGGCCGGGGCGGGCGCGGCCGAGCGCGCGGCGAGCCGTGCGGCTTTTTCCTCTCGTTCGCGCTGAAGCCGTGCCAAACGGAACTGGTAACGGCGCCGCGCCAGTGCGGAGCGCTCCGCCGACAGCCCCTCCACCGCGGGGGTGACCGGTTCCATGCGGATGGCGTCGACCGGGCAGGGCGCGACGCACAGCGCGCAACCGGTGCATTCGTCGCCGAGCACCGTGTGCATCGACTTGGCGGCGCCGAGAATCGCGTCGACCGGACAAGCTTGAATGCACAGCGTGCAGCCGATGCAGTTTTCCTCGTCGATCAGCGCAAGCTCGCGCGGCTTCGGTTGCGGCGCGTCTGCCTCGAAAATCCGAAATGCCTGGCCGGTCAGCGTGGCGAGCCGGCGAATGCCGTCGAGCCCGCCGGGCGGGCAGCGGTTGATGTCGGCCTCGCCGCGCGCAATGGCCTCGGCATAGGGCCGGCAGCCGTCGAAGCGACATTGACGGCACTGGGTTTGCGGCAGGATGGCGTCGATGTCATCGGCGCTAATGGGCGGTTTGACGGGCTGAGACATGCGGCAAAGGACAGACGGCTAAAAGGGAGTCATTATCCGATGAAGTGAAGCGGCCTTCAACCGTGCCGCCAAGCGCCTGAACGCGCCTATTTCAGCGGCAGGTAGATGTCGGTCACCAATAGGTGCTCCGGCGTCTCCGGCACAAAATTCAGGTAGTGGAAGAACAAGGGGAAATCGCGCAATTCCTCGCCGCTTTGCGGCAGCCAATCGCGATACAGATAGGGCACTTGCTCGCACAGCCCTTCGTGCGCGCCGGTGTGGCGCAGCACGGCGCAGCGGCCGCCGGGCAGTGTCTTGTTGACTACCCCATGGTGGTTGGGCGGTACCGGCGCCTCGACCGACCTGGCGATGCCAAAGCGGAACGTCTGCGCCGGCGTGGTCTCCGGATTGTCGTAGGCGATGCCGAGGGCCAGGCTGCCGTCGCCCTGCGCGAGTCCGGTTTGCGCGCGCCATTCGATGAAGCGGCGCACGCTGTGGTTGATCTGATGCGGCGAACCGACATGCTCCAGCACGGCCAGCGCCGTGGTGGGGTAATCGACGATGGTCACCTCGCGGTTGAGCTTGCGCTTGCGGCGGTGCTGGTGGTAACGCTGGCACCAGTCCTCCCAGGCCGGGTTGGCGCGAAACTGGCTGGGCGTCTGGCCGAACAGATGCTTGAAGGCGCGGGAGAACGATTCCGGATTTTCGAAGCCCGCTTCGAGCGCGATGTCGATGATGCGCTCCAGCGGGTTGAACGCCAGCCGGTACGAGGCGCGCTTCATGCGCACCAGCTGGATGTAGCGGCTGACGCTGATGCCGCAATAGTCGGTGAATTGCCGTTGGAAATGGAACTTGGAAAAATTGGCCACCTGACTGAGCAGATCGAGCGACAAATCCTCATCCAGATGGTGGTCGATGTAATCGAACACCCGGTTGAAGCGTTTGGCGTAGGCCTGCGCACGTTCATCGGTCATGGCTTTCTCCTCAACCTGCCACTATGCCTGTACCGGCGTCACCTGTCCTGACAGATATTGCTGGTCTAGACGAGTTGCCGGGGCGAAAATCCCGAGCTTAATCCTACTCTCCTTAAGCGTTCCCTAAGAATCTCTAACAAAAGCTCCGCTAAGGCTCTGCTCAAGTTTTGTAGCACGTCTTATGCGAGTCCTGAGGCCGTGCGTTGCTGCGCGAGCGCACGCTACCCAACCACGAAATGTGTTTTGTTAGCGGTTCTAAGGCAATAAAAAGCCCGGCAAGCGCCGGGCTGTCAGTGTCGTTTGTTGCCTTTATCACGCGCCGCGTCTAGGCGCCGGCGTCGTCTCGCTCCCCCCGGAGACTTAGGCGGACTCCTGCAACTGCTGCAGGATCTGCGGATTTTCCAGCGTCGAAACGTCCTGCACGATCTCCTCGCCGCGCGCCAGCGAACGCAGCAAGCGGCGCATGATCTTGCCGGAGCGGGTCTTGGGCAGGTTCTCGCCGAAGCGGATTTCGTCCGGCTGGGCGATCTTGCCGATTTCGTGCGCCACCCATTGCTTGAGGTTGTCGGCCACCTTGCGCGCCTCGTCGCCCTGCGGCCGCGGTCCCTTGAGCACCACGAACGCGACCACCGCCTCGCCCTTGATCTCGTGCGGCTTGCCGACCACGGCGGCCTCGGCCACCAGCGGGTTGGCTACCAAGGCCGATTCGATTTCCATCGTGCCTAGGCGGTGGCCGGAAACGTTGAGCACGTCGTCGATACGGCCCATGATCCAGAAGTAGCCGTTTTCGTCGCGGTGCGCCGAGTCGCCGGCCAGGTAGAACTTGCCATCGAACTCTTCCGGGAAATAGGTTTTCTTGAAGCGCTCCGGGTCGCCCCAGATAGTGCGCACCAGGCTCGGGAACGGCTTCTTGATCACCAGGAAGCCGCCTTTGCCGGCTTCCACCGGCGCACCGGACTCGTCGACGATGTCGGCCATGACGCCAGGTAGCGGCAGTGTGCAGGAACCGGGCTTGGTCGGCACGGCGCCCGGCAGCGGCGCAATCATGGCCGAACCGGTTTCGGTTTGCCACCAGGTGTCGACGATCGGGCAGCGGCCGCCGCCGACCACCTCGTAGTACCACATCCAGGCTTCCGGATTGATCGGCTCGCCGACCGTGCCGAGCACGCGCAGCGACGACAGGTCGAATTGCTTGGGTGCGTCGGCGCCGAGCTTGATCAGCGAGCGGATGGCGGTCGGCGCGGTGTAGAACAGGCTGACCTTGTGCCGCTCGATCATGCGCCAGAAGCGCGTGGCGTCCGGGTAGGTCGGCACGCCTTCGAAGATGACTTGGGTCGCGCCATTGCCCAGCGGGCCGTAGCAGACATAGGTGTGGCCGGTGATCCAACCGACGTCGGCGGTGCACCAGAAGACGTCGTTGGGACGGTAGTCGAAGACCCAGCGGAAGCTGTTGATGGCGCCCAGCAGGTAGCCCGCGGTCGAGTGCTGGATACCCTTGGGTTTGCCGGTCGAGCCGGAGGTGTAGAGGATGAACAGCGGGTCCTCGGCATTCATCCATTCCGGTTCGCATTGTTCCGGCTGCTTTTCCACCAATTGATGCCACCAGACGTCGCGGTTGGCGTCCCAGGCGGGTTCGGAGTCGGTGCGGCGGTAGACCACGACGTGTTCGACGGTGTCGCAGCCGCCCAAGGCGATGGCTTCATCGGTCGTGGCCTTGAGCGGCACGCCCTTGCCGCCGCGCAGGCCTTCGTTGGCGGTGATCAGCAGGCGGGCGCCCGCATCCTGCACGCGGTCGCGCAGCGCGCCGGCGGAGAAGCCGCCAAACACCACCGAATGGATGGCGCCGATCCGGGCACAAGCCTGCATGGCGACGATGGCTTCGATCACCATCGGCATGTATATCACCACGCGGTCGCCTTTCTTGATGCCCAGGCTCTTCAGGCCGTTGGCGAATTGGCAGACGCGACGGTGCAGTTCGGCGTAGGTGACGCGGGTCACTGCGCCGTCGTCGGCTTCGAAGATCAGCGCGATTTTGTTGGCGTTTTGCGCCAGGTGGCGGTCGATGCAGTTATACGACACATTGAGTTGGCCGTCGTCGAACCATTTGAAGAACGGCGCGGCGCTCTCGTCGAGCACGCGCGAGAACGGCTTTTTCCAACTCAGCAGTTCACGCGCCATATCGCCCCAGAAGGACAGATATTGGCCGTTGGCCTGATCGCACAAGGCATTGTAGGCTTCCATGCCCGGGATGACCGCCTTTTGGCGGAAGTCGTCGGAGGGCGGAAAGCTGCGGGTTTCTTTGAGAATGGATTCGATGCCGGACATGCGGTGTTCTCCTCTGTGCAATCTATGGGACGGCCATTTCGTTGTTTAGCTAACGTTACGAGCTTGCGGCTCGGCTCGCCAATCGCATTTTCTGATGTGTTGAATTATTTGTTTCGATGATGCAATGCAAAAACATATATTAATCAATAACATATAGTCGTGTTTTTACTCGAAATCGCCCCTGGGAATGAAAATGGGCGGGGACAACCCCGCCCATGGTCAGGCAATCAGATCGGCAATACCGTCTTGCCGTACGATTCGTTGATGACTTCGGCCGCGGCCAGATAGAAAGCCAGCGCGGCGGTGACCATGCCCAGATAGCCGCCGAGCACGCCCAGGCTCGCCAAACCGAACAGATCCTTGAAGGCGAGCAGGAAGAAGGTCACCGTCAAGGCGGTAAAGATCAGCTTGAGCGCGGTGTTCTTTTTGAGCGACGCCACCCACAGCATGGCGGTGAACAGGCCCCACAGCAGCAGATACCAGCCGACGAACGCGCCTGGCACCTTGTTGGCGAAGAACACGACGAACAGAGCGAAGGTCCACCAGAACGAGCCATAACCGCAGAACGCGACGAACCCGAAGGTGTTGCCGCGCGGCATTTCCATCAATCCGGCGAAGAATTGCGCCGTGCCGCCGAACGCGAACGCGCAGGCGAGCACCATCGGCACCGCGTCACCGCTGAACCAGCCGGCGTTGACCATGCTGAGCAGCCATGTCGTGAGGGCGAAACCGCAGAGCCCGAGAGGGGCGGGGTTGGCCAGTTTGTTGTCCATGTGTGCGTCTCCTTGTGTAGTGTGAGTGATGCAGTCCCATGCCAGTCAGGCATCGTGGTGGATCAAACAAAGGAATGAATCGAATTGCTGGTCCGTTTGTTGTTATTCAGGCGTGGTATCGCCCGCGGCGGTCTTTTGCCCGCGTAGATTCCGCGGGGGGGCGCCGCTTGCTGCAACATATGTGATGTGCATGGATGCTGGCCAATCGCATTTTTTGATGTCGCAAATTTGTGTGACCGATGATGCGTCGCAAAAAATCATATAAATCATTGTAATAGAGTAGATTTTTTGCTCCATTTTGGTGTTTTTCTCTGACGGAAGATGGACCGGGGCCAGGCATAACGGCTGCGTTGTAGTCAAAATGCATAGCTGCTATGCTCGTTGCCATCAAAACATGGGAAACAGGGAGCGGCTCGCGCGGCGGGTGAGATCGCCATGGAAATCTATCAACTGCGCACTTTCGTCACCGTGGCGCAGCAAGGGCATTTGACCCAGGCTGCCGAACAGTTGCATCTGTCGCAACCGGCGGTGACCGCGCAAATCAAGGCGTTGGAAGAAGAGGTCGGACTGCCGTTGTTCGAGCGCACGGCCGGTGGCGTCACGCTGACGCTGGCGGGCCAGGAGCTGTTGCCGCGCGCGCAGTCGATTTTGGCATCGGCGCGGCAACTGGTCGATCATGCGCGCGGCCTGAAAGGACAGCCCGCCGGACTCGCGCGCATTGGCACCTCGTTGTCGCCGGATTGGCTGCGCGTTGGCCCGTGGGTGGCGCGACTGACGCAGCGTTATCCGCTGCTGGACTTGCGTTTGTCGCAAGGCGTGACCATCGACGTGCTCAACAAAGTGCGCAAGCACGAGTTCGAAGCCGGTTTCTTCCTGGGCAAGAACCCTTACGCCAACGTCAACAGCATTTTGCTGTGCCGCTTGCCTTTCGTGCTGGCCATGCCGTGCGCCTGGCGCGAGCGCCTCGACGGCGGGCAGATTCGCGAGCTCGGTAAACTGCCGTGGATCGGCCTGTCACAATTCTCCAGCTTTCATCGTCTTACCAGCGAACTGTGGCGCGAACTCTCCATCGCGCCGCGCAAGGTGGCTGAATGCGACCATCTCGACACGCTGGTGTCGCTCGTGACCGCCGGTGTCGGCGTTGGCCTCCTGCGCGAGGAGATTGCGCTGGGCCTGGAAGCGGAAGGCGCGCTCTATGTGGTGCCGGGCGTGCGTAAGCGCTACGATCTGCAGTTCATCTACCCCGCGGACCGCGAGAGCGATCCGGTCATCCGGCTGTTGCTCGACACGTTAAACGAGGTCTGGCAGTTGCACGATCCCGAAGTGCTCGGTCATCGCTAACTCTTTCATCCCGGCGGAGCGCGCATGCAAGCCTATTTTGAAACCCTGGACCATCATCGTCGCTGCCTGAGCGCGGCACAGCGCGAGGTCTGCCAATCGGTGATGGAGGCGTTCGGCTCCGCCATGTCTTTGCAAGGCCAGGATCTGCAGCACCACGTCGACGACGCGCTCAGCGCCTCGTTGACGCTGTGGCAAGTGCAGGCCGATACCCAGCGCGACATGCAGCGGGCGGTGGAGCAATGGCTGAGCGCGGTGCACGCGTTCTGGCTCACGCCGTGGCAGGATGACGATTATCCGTTCACCCGCGCGCTGCGGCTCTCCGACGCGTCCTGCGGCGCCATCGCCAAAATGACGCGCCAAGTCAGTCATTTCGCCACCGTGCGCTTGTCGGCCGCGGCGGTCAACGCGGCGCGAGAGGCGCGCCGCGCGTGGGAAAGCGGGCAGGGCGCGGCGGCGCCTGCTGGCGGCTATCCGCGCAAGAGCGGTTGTGGCCGCGCCAAGTGACGGGCCCGGCAGGCGGATAGCCCTACTATCATCCACGTTTTTATCCCCTCGTCCGCCCGCTAAAATCCGGGCATGAGCCATCCTTTGCCCCCCTTCGGCCGCCGGTTTCTCGACCTGCCCGAGACCTTCTGGCGCCGCGTGCGCCCCACGCCGCTGTCCGACCCGTATTGGGTGGCGCAAAACGCCCCGTTAGCCGCCGAGCTGGGGCTTTCCGCGGCGACGCTCGACGCCCATCTCGCGCTCTTCGCCGGTAACGACGTGCCGGCGGACATGACGCCGTTGGCGGCGATCTACGCCGGCCATCAGTTCGGCGTCTACGTGCCGCAGCTCGGCGACGGCCGGGCGCTGCTCTTGGGCGATCTGCCGCTTGGCGGCGAACGCATGGAGCTGCAGTTGAAAGGCGCTGGGCGCACGCCGTTCTCGCGCATGGGCGACGGCCGCGCGGTGCTGCGTTCCAGCATCCGCGAGTACCTGTGCTCCGAGGCCATGCATGGCTTGGGCATTCCGACCACGCGCGCGCTGTGCCTGGCGGGGTCGGACGAGACGGTCTGGCGCGAGACGGCCGAGACCACGGCGGTATTGACGCGGGTCGCGCCGAGCTTTGTGCGCTTCGGTTCGTTCGAGGTGTTCTATCATCGCGGTCAGCACGACGCGGTGCGCGAGCTGGCCGATTATCTGCTGCAACACCACTTTGCCGAATGCCGGGACGCCGACCGGCCTTATCTGGCGATGTTCACCGAGGTCGCGCGCCGCACCGCCGAATTGGTCGCCGCCTGGCAGGCGGTCGGCTTCTGCCATGGCGTGATGAACAGCGACAACATGTCGATGCTCGGCCTGACGCTCGACTACGGGCCGTTCGGCTTTCTGGACGCTTTCGACGCCGCGCACATCTGCAACCACTCCGACCACGCCGGCCGCTATGCCTATAACCAGCAGCCGCGCATCGCGCATTGGAATCTGTACTGTCTGGCCAGCGCGCTCACGCCGCTGGTCGAGGAAGCCGACCTGCGCGCGGTGCTGGATCAATTCCCCGACGCGTTCAGCCGCGCTTTTCTCGATCGCTTCCGCGCCAAGCTCGGGCTCTTCGTGGCGCGCGAGGGGGACGACGAGCTGGTGCAGGCGCTGCTCTTGTTGTTGCATGGCCAGTCCGCCGATTTCACCGTGTTCTTCCGCCGTTTGAGCCGGTTTGACGGGCAGGGGGCGGGTGACGACGTGGCGGCGCTCTTCGCCGAGCCGGAAGCCTGGCGCGCCTGGTGCGATCGCTATCGCGCGCGGCTCGCCGACGAGGGGAGCGTCGACGCCGAGCGGCAGGCGGCGATGCTGGCGGTCAATCCGAAATATATCTTGCGTAACTATTTGGCCGAACAGGCGATCGCCCAAGCGCGCGACGCGCGCGACTTCGGCGAGATCGAACGCCTGCGGCAGTGTCTGTCGCGGCCATTCGACGAGGCCCCGGCGTTCGAGGACTACGCGGCGCTGCCGCCCGAGTGGGCGGGCGAGATCTGCTTGAGCTGTTCCAGCTGATAAAGAGATGGCGTGTACGTGCGTTGCTTCGCGAACGCACGGCTACAGGGTGAACGTCGCCGCCGTGTCAGGGCAGCGCGTGCGCGCCGATGCCGTGGCCGTCGATGGCCAGATAGCCGCCTTGGCCGTCATGCCAGTCGGCGATGACCCAGCGTTGGGTCTGGCGCTCGCCGCGCTCGACCACATGGACCGCCGGCCGGTGGGTATGACCGTGCACCAGTACCGGCCAGCCGTGGGCATCCAGCAGTGCCAGCACCGCCGCGTCGGTGACGTCCGAGATGGCGGTCAGGCCGGTCTGGCGCTTTGCCGCCTCGCTTTCCTGGCGCGCCATGCGCGCGATCAGGTGCCGTTCGGCCAGCGGCCGCGCCAGCATCGCCTGCTGCCAGGCGGGCGAGCGGCTTTGCGCGCGGAATTGCTGGTAGGCGGTGTCGTCGGTGCACAGCGCGTCGCCGTGGCTTAACAGATAACGCGCGCCGCCGACCACGAGCGGATGCGGATCGGACAGTAGCCGCGCGCCGCTGGCGCGGGCAAAGCCTTCACCCAGCAGAAAATCCCGATTGCCGTGCATGACGTACAGCGGCGTCTTGTCGGCGAACGCGCGCATGGCCGCCAGCGTGTCGCGCAAGAACGGCGAATCGTCATCGTCGCCGACCCAGTATTCGAACAAATCTCCCAGGATGTACAAGGCGTCGAGCTGACCCTGCCAGGCTTGCAGCGTGCCGAGGAACAGTGCGGTGAGTTCGGGCGTGTCGTCGGAAAGGTGGAGATCGGAAATCAGGTGGATGGCCATGGCGGCTCCGAAGGGCGTCGGGAAGCGCCCCCCGAGGGCGGGGGGCGCGGTGAATCAGGCGGCGTCGATCACTTCGGCCTTAAGGATGGTGACCGGTTCCTTGGGCACGTCCTGGTGACCGCCGTGGCGGCCGGTCGGCACGGTCTTGATGCGATCGACCACTTCCTTGCCATCAACGACCTCGCCGAACACGGCATAGCCCCAGCCCTGAGCGGTCGGAGAGGTGTGGTTGAGGAAGTCGTTGTCGGCGACGTTGATGAAGAACTGGGCCGAGGCCGAGTGCGGGTCCATGGTGCGCGCCATGGCGATGGTGTAGGTCTTGTTGCCCACGCCGTTATTGGCTTCGTTCTTGATCGGCTCGCGGGTTTCCTTTTGTTCCATATCGGCGGTGAAGCCGCCGCCCTGGATCATGAAGCCGTTGATGACGCGATGAAAGATGGTGCCGTCGTAGTGGCCGTCGCGCACGTACTGTTCGAAGTTGGCGGCGGTGTCCGGCGCGCGGTCATGATACAGCTCGAGCATGATGTCGCCGAGGTTGGTGGTCAGTTTGATCATGAGGTCTTCCTTGGGTATGGCAGTGTGGGACACACGGCAGTCAATGGATGGGGATCAGCCCTTGATCGAGGCCTTGATGATGATCACCGGTTTTTCCGGTACGTCGGACATCATGCCGACGTCCACGGTTTTCATGTGCGAGATACGCATTACCACGTCCATCCCGCGCGTGACTTTGCCGAATACCGCGTAACCGATGCCCTCGGGGCTGCTGTCACGGAAATTCAGCGGGTCGTTGTTGGCCACGTTGATAAAAAACTGCGAGGTGGCTGAATTGGGTTCGGGCGTACGCGCCATGGCAATGGTGCCGGCGGTGTTTTTCAGGCCATTGGCGGCCTCGTTGGCGATCGGCGCGCGGGTCGGGCGTTGCTTGAGCTGGGCATCAAAACCGCCGCCCTGGATCATGAAGCCCTCTATAACACGGTGGAATACAGTACCATTGTAATGGCCAGATTTGACATAGGCCAGAAAATTGGCAACGGTTTTAGGTGCGTGCGCCTGATCAAGCGTAATCTCGATATTGCCCACATTGGTGTCGAGTTCCACGACCGGGGCGGCCAATGCCAAAGTTGGCAGGAGCGCGAGGAGCGCGAGCACTTTTTTCATTGCTTGATTCCAGCTGCGGTTGAGACCGGGATTGAGACCGGGAGAGTGTAGCACAGCCATGGCGGGTTTCCGGCAAGTGTTTCAGGTGAATCAGACTGCTTCGGCAGCTATGTCGTTAACGTAAACAGAAAGAAATGAAGTCATGATCGCTTTTCGTCCACGTTTGCTGGACTGCCTTGCCGGCTATGACCGGCTGACCTTCCGTCACGACTTGATGGCGGGGCTGACGGTGGGGATCGTTGCCTTGCCGCTGGCCATGGCGTTTGCCATGGCCTCCGGGGTGACGCCGCAGGCCGGGATTTTCACCGCGGTCGTCGGCGGCTTGCTGGCGGCGCTGTTCGGCGGCACGCGGCTGTCCGTCACCGGTCCCACCGGCGCATTCATCGTCATTCTATACGGCATCGTGCTGAAGTACGGCGTGGCCAATCTGATGATCTGCACGATGATGGCCGGGGTGATGTTGATCTTGATGGGCGTGCTGCGCCTGGGGCAGGTGATCCGCTTCTTCCCGATGCCGCTGATTACCGGCTTTACCAACGGCATTGCGCTGTTGATCTTTCTAACGCAGCTGAAGGACTTTTTCGGCTTGCCGGTCGCGCATATGCCGTCAGGCTTCTTCGCCGTGGCGGTCACGCTGCGCCAGTCGCTGCCGCATCTCGATCCGACCACCACGGTGGTGGCGGTCGTCACGCTGGCGGTGATTCTGTTCTGGCCGCGCCGCCTCAACAAGATTCTTCCCTCGCCGTTCGTTGCCTTGGTGTTGGGCACGGTGGCCTGTACGCTGCTGCATGTGCCGCTGGCGACCATCGGCACCAAGTTCGGCGCGATCCCGCAGGGCTTGCCGAAGTTGACCGTGCCGGCGCTGGATTTCAACCACCTCTCCGACCTTTTGGCGCCGGCCTTCACCATCGCGCTCTTGGGCGCGATCGAATCGCTGTTGTGCGCGGTGGTGGCCGACACCATGACCAACGACAAGCACGACGCCAACCAGGAACTGATGGCTCAGGGCATCGCCAATCTGGTGTCGCCGCTGTTCGGCGGCATTCCGGCCACCGGCGCGGTGGCGCGCACGGCGACCAGCATCAGCAACGGCGGCCGCACGCCGGTGGCGGCCGTGGTGCACGCGGTGGTGCTGCTGTTGATCCTGCTCATTGCCGCGCCGCTGGCATCGTACATTCCGCTGGCGGTGTTGGCGGCGATCCTGGTGTCGGTGTCGCTGAAAATGGGCGATTGGGACGTGCGCAAGGCCAAACTGTTCCCGCGGCGCGATACCGCGATCCTGATCGTCACCTTCGTGCTGACCGTGACCTTCGATCTGACGGTGGCGGTGGAGATCGGGTTGTTGATGGCGGCGGTGTTCTTCATTCAGAACATGGCGCGCAATACCGGCGTGCATCTGCTCAAGCCGGAATACGCGCAGCTGTTCGAGCGTCATTCGATTGCCGGCAAGACCGTGCCGGCCGGCTGCGCCGCCTTCCGCATCGAGGGCGCGCTCTTCTTCGGCGCGGCCGATACGGTCGAGCAACTGCTGCATCAAGCGCCCGATGCGCGCGTGATCATTCTGCAGTTGCACCGGCTGGTGCTATTGGACACCACCGGCTTATTGGCGCTCGATAGCCTCAACAGCAAGCTGCGCGAGCAGGGCCGCGCGCTGATCCTCTGCGGCGCGGCGCCCGAGGTGGTGCAGATGTTGGTCGGTTCCCGCCTGGCGGCCGATATGGGCGAGAGCAACTTGCAGCCGGACCTGGCCGCCGCCCTGACGCGCGCCGAGACCTTGCTGACAGACGGGGTGGTGTGGGGGTGAACGGCCGGGAGGATCGGTTCGCGCTGGATAGAATTTGACCAGTGCGACAAACCTTCGGCGAGACAGGCAATTAACAGGGTTGTCCACAGGCTTATCCCCGTTTGCTGTGGGCAACCTGAAATCATCATTTGAGTTATATGTTTATGACTCTGGTCTAAATGACAGGGGATCTGCCATTTTTCTCCTTGTGGCGGATGTTTGCGAGGAACTTTTGCCGGTCTTGTAGTGACTAAGTATGTTCTTTTTGTGGGTAGAATTTGACCAGTGCGTCAAACCCATGGCGCGACAGGCAATTAACAGGGTTATCCACAGTGTTATCCCGATTTTTTTGTGAACAACCCGGTGGGGAATGTCATTAAGGGGAGTAGGGAGTGGGGAGTAGTAAAACCGGGCGTCGGGGCAACACCTTGAAAGCGGGAGTGGAGGCGAGCTTTTACTCCCGCCGTTAAGGTTTTGCTTTTACTCCCGCCGTTAAGCCTGTGCGATCTTTGACTGCGGGAGTAACGGCAATACCTTGAAAGCGGGAGTGGGGGTGGCGTTTACAGTACGACGCCCGACGCCCGACCGTCAGCCCAGCGCTTCCAGCGCCTCCTGCACCGCCAGCCAGTCTTCTTCCACCTGTTCCAGTTGCGCGCTGACTTCTCCTTGGCGTTTGACGCAGACGGTCAGCCGCTCGCGGTTGCTGTCCGCATAGGCTTCGGTCGAGGCCAGAAACGCGTCCAGTTCCGACTTCTCCGCGCCGAGCGCCTCTAGCTCGCGCTCAAGCTTGGCGAGCCGTTGCTGCAGCGGCTTGCGTTCTCGCGACAGCCGTTGCCGCTCTTCCGCCTCGAGACGCTTTTGCTCCTTGCGGTTGACGCTGGCGTCGCCGCCGGCCGGACGGACATCCTCGGCCAGCTGCGCGAGCCGCCACTGGCGATAGTCCTCCAGGTCGCCGTCGAACGGCCGCACCGTGCCCCCGGCCACCAGCCAGAAGCTGTCGGTGGTGCTCTCCAATAGCGCGCGGTCGTGCGATACCACCAATAGCGCGCCGGGAAAGTCCTGCAAAGCCATGGTCAGCGCGTGGCGCATTTCCAGGTCGAGGTGGTTGGTCGGTTCGTCCAGCAGCAGCAGATTCGGCCGGTCCCAGACGATCAGCGCCAGCGCGAGCCGCGCCTTCTCCCCGCCGGACATCGGTCCGACCGGGTCGTTGACCATGTCGCCGCGGAAATTGAAGCCGCCGAGGAAGCTGCGCAGCTCCTGCTCGCGCGCCTGCGGCGCCTTCTTTTGCAGATGCCACAACGGCGATTCGTCCAGCCGCAGGTGCTCCAGCTGGTGCTGGGCGAAATAGCCGATGCGGATCGTGGGCGAAGCGATGCATTGGCCGGACAAGGGCGCGAGTTCGCCTGCCAGCACCTTCACCAGGGTCGACTTGCCGGCGCCGTTGACGCCCAACAGGCCTATGCGGCTGCCGGCCTCGACCGACAGGGCGACGCCGGACAGAATGGCGCGGCCGTTGTAGCCTGCGGCGACCTCGTCCAGGCGCAACAGCGGATTGGGCAGACTATCGGGCGTGGCGAAATGAAAGTCGAACGGAGAATGCACATGCGCCGGCGCAATGCGCTCCAGCTTTTCCAGCGCCTTGACGCGGCTTTGCGCCTGGCGCGCCTTGCTGGCCTTGGCCTTGAAGCGGCGGATGAAATTTTCCAGATGCGCGATTTGCAGCTGCTGCTTGTCGAAGTCGGCCTGCTGACGCGTCATGCGCTCGGCGCGCATGACCTCGAACTGGCTGTAGTTGCCGGTGTAGAGCGTCAGGTCCTGTTGCGCCATCTCGACGATATGGCTGCAGATCGCGTCGAGAAAGTCGCGGTCGTGCGAGATCACCAGCAGCGTGCCGGGGTAGCTTTTCAGCCATTCCTCCAACCACAGCACGGTTTCCAGGTCGAGGTGGTTGGTCGGTTCGTCCAATAGCAGCAGGTCGGAGCGGCACATCAGCGCCTGCGCCAAGTTCAGCCGCATGCGCCAGCCGCCGGAGAAGCTGGAGACCGGCCGCGCGTGCTCGTCCGTATCGAAACCCAGGCCGCCCAACAGCCGCGCGGCGCGCGCCGGCGCGCTGTAGGCGTCGATATGCGCGAGCGCGTCGTGAAGATGGCCCTGGGCCATGCCGTCGCCGGCGGCTTCTGCCGCGGCGAGGCGCGCTTCGAGCGCGCGCAGCTCGCTGTCGCCGTCGAGCACGAAATCGAGCGCGCTTTGCGCGAGGGCAGGCGTTTCCTGCGCCACGTGGGCGATCACCCAATGAGGCGGAATCTCGGCGCCGCCGGCATCGGCGTGCAACTCGCCGCGCAACAGCGCGAACAGGCTGGATTTGCCGACGCCGTTGGCGCCGGTGAGCCCCGCCTTGTAACCGGGATTCAGGGTCAGCGTGGCGTCGTTGAGCAGTTCTTTCAGGCCGCGCCGAAGCGCGAGATGCTTAATTTGTATCATGGCGGTGCAAAGTGCCTCTAAGCGGCAGGGAGGCTCGCCAGGTCCCAACGCGGTTTGACGCTGAAGCCGGCGGCGGGGTGGGCGAAGGCGAGGCGCATGGCGCCGGCGAAGGCGATCATGGCGCCGTTGTCGGTACAGAGCGCCAAAGGCGGATAGAAAACGTCGAATTTGCGCCGAGAGGCGGCCAAGTCGAGGGCGGTGCGCAATTGGCGGTTGGCGCCGACGCCGCCGGCGACGACCAGACGCTTCATGCCGGTCTGTTTGAGCGCCTTGAGCGATTTCTTCACCAGCACCTCGACGATGGCCTCCTGGAAGGCGCGGCAGATGTCGTTGCGCGTGGCGTCGTCGATGGCGCCGTTCTGGGCCTCTTGCTGGCGCACCAGTGTCAACACCGCGGTTTTCAGGCCGGAAAAACTCATGTCGAGGTCGGGCGAGTTGAGCATCGGCCGCGGCAGGGTGAAGCGCGCGGGATCGCCGCTTTCCGCCAGCCGCGATAGCGTCGCGCCGCCGGGGTAGTCGATGCCGAGAAGCTTGGCGGTCTTGTCGAAGGCCTCGCCGGCGGCGTCATCCAGCGTTTCGCCCAACACTTCGTAGTGGCCGATGCCATGGACCGCCATCAACTGAGTATGGCCGCCGGACACCAAGAGCGCGAGAAACGGGAAAGCCGGCCGCGGCTCGGCCAGCAGCGGCGAGAGCAAGTGGCCTTCGAGGTGATGCACGGCGATGACCGGAATGTCGAGACCGAACGCCAGCGCGTTGGCCACGCTGGTGCCCACCAAGAGGGCGCCGCCGAGCCCGGGGCCCTGGGTGTAGGCGATGGCGTCCACGTCGGTCAGGCGAAGCCCGGTCTCGGCGAGGCAGGCCTCGGTCAGCGGAATGACGCGGCGGATGTGGTCGCGGCTGGCGAGTTCCGGCACCACGCCGCCGTATTCGGCGTGCATGGCCATCTGTGTGTGCAAATGGTGCGCGACCAGGCCGCGTTCGCTGTCGTACAGCGCAACGCCGGTTTCATCGCAGGAAGATTCGATACCCAGTACCAGCATGATGCTCCGCGAGCCGTCTCGGCTGCTTATAACAAAGAAAGCTTTCCATTCTACCGGTGAATCTTTGAAGCCCCAAATCGATCATGTTATTTTCAGGTCATTAATCAAGGGGAATGAGATGAAAGCTGCATTGCAATGGGTCGATGGCGTGTGCTTCATGGGCGAATCGGGCAGCGGCCACGCGGTGGTGATGGATGGCGCGCCGGAAGGCGGCGGGCGCAATCTGGGGCCGCGGCCCATGGAGCTGTTGTTGCTCGGCACCGCCGGCTGCACCAGCTACGACGTCATCACCATTCTGAAGAAGGCGCGCCAGGACGTGCGCGATTGCCGGGTATCGATCGAGGCCGAGCGCGCGGACACCGATCCCAAGGTGTTCACGCGCATCCATTTCCACTTCGAGTTGACCGGGCGCGATTTGAAGCCGGAGGCGGTCGAGCGTGCGCTATCGCTGTCGGCCGAGAAGTATTGTTCGGCGTCGATCATGCTCGGCAAGACCGCCGAGATCAGTCACGACTACGTGCTGCGCGAAGCGTAAAGCGACGCGAGCAGATAGCCGGCGGTACTCAATGCCGTGATCCAGAAGCTGGTTGGCCAATCGGTGACGTAGGCCAGCGTGATGCCGAGCCAGGTTTCCGCCAGCGCGATCGACGCGGCCAGCACAATGCCGGGACCGAGGCGGACCGTGAGCTTCTGCGCCGTGGCGCCCGGCCCGACCATCAGCGTAAATACCAGCAGCACACCAACGATCTGCACCGAGGCGGCGGTCGCCAGCGCGACAATCGCCAAAAACAGCATCGACACCCGACGCAGCGACACCCCTCTGGCTTCGGCGAGCTCGGGCTGCAGACTGACGAACAGCAGCGGCCGCGCGAGCAGCGCCAGCACCGCCAGGCTCACCAGCGCCATGAGCGTGAGCCACCACAGCGTGTCGACGTCGACGCCGAGCACGTTGCCGAACAACAGCGCGGTCGCCTGCGTGGCGTAGCTGGTGTAGAAGTGCAGAAACAGCATGCCGAGCCCCAGCGACAGGGATAGCACCGAGCCGATGGCGATGTCGCTGCCTTGCAGCCGATCGCCGAGATAACCCATGGCCACGCCGCTGGCCAAGGTGACCGCGATCATGCCGCCCATCGGTGACGCGCCCACCAGCGCGGCGCCGGTGGCGCCGGCGAAGCCGACGTGCGACAGCGCGTGCCCGGCGAACGTTTGGCCGCGCAGTACCAGAAAATAACCCACAACGCCTGCCAGCAGGGCAACGATGCCGCCGGCGATCAGCGCATGCTGCATGAAGTCGTATTCAAGCATCGTGACAGTGCTCCTCTTTCTCGACGTCGACTTCGCCGGACATGACAAAGACGCGCCCGTTTTGGCGTACCACGTCGATCGGCGCGCCATACAAGCGCGACAGCACGTCGGGCTGGATCACCTCGTCGACCGGGCCCAACGCCAGGTGGCCGTGGCCGAGATACAGCACTTGATCGATGGCGGGTAGGAGCGGATTGAGTTCATGCGCGGAGAATAGCACCGTGATGCCGAGCGCTTCGCGCACCTGGCGCACCAGCTCGATCACGCCATGCTGATGGCGCGGGTCGAGACTGATGAGCGGTTCGTCCAGCAACAACAGCCGTGGGCGGCCGATCAGCGCTTGAGCGAGCAGCAGACGTTGGCGTTGGCCGCCGGACAGCTCGGCGAGCGGCCGGCGCGCCAAATCGCGGGCGTCGACCAGTTCGAGCGCGCGGTCGACGTCGAGCCACGCTTGCCGATTGAGCCGGGGCCAGCCCCAGCGGTGCCCATGTAGCGCGATGGCGACGAAATCGCGTCCGCACAGCCTGAGGCTTGCGTTGGCGCTGCGCACCTGAGGCATATAGCCGATGTCGGGGTTGCCGCGCAGGCCGCTTTGGCCGAGCACGGTGATCTGACCGGCATCCGGGCGGATCAGTCCGAGAATGGCGCGCATCAGCGTGGTTTTGCCGGCGCCGTTGGGGCCGAGCACGCCGATGAACTGGTTTTGTTCGACCATCAGGCTGACATCGTCGAGTACCCGGCGGTCGCGGAATGTCACGGTGACCCGATCAAGACGCAAAACTTCCATTTAATGACTCAGCGCTTTCTCCAATACGTCCAATTGTGACAGCATCCAATCCTGGTAATGCCGGCCGGCCGGCATGGTTTCGCTGACGCCGACGACGGCGACGCCGGATTGCTGCGCCAGCTTCTGCATGCGCTTGGCCGATGCGTCGGAGGCTTGGTTGTTATAGAACAGCACGCTGACTTGGCGGGTCTTCAAATCGTGTTCGAAGGCGGCGACGTCGGCGGCGCTCGGTTCGGTGTTGTTCATGACGGCCAGCTGGAAGCGCGCGTTGCGCATCGAGAGGCCGAGCGCCTGCGCCATGTAGCCGAACACAGGCTCGGTGGCGGTGACCGTCTTGCCGGCGGTGCGACCGCGCAGCGCTTGAACGCGCGCTTGAATGACGCCGAGGCGTGCAAGCACTTGCGTCAGATTGCGCTGGTAGTCGGCGCGATGCGCGGGATCGATGCGCGTCAGGTTGCCCGCGATGGCGCGAGCGACGGCCGGCATCGTGGCGGGATCGTACCATAGATGCGGATTATCGCCGGATTTCTTGCCCAAGAGTTTCCCGGCGACGATCTCGGCGCGGTTGGGTGCGCGCGCGGCCGACAGCAGCTTGTCCATCCAGGGATCGTAGTCGACGCCATTGTAGACGACCAGGCGGGCGGCGCTCAGCGCGCGCGCCGTGGAGGCGCTGGCCTCGAACAGATGCGGGTCTTGGTCGGGATTGTTCATGATGCTCGTGACCTGCACCAGCGGGCCGCCGACCTGTTGCGCCAGATCGCCGTAGAAATTTTCCGCGGCGACGACCGTGACCGGCTGCGCCGCGCCGGCCCAGGGGGCGAGAGAAAGGAGCAGAGCCGCTAGGGCGAGACCTTTGCGTTGTGAGGACATGGCATTCTCCGATGTTATGTTATAACGGCTGGCAAAATGTTACGGTATAACATCCTGTCGGTCAATCGCGGGCGTGGGGCAAGACGAGGGGGTGGGGCAAAAAAAATGAGCCGCAAAGGCGGCTCATAAGACGTTAGTTCTCCAGCTCAAATCTGCTCCCGAACCCATCTGTACGGAGCAGCCTCTCGTGTTGGCGAAAGACGGTTCGATAGTGCCTGAAAGGGGTGTCGCGCTGTAAATCGTGGCGAAAAAATGATAGTTTATGTCGCGAAAATGTATATTAGCTGGTGTGTTAACGTGGGTTTAATAGCCATGCGTGAAATTTATGGCAGTACTATTGACCAATAGGTTGCAGTGAATGTAGTGATATATGCTTTATATATGACATGGGCAAGTTAATTGCACTTTAACAACAATTTTGAGCAGTAAGCTTTGGCTGCGCTCTCGCTTTGGCGGCGCGGATCTCGCCTGTTGCGCCGTGTGCGGCCGGAAACTGGCGCTTTTTTGCTGCTGAAAGCGTAAAATACTGCGGCTTGCTTCGCTTTTTTCAATGTTTTGACATAAGATACGCGCTTTGCCATCGCGTCGATGGCAAGATGTGGCAACGGTCTGGACGCAGTATCGGGCGGACCGCAGACGGGCGGCTGGGCCGCCGGGGCATTAACTGAATAGATTGAAGTTTTCATGAAGCCAAATACCGAAACGGCACTGGGCGCCGCGCTCAAATCCGCGGTTCAAAGTCTGAGCAAGAAGAAGCAGACCGAGATGATCGCGGAACATGTTTATAGTAAGTTCGACGTATTCCGACAGTTTCGCCCTCTGGCGCTTGGCATTCACGAGAGTCTGATTGCCGCCTTGCCGCAGTTCGACCCGGTGTTGATCGCCCGCGTGGTCGCCAATCACTGCCGTAAGCCGCGCTACATCAAATCGGTGGCGCGCGGCGGCAAACGGTTCGATTTGAACGGCAAGCCGTCCGGCGAAGTCAAGCCGGAAGAAAAGCGGGCGGCAGAGCTGCAATCGCTGCCGAAGCCTACCGCGGCGCCGGGGTCTGTCGCGCCGGCAGCGCAAAGCGCGCCGCCGGCCGAAGCCGAGTAAGCGTTCGCGCCGAGAAGCCACCGCAGGGAAACCTCGGTGGCTTTTTTGTTTTGGTCCGCGTTTTTTGTCGTGAGGTCTGCATGCATTGGATCCTGGCGCCCGATGCCTTCAAGGGCTGTCTGTCGGCGCATCAAGTGGCGCACGCCATGGCCAGCGGCATTTTGCGCGCCGATCCGACCGCGCAGTGCACGCTGCAGCCGATGGCGGATGGGGGCGAGGGCACGCTGGCGGTCTTGCGGCATACGCTTGGCGGCCACTGGCAGCGGACCTGGGCCGACGATCTGAGCGGCCGCCAGCGCCAAGTCGCTTGTTTGCTGCTGGAAGACGGCACCGCCTTGATCGAAACGGCCCGCATCGTCGGCTTGCCGTTGGCGGGCGGAACCCCGTTGATGCAGCGCACGAGCCGCGGTGTCGGCCAGCTGATGCGCGCGTGCCTCGATGCCGGTTGCCGGCGGCTGGTGCTGACGCTTGGCGGATCGGGCACCAACGAGGGCGGCGCCGGCTGTCTCTCGGCGTTGGGCGCGGTGTGGCTCGACGCCCAGGAACAGGCGCTGGACGGCTCGCCGGCGTCGTTACCGCTTGCCGCGCGGGTCGATCTGACCGGGCTCGACCCGCGGCTTGGCCAGGTGCCGATCGAGGTATGGTGCGACGTCGACTGTCCTTTACTGGGCGAGCATGGCGCGACGCGCACCTTCGGGCGGCAAAAAGGCGCGGTGGCGTCGGATTTGCCGCAGTTGGAGGCGGCGCTGGCCCGCGTGGCCGATTTGCTCGCGCCCGATTTGGCCGTCGTGCCGGGTGCCGGCGCCGCCGGCGGCCTGGGTTTCGCTTTGCGCTTTCTCGGCGCCGCGAGCCGGCCCGGCGCGGCGGCGGTGGCCGATCTGTGCCGCTTCGATCAGGTGCTCGCCGGCGCGGACTGGGTGTTGACCGGCGAGGGGCGCTCCGATGCGCAGACGTTGGCGGGCAAGGCGCCGTGGGAAGTGGCGCGCCGCGCCCGCGCGGCCGGCGTACCGGTCAGCCTGCTCTCTGGCGGCGTCGAGGCGCTGCCGGCGCTTTCCGCCGCTTTCGACGGGACGTTTTCCCTGTGCCGCGGCCCGGTCACGCTGGCGTATGCCAAGGCCAACGCGGCGGCGCTGATCGCCGACACCGCGGAACAGATCGCGCGCCTGGCGCGCCGCTCACGTTAGGGACCCTCTGAACCCGTTATTTGCCACTGCGTTTGGTCAACAAGCGGCCGGCCGCAGTATTTGCAGTAGCGCGCGTCGCGGTCGTGCTCGCCGAGCGCGCAAGGGCGGCAGACCGCCTCGATGGCCTGCACGCCATCGCGCCGGGCGATTTCCGAACTGACGATGCCGGTGGGTACGGCGATCATGCCATAGCCGATAATCATCACCAGACTAGCCAGCGCCTGGCCGAGCGGCGTTTGCGGCGCGATGTCGCCATAGCCGACCGTGGTGAGCGTGACGATCGCCCAATAAATGCTGACCGGAATGCTGGTAAAGCCGTTTTCCTCCCCCTCGATGACGTACATCAGCGTGCCCAGTACCATCACCATGACCAGCGCCGCCACCAGAAAGACGGTGATCTTGCGCTGGCTCGCGCGTAGCGCGTCGCGCAGGCTCTGCGCCACCCCGAGATAGCGCGTCAGCTTGAAGACGCGGAACATGCTCAAGAGGCGCAGGATGCGGACCACCGACAAAAAGCGGCTTTGCGGCAGAAATAGCGCGATGTACTGCGGCAGGATGGCCAAGAGATCGATGATGCCGAAAAAGCTGCGCGCGTAGTGGAGCGGTTTTCTCGCACAAAATAGACGTAGCAGATATTCAACGGTGAAAAGCAGGGTGAGCCCCCAGTCGACGGCGTGCAACAGCGGCGCGTGCTCTGCGCGAATACTGGGCACGCTCTCCAGCGTGACTGTCAATACGGCCAGGAGGATGGCGGCGATCAGCACTTGATCGAACAGGCGGCCGCGCCAAGTGTCGGGCGCGAACAGCAGCGTGCGTAGTGTGCGCCGTAAGGCGCGAGCGAGGTCGGGCAAAGACATGAAGAGTAAGATTCCGACAGGTTGGTCAGCGGGCGGGAAACCCTTGAATGACGGAGTCTGACGCGGTGCGCGCGGGGATGGTTCCCTTTTGCGAGTTGTAATGTATTACACTCCAAAACATGAAAGCGCTGACGATCCTGTTGTTGACGTCGCTGATGCTGACCGGTTGCGGCAGCTTCAAACAATGGCCGAGTCCGATCTTTTCCGGACACGGCAGCGCGGCGCGTCCCGCCGCGGCGCAGCCGTCTCACGTCAGCCTGATTTTCCGCGAAGCCAACCGGCTTGCCGGCGAAGTCGAGGCCGGACGCCTGTCGCGGACCGAGGCGGCCGATCAGCTCAATGTGTACCGGGTGCGCGTGGCGGGGAGCAACCGCGTCGACGATTCGACCTTCGCCACTTACCGTTATCTGGCGATCTCGCGTGACCGCAACGAAATGACGGCCGAGGAGAGCCATGCGCGCATGGAGATGAAACTGCGCGATTGGCAACGCAAGTGGCCGGCATTGAGCAACCGCCCCGCCGATCCGGCGTTTACCAATTTCCTGATGCAGCTATTCGATCTGCCGCCGTTGCAAAACCCATCGCCATGAAACGCAAGACACCGACAAATTGCCCCTGTGGCCTCGCCACGGCCTACGCCGATTGCTGCGGACGCTATATCGACCACCCCGAGACGCCGGCGCCCACCGCCGAGGCGCTGATGCGCTCGCGTTACGTGGCTTATACCCGCCAGGCGGTCGACTATCTGCTGGCGACGTGGCACGCCGATAGCCGTCCGGATCGGCTCGATTTATCGGATGAAAGTCCGGCGCTGAAATGGATCGGGCTGGACGTGCTGCGCACGGCCGGGGGCGAGCCGGGCGATCTGGAGGGCGTCGTCGAGTTCGTCGCCCGCTACAAGCTCGGCGGGCGCGCGGCACGGCTGCACGAGGTTAGCCGTTTCGTCTCGGTCGACGGCCGCTGGTATTACCGTGACGGCGATCTGCGCGAGCAATAGCTTCGCTGCGGCGCGTGCGCCGGCTTGGGCTATAACGTGAATTATCCGTGAAGCGAGACGATTTCTCTCTGTGGCTAATAAATGCTTTTGAATCAAGCGTTTGAGTGGCATCAATCGCCTAAGATAAAAACACCATCCCGGCCGCCGGCCGACTATGCTTGGATAGAAGCCATTGAAGTGGGGGAGACGTAGGCGACAAGGAGGTGATGATCATGGGCGAGGCATTGAAGGGTCTCCTGGACGAATTGGAGGCCTGCCGCGGCGAGGATACCGCGTGCAAGCTGCTGTTGGGCGAGACGCCCCACAGCGTGCAACTGCCGATGGATGGACAGACGTGCCACGAACTCAAGGCGCTGGCCGAAGTGTTCGGCTGCGAGCCGGCGCATTTGGGGTTTGTGATTTTACGCTCGGCGTTGAAGGATATTCACGCCGGGCTCGACGATGATCTGGATGCGCTGGCGCGCTCGGCCAGGGAGGCCGCCGGATCGCATTGCTGCTTCTGAGCGCGAAGGAGACAAAAAGGGCGGTGACGCGTTGGCGTCATCGCCCTTTTGTTGGCACAAAAAAAAGACGTGGCGGCAAGGGGGAACCGCAACGCCTCAAGAAGGCGCCAGAGGCGCCAGGGTGATGTGTGCAGAAGCATCACCCTGAAATTATCGTAGGACATTAGGGCAAAAAAAGCGATGTATGAATTGGGGGTTCTTTTAGTTAAGTGATTGATAAAATGTAAAAAAACCGCGCTGGGCGCGGTTTTGCGGGGCGGCGCGACGGGGTCACGGTTTGGGCAGCGTGACGCCGCTTTGCCCCATGTATTTGCCCTGACGGTCGCGATACGACACGTCGCAGTCTTCGTCGGACTCGAAAAACAACACTTGCGCCACGCCTTCGTTGGCATAGATCTTGGCCGGCAGCGGCGTGGTGTTGGAAAACTCCAAGGTGACGTAGCCTTCCCACTCGGGTTCGAACGGCGTCACGTTGACGATGATGCCGCAACGCGCGTAAGTCGACTTGCCCAGGCATACCGTCAGCACTTGGCGCGGAATGCGGAAATATTCGACCGTGCGCGCCAGCGCGAACGAGTTGGGGGGGATCAGGCAAAAGCCTTTGCCGGAGACTTCGACGAACGATTGCGGGTCGAAATTCTTCGGGTCGACGATGGTGCTGTTGATGTTGGTGAACACCTTGAATTCGTCGGCGCAGCGGATGTCGTAGCCATAGCTCGACGTGCCGTAGGAAATGACCTTCTGGCCGTCCACGCTCTTGATCTGACCCGGCTCGAAGGGTTCGATCATGCCGTGCTCTTCTGCCATGCGGCGAATCCACTTGTCGGATTTGATACTCATTGCGTCGACTTCCTGAAGGTAAATGCGTCGATTTTACCCGGATGTGTTTAGCGCCGCCAGCGGCAGGGCCTGCTGGCGCAGATCAAATCGCCCGGTGGTCGGCTATGGCATACTGCGCGCTTTCATTGGTCGCAGGAGAAGGTGTCATGGCGGTGGATTTGTCGCTTCAATGGTTGGGGCTGTCGATGGCGTCCCCGCTTTACAACGCTTCCGGGGTGATGTGCCGCACCCGTGACGAGTTGGATGCCGTGGCCGGCTCGGCCGCCGGCGCGGTGATGACCAAGAGCTGCACGCTAGTAGCGCGCGAGGGCAACCCGGAGCCGCGCTACCGGGCAACGGCGTTGGGCAGCATCAACTCGATGGGGTTGCCCAACGAGGGTTATCAATACTATTTCGACTACGCCCAAGCTTTCGATTACCGCAAGCCGCTGTTCGTGTCGATTGCCGGCATGACGCTCGAAGACAACCTGTACATGCTGGCCGCCTTGCGCGACCTGCGCTTGCCGTGTCTGCCCGAAGTCAATCTGTCCTGCCCCAATCTGCCGGGCAAGCCGCAGCTGGCATACGATTTCGCCGCCACGGCCGAGGCGTTGGCGGCGTTCTGTCAGGTGTATCCGGGGCCTTTCGGGGTCAAATTGCCGCCGTATTTCGATCCGGTGCATTTCGCCCAGATGGCGGCGTTGCTCAACCGTTTCGATAGCCTGCGCTTCGTGACTTGCATCAATTCGGTCGGCAACGGGCTGTTGATCGACCTGGAGAGCGAAACCACGCTGATCAAACCCAAGGGCGGTCTCGGCGGGCTCGGCGGCGACTATGTGCTGCCGACGGCACTGGCGAACGTGCGCGAGTTCGCGCGCTTGATGCCGGAGAAACACGTCATCGGTTGCGGCGGCATCAAGAGCGGCGCGGAAGCCTTCATGCATATCCTGTGCGGCGCCACGGCGGTGCAGCTGGGCACCTGCTTGCAGGAAGAGGGCGTGGCGGCCTTCGCGCGCATCGAGCGCGAATTGGCGGACTTGATGGCGGCCAAGGGCTACACGACGCTGGCGGATTTCCGCGGCCGGCTGAAGACGTTTGATTGATTACTATAAGTAAACAATAACTGCACATTTGCATGATTTGTTGATCTACAAATTCGTACTATGATTAGGACTAATACGAACTAACTGGACATCGCATCATGCAAACCTTCACGCAACCCGCTCTGTTTGTGTCGCATGGCGCGCCCACGCTGGCGCTGGAAGATAGCCCGACCGCCCGTTTCCTCGATGAGTTCGGGCGGTCGCAACCTCGCCCGGCCGCGGTCGTCGTGATTTCGGCGCACTGGGAGAGCGCGCGTCCGCTGATGGCGACGCAGGCGGCGCCCGGCACGATCCACGATTTCGGCGGTTTCCCGCGCGCGCTGTATTCGCTGCGCTATCCGGCACAAACGACGGCGCCTTGGCTCGAACGGGTGCGTGCCGCCTTGTCGGCCGGTGGTTTCGCCTTGGAGGACGACGCCGCGCGCGGGCTCGATCACGGCGCTTGGACGCCGCTGATGCGGCTTTTCCCCGAGGCGGATGTGCCGGTGGTGAATCTGTCGCTGCCGCGCAACCTGGACGAGGCGGGTCTACGCGCCTTCGGCCGCGCTCTGCGGCCGCTGCGCGACGAGAACATCCTGATTCTTGCCTCCGGCAGCTACACCCATAATCTGTGGCAGATGCAGCCCGACGGCAGCGAGCCGCCGGCCTGGGCGCGCGAATTCGCCGGCTGGGTCGACGCGCGGCTGCTGGCGCGGCAGGATGAAATGCTCGACGATTGGCTCCGCCAAGCACCGCAGGCGCGCACCAATCACCCCAGCGACGAACATTTCCTGCCGCTGTTCATCGCGCTCGGCGCGGCCAGCGACGGCGTGGCGCCGACGCGCATCCACGACGATTGGCGCTATGGCGGCTTGTCGATGGCGTTGTGGCGGTTTGATTAAACTTTCCTATGTTGCGATGGGGAATGGCTTGGGCGAGGATCGTGCCCATGAGTTACCGTCGCGCATGGTGTCCTGGCGGCACCTATTTTTTCACGGTCAATCTGCAAAAACGGCGTAACAACGCGCTGTTGATCGAGCAGATTGACCGTTTGCGTGCGTCGGTTCGCGCCGTGAAACGTCGTCACCCCTTTATCATCCATGCATGGGTTGTTCTGCCCGATCACCTTCATTGCATTTGGCAACTACCGGAGGGGGACGAAGATTTTGCGTCACGCTGGCGTTTGATTAAGTTACAGTTCTCGCGCGGTGTGCCCCATGACGATATGGACAGCGCCTCCCGGCGTAGCAGAGGGGAGCGATGTATCTGGCAACGCCGTTATTGGGAACATCTGATCCGCGATGATGAGGATTTCACGGCGCACATGGATTACATCCATATCAATCCGGTCAAACATGGCCTGGTGAAGCGCGTGGCCGACTGGCCTTACTCAACGTTTCTCCGATTGGTGGCGCAGGGTGTGTATCCGCTCGATTGGGCGGGCAACGGCGCCGATTTACCTTATCTGGATTAGGACAGGTGTAGCGTGCGTTCGCGCAGCAACGCACGGCTACCCCTCGGTGCATGAATGCCGTGCGTTGCCTGCGGCGAACGCATGCTACAACCACTCGTCAACGGGCCTATCGACCTGTTCATCATGATTGCCCGCCGCGGCTGTGGCATCATGCCCATCTGTTAAGCCGAAAAGCTTATAAAAACCAATAAACTACCCCAACCGCGATGATTCGACAGT
>NZ_JAFAND010000148.1 GCF_019232825.1 Paludibacterium sp. | reverse complement strand
CCCCTGGTCCTTGACCATCTTTGCTACTTCCAGCTTGAAGCTGGCATCAAATTTCCTGCGCATTCCAGACACGTCATTTTCCTCGGTAGGTGATTATCCCACCTATCGAGGTGTCCGCCATCATTAGACCACTACAACGGCCCCGATAAGCATGTTAGAGCGCTGAGTCCCACCTGCGCTCGCATCACGCGTCGATCCGCTTTTCTATGGCGGGCCGACGAAGGACACCGGCGGGTCCGCCCGCCGGTGTACCGGCTAACATGCCCGGTCCGTCAACCTTCGTTCGGCCTGCCGCCTCCTTACGGCAGCTCCTTCATGATGTAAAGAAAAAGGGGTTTGACCTATGGCACACCGCCGTACCGTCTCCCCTATCGAGCGCGATCTACGCGACATCCAGTTCACCGTAAACCGTTTGGTTCAGCAGATGGCGCCGTCGCCTCGGCGACGCTTCAATCAGGAAGCGGCACGCAGTTTGTTGGCGGCAGTGAGTTACAAGCTGGAGCATTTGCAAGCCGTGATGCGCTCGTAGGCGTCGGGAAGATGGCGCGTTGCTACGCGAACGCGCCCTACTGCTAAACGCCCGGCGGGCCCGCCGGGCGTCATGCCCCAGACACGGTCCCGCGCCATGCTAATTTGGCCGGAGCCGCTTATCCCAAGAGGCAGACATCGCATCGACAATGCGACACTGCACGGCGGCGGGATGTAAGGGGTTCAGCAGAGTATTTTTCCCCTCCGGCACGATGGCGCTCGGAATTTGCAGCGCAACGGAAGGCGCCGCGGCCAACCAGCCCGAGCCGATGCGCTGCGTCAGCGCCTGGTCGCCTACCCACGCCTCATGCAGAGCGGAAAGGTCGAGCGCCTGTACGACGTTGTCCGGCACCTCGACTTTAAGCAAAGTGAATGTCTCGGGAAGATTCGTGCACTCCAAGTGGACCAACGCCTCCAACATGCAGCTGGCAGGATGGTCTGCCAAATACACGATGGGCCGTCCGGCGTGATGCCAGCGGCCCGGGTAGTTGAGACCGCCTGTCCCTTGCAGATCTTTGTGTGCGCTAAGCCGCCAGAGGATCATGCAAAGTAGCCTTCCTGCGCCTGCCCGAGCACCTGCTCAACCAGTTGCGCGCCTTGCTCGGTGTGCGCCAACGCGAGTGGCGTCCGCCCCTCGAATCGCCGCATCGGCTTGCGTAGCCATTCTGCGGCTTGGCGCACATCACCAAACACTTCCTCCGCTTGGAACACCAAATGGGCGACCCTCACGGCTCGCCCCGATTCCTCGGGCGTCAACGGCTGACCCAGCTTAACTCTGTGCGAAAGCGTCCGGACCGGGATGACAAAATCCAGCTCCGATCGAGCAAGTCCAATGTCCAGCAAGCGGGCAACAACATCCGTTTTAACGCCTTCCTCGACCGCATTGGCGAGATCCAAGGGAGAGCGCAGCGGCCGGCCGATCAGCTCGCCAAGGCGAGGCAGTTGATCAGAGGCCGGCCCTGCCTTGATCTCGTCAGAGGCAGGCGCATAAGCAGTCATTGTCATGGCAATCCCTTTAGGCAATTTGCCGAATTATTATCGGCAAATTGCCATAGAAGCGCAAGCCAGCGCCCTTCCCCAAAGGCCAGCCCTGGCTTTTGGGCCTATGGCGCATCCGCCAAACGGTTCAAATACTTCCTGCACGACGCCTGTTTTGAAACGGGACTTATCAGGGAGAACACCATGAAACGACAATTTGCTCGACGCATTGCCACCGCGCTAGGCGCGGGTCTGTTGATGGCGGGCCAGGCCTGGGCGGGCTCCATTATTTGGACGCCGCCGAGCGCATGCACGTCGCTCAATTGCGATGCCACGGTTCTGCACGCCAACGTCACCACCAGCTCGACCAACCCCGGCGGCAGCGTCGAGCCGTTCGTGCTGCAGGTTCACAGCTCGCCGCAGTATTGCCTGCGCCTGGATGTATTCAATCAAAGCGCGAGAATGCAGGTGGTCATCGTCGCGCCCGATGGCACGGTATGGCGCAACTTCGGTCGCTCCGCAGCCGACCCTCGGCCGCTGGTGGTGGTGCCGCGCGGCGTGCAGGGCTGGTACACCGTGCAGATTTCCTTGTTGGGGGGCAGCACGCCGACACCTGGCGTTCACTACAATGCCGACTTTGCCTATGGCCGCTACACCAGCCTAAGCAACCCCAACTGCGCCAACCCGACGCCGCCGTTGGCGGCGGGAGCCGAATAGCTGACCACGCCCTAGGCGCCCCCCGTCGATCAGCTCGGCTGATTGACGGGGGGCCGCTTAGGTAGACACGGAAATTTCCGCTAAACATTCGTTTCGGCACCGCCCGCGACGTGATCCAGACGGGCAAGCATGTCGGGCCATCGACCGCCCATGCGCTCGAAGCTATGGCCGTCATCCGGGCCGAAGCCGGATTGTTCCATCCGGACAAGCGTTCCAGTGTTTTGCAGAACGAGGGTCCACGTGACCAGCGTAACGAGGTGGTTGACGGATTCGGTGCCATCGCCCCAGCGATAAGCCAACCGGCGCGGCGCATCCACGGTGACCACCTCGCAATGAGTCACCCCGGACCAACCGGGAAGCGGCGCCGCACGGACGGTAAAGCGATGGCCGACCTCCGCGACGAAGTCGTTCTCCATCAGCCATTCCTTCATCAGCCATGATTGCGTGAGCGCCCGCCAGATCTTTTCGGGCGGATGAGGCATCAGCCGCTCGAACACCAGGGAACGGGCCGTACCGGCTGTCATGTGAGATCGTTGCATCGCCCTCTCCGAAAACGCGTCGTGCGTTACGCCTGGCTGTGGACAGAC
>NZ_JAFAND010000147.1 GCF_019232825.1 Paludibacterium sp. | reverse complement strand
GCCTTGCCTGGCGCGCCGAGCCGATCGACGCGCACACCTCATGGCTGTATCTGCCGGTGGCGGCGCGGGCGCGTGAAGTCGCGGGTTGCCTAGTGCTCACTGCCGACTAAGCCTTTCACCACGGAGGCGGGCCCCGTAGGGGGCCCGGGTCGGCACACCCCGCACCTTGTGTAGCGTGCGTTCGCGCAGCAACGCACGGCATCGCGTGCGCTTGCCTTGTGTGCTCATTTGAGCTATCTATATTGATCAAAGGAGCCGATTATGCGCAGCATCGTGAAGGATAAACCCCGGCATCGGGCTCAGGCCGAGCGTTTCTTGCGGCTGTACGAGCTGCCTCTGACCGAGCGAGTACGGCTGATCGAGGATCGTGTCAAAGCGCGCGTGTTTAAGGACATGGTGGCAGACATGGCTATGTCGCAAAAAGGTCTGGCCGAGTTGTTGCGTATCCCCGTGGCCACGGTGAATCGCAAGGCGATGAACGACGACTTGCTCAGCATCGACGAGAGCGAACGTGTGCTGAATCTGTTTGCGCTGATTGGCCAAGTACAAAAGATGGTGGCAGAAAGCGACCATGCCGAGGATTTCGATGCGCCCAAATGGGTGGCGCATTGGATTGAAGAGCCATTGCCGGCGTTGGGGGGTAAGCGTCCCGCCGAATTTCTCCATACGGCATCCGGGTTCATCATCGTTTCGGATGTGTTATCGGCGATGCAGAGTGGGGCCTATTTATGACCGTCTCGGTTTGGCGTATCGCCACTGATGCGCCGGATTACGCTGCAGACGATCTGACCGGGGCAGGGGCAAAGCTCACTGGCGGGCGCTGGAATCGCAAAGGCGTACCGATGTATTACAGCTCAGGCAGCATTGCTTTGTCTTGCCTGGAAACCGTGGTGCACTTGAATGCCGGCGGGCTGCCTCTCAACCGCTATTTGGTAGAGGTCGCGATTCCGGACGATATTTGGCAAGCGGCAGAGGCGTTTGCCAGCACAGATCACGTCGGCTGGGACGCAGAACCAGCGGGCCGGGTCAGCTTGGACTTTGGTTCGGCATGGGTCGCATCCGGCCGCTCCGTCTTGCTGCACGTACCCTCAGTGATTGTTCCGGAGGAATTAAATATCCTGATCAATCCGAGTCATCCTGACAGGCATCGACTTCGCGTCCGCAAGGTTCGCAAGTGGTTATACGACGGCAGAATCAAAAGCAGTCGTTGATCCTAGTGTGAAGAGTGATCCCCACGCTACATCGCGTGCCACACCCATTGCCGCAGCACGAAAACCACCGTCATCGTCAGGCCCACCGTGATGACGAAGCGCCGCACCGCGGGGCGGCCGATACGGCGGGCGATGCCGGCGGCGAGAATGCCGCCCGCCACCGCGCACAGCGCCATGGCCAGCACGTAAGGCCAGTCCACCAGCCCCGCGGCCACGAACACCAGTACCGCCACGCCGTTGATGCATAGCGAGAACAGACTGGTCAGCGCGCTCATTTCCAGAATGTCGGTTTGTCCGAAGGCGCTTAGCGCCGACAGCATGACGATGCTGACCCCCGCGCCGAAATAGCCGCCGTAAATGCCGATCAACAGTTGGCACGCCAGCGCGAGGCCGAGCTTGCCGCCTATACCGTGGGCAGCTTCCTTATTCGCGCCGGCCAGCCGGCGCTGAATGCCGCCCTGGACCATGAATAGCGCGGTGGCGAAGAAAATGAGGAACGGCACCATGTGCTCGAAGGTGGCCGAAGCGGTGTGCCGCAGCAGGTAAGCGCCGATGCCGCCGCCCAGCAAGCTGGGAATCACCAGCGCGCGCAAGGTGCGGTCGGTGCGGCCGAGTTCCTGGCGAAATCCCCAAATGCTGCCCAGCGATCCCGGCCAGATCGCCACGGTGCTGGTCGCGTTGGCGACGATCGGCGGCAGACCCAGGAACATCAGCGTTGGAAACGTGACCATGGTCCCGCCTCCCGCCACGGAGTTGATGGCGCCAGCCAGAAAGGCCGCACAGGCGGCCAGCAGCAAGGAAAACAGGTGAAGGTGTTGCATGGGGAAATCAAACGCCTCGTGGAATGATCGGCAAAGAGGTCTCTCAGCGCAGCTTGAATTTTACCGGTGGTGGCAAAGGGCCGGCAAACGGCCTGCCGCCAAAAAACCGGTAAATCTGTGAAGATTCGTTGCCCGCCGGGCTACGGCGCCGCTTGCCGTCGCCATTGTCCTGGTGTCGTTCCCAGGCTCTGGCGGAAGGCTTTGCCGAAAGCCGTGTCCGATTGGTAACCGACCGCGGCGGCGATATCCGCCAAGGGGCGCGGGCTGTCGCGTAATAGCCGGCAAGCGAGGGTCATGCGCAGCGCGGTCAAAAAATCGCCGGGTGTCATGCCAGCGCGTTCGCGAAAGCGGCGGGCGAAGGTGGCGCGCGACATGGCGGCGCGGTCGGCCAGGCTTTCCAGCGTCCACGGCTGCTCCGGCGCGCGCAGCATCGCTTGCGTCGCGGCGCCGAGCCGGGGGTCGGTCACCAGGGCGAGGCAGTGCGGGGCGCTGGAGGGTCGATCGGCGCAGTCGCGTAACGCATAACCCAGTAGTGCCTGCATCAGTGCCGTCAGGATGGCGGCGGCGCCGGGCAGGTTGGCGGCGCTTTCCGCGCGCAGCAGGGCGGCCAGCGTTTCCAGCGCGGCCAGGCCCGGGGTTTGATCCAAATGCGCCACCAATAGGCTGGGGACATTGGCGAGCAGCAGCTTGGCGGCGTTGGCGTCGTGGATCAGCCGTCCACACAGCAAGTCGACGGTGTGGTCCCCGTCTTGGCGCTTGAACGGCAGCGCGCCGCTGTCGTCGCTGCGCCGCGGCGCGGCATCGTCTGGCCGTGTCGCGGTGAGGCCGGTGACGCTATGGCCGACACCATGCGGCAGCAGTGCCAGACAGCCCGGCGACAAGAGATGGGCTTCGCCGCTGGCCGTGTGCAATCGGCACTGGCCGGCGAGCACCAGGTGAAAGGTGGCTTCGCCGGGCGGCAGGGGGGCGTGGGGCAGGGTGAAGCGGCTGCCTAGCAGGCAGCGCGCATCGAGCGCGACATGCGCGCGCGTCAAAGCCAGTAATGTGCTGAGCGTATCCATATGAGACGAATGATTGGTTATTGGATACTTTTATACAGTACAAGTCTCGATAGGGACAGCCATACTGCGTGCATGGCAGCCGTTGCGGTTGCCGCTCTTTAAGAACGAAAGGAACCACCATGCTGGACTGGAACGAATACCGCAAGCAACTGATGGGGCGCGTGGGCGAGCTGAGCAAATTGTCTCCGGACACGGTCAGCGGCTATCAGACGCTCTCCAACGCCGGCAAGAAAACCGACCATCTGGACGCCAAGACCCGTGAACTGATCGCGCTGGCGGTGGCGGTGACCACGCGTTGCGATGGCTGTATCGCCGTGCATGCCGACGCGGCGGTCCGCCAGGGCGCCACGCGTGAGGAGGTGGCCGAAGCGCTGGGCGTGGCGGTGGCGCTCAATGCCGGCGCCGCCATGGTCTATTCGGCCCGGGTCATGGACGCGCTGGCGAGCAGCGCACAGGCGTGAAGATATTTTGCTTGTCTGGGGGTCGGTACGGCGGATGTCGTGCCGGTTGCCGAATTAAACGATCGCCCCGGCCCAGCGCGCCTCGAGCCCGGCAAACCAGTCGGGGACGTCCGGCGCCGGCATCGGCTTGGCGAAGTAGAAGCCTTGAATGCTGTCGATACCGCTTTGGATGACGATATCCAGCTCTTCCTGGGTTTCCACGCCTTCGGCGGTGACCGGGATATCCAAGTCGACCGCGAGCTCGGCGATCTTGCGCAGCAGCACTTGGCGGCGCGTGTCTTGCGCCAAGCCCTTGATGAACAGCCGGTCGCACTTGAGGCCGGAAATCGGCAGGTCGGCCAGGAGCCCAAGGGACGAATAGCCGGTGCCGAAGTCGTCCATCACCACGCCCACGCCTTTGGCTTTGAGGCGGCGAATGGTGCGCACCATGTCGCTGCCATTGGCGATCAGCGCGTGTTCGGTGATTTCCAGCCGCACGCTGCCTGGCGGCAAGTCGCGCCGCTGCAGCTCCTGGTACATCCATTCGACGAAATGCGGTTCCAGCAGCGTGTCGGGAGAGACGTTGATATTGATGGTGGCGTCGTCAAAGCCTTGTTGACCCCAGTTGGCCAGGTGATCGAGGGCGTTGCCGATGATCAGCATGTCGACGTGCGCGCCTTGGGCTTGCAAAGTGCAGGCCAGGATGAATTTTTCCGGGTTGATGCGGCCGAGCACCGGGTCGGTGACGCGCAGCAGCGCTTCGAAATGCGCCTTGGGCTGATTGGGCGTGACAATGGGTTGAAAGTGGATGTGCAGCTGGTCCGGATGCAGCAGTTCCGGCAAGCGGTCGGCGATCAGCGCCAGTTGGTAGTCCTTGCCGGTGGCGGCGGTAATGAACGTGGCCGGGGTGGCCGCGCTACGAAAGGCGCGTTGTCGTCGCCGTTCGGAGTGTAGGGTCTGTACCTGGTCGGCGGCGATCGCCAGGCCGAAGGCGAGCACGGTGACCAGTAGGCGCACGCTGCCCGTGCTGGCGGCTTCCGGGATTCTCGGCAGCGGGAAAGTGGAGGTCAGGCACCAGTGCAACGGCAGGATCAGGCAGCCGGCGGCGGCTTTTAGCCGCCAGGTAAAGGGGGTGAACTGGCTGCCGGCCGCCTGTAGGCGTGCTTTGCGGTGTTTGAGCGCGAGGCCGGCGGCCAGAAAAATGGTGAAGACCGTCGAAGTCAACATGGCGGCGGGATCGACCACCAAGCCGCCGTGGCTGAAGCCGGTCGATAGGGTGGCGTGGCCGGCCATCATGCCGATAGCGAGACCGACCGCCGCGAGGCCGACGCGGCTTGCGCGCGTGCCGGTGCTGAGTGTGGGGATGGTGATTCGGGCGACAAAGGTGTTGATCAGCAGGGCGAGGAGCGCGGGCGCCAGGCGCAGGCCATCGGCGGCCAGGTCGGCATAAATGAAAAAACCGGTGACGTCGAGCACCCACACCAGGCCGCCAATGCTGAACGCGGCGCGCGAGGCGCGCACGAGCCTGCTGGCCGGGTCGAAGGCGTTGCTGGTTTCTTCCACCAGCTGTTGGCATAGATGCACGACCAACGCGCCCAATGCGCAATAAAACAATGAGGGCAGCCCTAGCGGAAAGGCGCGTGCGGACTCATTGAGTAGGACGATGTTCATGGGGTCTCATCGGTGGCGGTTGGGTCGGCGTGCGGATTGCATGGCGCGGCGTTTGATTTAAACTGCACCTGAATTTTATTAACTATGCATTTAAAATAGGATTTTGTCAAAAAAAATGATGTTTGTCAGTGCAAACATCATTTTTTAACACTTTGCCATGTAATCTGTTGCGCATTGCCAACGGTTTTGTGGTTTATAAGCCGGATGTATTACGTGCCGACCCGGTAGCGTGCGCTCGCGAAGCAACGCAGGGTAGGCTTCGGCATGAAAAAGGCCGCCCCGCTTTTAGGGTGTGGTCTTGACTCCCGCAGTGTCAGCGCGTGCAAGCGTAACGGCGGGAGTAGAAGCAAAATCTTAGTGGCGGGCTAGGCGCCGGGCGCGGCGTTGAGCGCCAGCATCTCGGCGGCATGGTGCCGGGTGGCGTCGGTGATTTCCACCCCGCCCAGCATGCGCGCCACTTCGGCCACGCGCTCTTGGGCATCGAGCACGCGGATGCGGCTCAGCGTCTGATTCTTCTTCACGTCCTTGCTCACTTGCCAGTGCTGGTCGCCACAGGAAGCGACTTGCGGCAGGTGGGTGACGCACAGTACCTGATAGTGCTGGCCCAGCGCCTTGAGCTTGCGCCCGACCACCTCCGCCACGCGGCCGCCGATGCCGACGTCGACTTCGTCGAAAATCAGCGTCGGCACGCGCGCGACTTGGCTGATGGCAACCTGCAGCGCCAGGCTGATGCGCGACAGTTCGCCGCCGGAAGCGATCTTGCCCAGCGGTTGCAAGCGGGTGCCGGCATTGGTGGCGACCAGATATTCAACGTCTTCCAATCCGTGCGCGCTCGGGCTGTCGAGCTCGGTCAGCGCAATGTCGAAACGCGCGCCGCTCATGGCGAGCGTCTGCATTTCCTGCGCCACACGGCGGCCCAGCTCGCCCGCCGCTTTGCGCCGCGCCGCGCCGAGCTTGCCGGCTGCCTGGCGGTAAGCGTCCTCGGCGGCGCATTCGGCCTGCGTCAATGCCGCCAGGTCCGCGGCCGCGTCGAGCGCGCTACGCTGTTGCTGCCAGTCTTCCAGGCGTTCGAGCAGCTCTTGCGGCTGGCAGCGGTATTTGCGCGCCATGCTCATCAAGGCATCCAGTCGGCGCGCCATATCCTCCAACTGCCGCGGATCGTCGTCGACGTGACTGGCGTAGTCGCGCAGACCATGCACGGCTTCGGACAGCTCGACGTCGACCGAGGTCAGCAAGGCCTGAACTTCTTCCAGACGCGGGTCGAGATGGGCGAGTTTGCCGAGCCGGTTGTGCACGGCCGCCAGGATGGACAGGCAGCTGCCATCCATTTCCGATAGGGCGTCGACCGCCATTTGCGCGCTTTGCAGCAACTCGGCGGCATTGGCCAGGCGATCGTGATTCTGATTGAGCATCTCCCATTCGCCGGGCTGGATGGCCAGCGCGGCGACATCCTGAATTTGCCAGTCGAGACGTTCGCGCTCGTTTTGCGTTTGTTGGGCGTTCTGTTCGGCGTCGCGGCGCGCGCGGCGCGCGCTTTGCCATTGCTGCCAATGGCCGGCTACCGCGTCGACCAGCGCGTCGGCGCCGGCGTAGGCGTCAAGCAGCGCGCGTTGGGTGTCCGCGCGCGACAGCGATTGGTGGGCATGCTGGCCATGAATGTCGATCAGTGCGTCGCCCAATTGTTTGAGCTGCGCCAGCGTGGCTTGCTGGCCGTTGATCAGACTTTTGGAGCGGCCGTTCTTGTCGATGACGCGCCGTAGCAATATTTCGTCGTCGTCGCCGGTCAGTTCGTTATCGGCGAGCCATTGCGCCAGATCGCCGCGGCCGTCGAGCGCGAAGCGCGCGCTGATGTCCGCGCGTTCACAGCCTTCGCGCACGATCTGCGCGCCTTCGGAGCGGTCGCCGAGCGCGAGCCCCAAGGCGTCGAGGATGATGGACTTGCCGGCGCCGGTTTCGCCGGTGAGCACGGTGAAGCCGGCGGCGAAATCGAGCGCCAGTTCGTCGACGATGACAAAGTCTTTGATGCTAAGCGATAGCAGCATGGCAGTCGGGCACCCGGTGTCAGAGGAGGCGTTCGCCCCAATGCAGTTTGTGGCGCAGCATATCGTAGTAGTTGTAGCCGAGCGGATGCAAAATGCGTAGCGGATTGCGGTAGCGACGGATCAGCACCCGGTCCATTTCCATCAGGTCGCAGTTCGACTGGCCGTCGAAATGCACGCGGGCATCCAGGCCGCGCGTCAGCATGAATTCGACCTCGCACGAGTCGTTGACGGCGATGGGGCGATTGTTCAGCGATTGCGGGCAGATCGGCACCAGCGTGATGGCTTGCAGCGTCGGCTGCAGAATCGGCCCGCCCGACGCCAGCGCGTAGGCGGTGGAGCCTGTGGGGGTGGAGACGATCAGCCCGTCGGAACGCAGGCTATAGACGAATTGGTTGTCGATGAAAACTTCGAATTCGATCATCGTGCCGACCGCGCCGCGGTTGAACACCACGTCGTTGAAGGCGAGTGCGTTGGCGACTTCCGCGTCCTCGCGCAGCACCACGGTCTGCAGTAGGATGCGGTCTTCCGGGACGAAATGCCCTTGCAAGATGGCGTCGATCGTGTCGAGCATTTCATGCAGCGGGATGTCGGTCATGAAGCCCAGGCGGCCCTGGTTGACGCCGATCATCGGCACGCGGTAAGGCGCCAATAGGCGCGCGACCGACAGCATGGTGCCGTCGCCGCCGAGCACGATGGCGACATCGACCAGTTTGCCCATATCCATGCGGTCGATCAGCGGATGCTTGCCGGCCTCGACCGCGCTGGCGCTTTCCTTGTCGATGAAGACATTGATGCCGGACTGCGCCAGATGGTCGGCCAGCTGGCGCAGGCTGGCGACAATGTTCGGCTTGCTGTGGCGGGCGACCAGGCCAACGTTTTTGAACAGGCTTTCCATGAGGGTAGTTTACCGATTGTTGCTCATGTCGTCTGCATTGTGCTTCATGCCGGTTGCCTCGAGCGCTTTCAGGTAGAAGCGGATCAGATCGGCGAGCGACGTGACGTCAAGCTTGTTGAACAGATTGGCGCGGTGTACTTCGACCGTGCGCGGCGACAGATCGAGCTCGCGCGCGATTTCCTTGCTCGATAGTCCGGCGGCAACGCCCTCGAGCACCTCGCGCTCGCGGCCGCTGATGCGCGCGAGCCGCGAGAGCACTTCTTGCGTTTCCACTTCCTGGCTGTGTTGGCGGATGCTCAGGCGGATGGCGCGGCGCAAACTCTCGACCAGGCGCATCTGATCCACGGGCTTGGTCAAAAAGTCGATGGCGCCGTTTTTGAAGGCGCGGCGGCATTGTTCGACATCGCCGTGACCGGTGATGAACACCAACGGAATGGTGATGCCGCGCTCGATCATCATGTCCTGCAAGGCAAGGCCGGTGATGTGCGGCATGCGGATGTCGAGCACGGCACAGCCGATTTCGCTTGGCTGACAGTGATCGAGAAAGGATTGCCCGCTGGAGAAGGTCAGGGCGCGCATGCCTTGGGCGGTGATCAATAGCGCCAGCGCGTCGAGGACGGCGGGGTCGTCATCCACGATATAAACGGTGGGCGTCATGGTGTTCATAATCACTCTCTCGTGTCTGTGTACGGCGGTTGGCCGGTGTCGAGCGGAGGCAGTTCGACCACGAATTCGGCGCCGCCGCTGGAGCGGTTGTGGGCGCTGATGTGACCGCCGAAGCTTTCGATAATGGTCTGGCAGATGGTCAGGCCCAATCCCATGCCACTGATCTTCGTACTGAAAAACGGCGCGAAAACGTCATCAATCTTATCATCGCCGATGCCGGGGCCGTTATCGCCGATTTTGACGCACACGCGGCGCGCGCTGTAGCTGGTTTCGACCGACAGGCAGCCGGGGTGGTCTTGGCCGTGCATCGCGTCGATCGCGTTGCGCACCAGGTTGAGTACCACTTGTTCCAATTGGATGGTGTCGGCATAAACCAGCGGCAGGTGCACACCCGGATGGTAGTCGACCGCGATCTCCGCTTGTCGCAAGTCGTAGTCGGCCAGCGCCAGCACGTTGCTGATGGCATGGTTGACGTCCACCGGCGTGTGCTGGCGCGCTTTCTTGGCGACGAACTCGCGCAGCCGGCGTACGATCTTGCCGGCCCGGTCCGCTTGGGCGACCGCTGACTGGATGGCCTGTACGATCAGCTCCAGATTGGGCTCGTCCTCTTCCAAGAGGCTCAGGCTTGCCTGGCAATAGCTCATGATGGCCGATAGCGGCTGATTGATTTCATGGGCGATGCCGGAGGCCATCTCGCCCATCGAGGTGATCCGGGTGACGCGCGCGAGCTCGTATTCGTGCTGCTTCAGCCGCGTCTCGCTGGTTTCCAGCGCTTCCAGCATGCGCCGCCTGAGCGGCGCCGTGTCGCGAAATGCCAGCACGGCGCCGATCAGGCCGCCGCCGCGGTCGAACAGCGGCGACACCGAGCCCTCGATCAGCAGCTTTTCGCCGTTGGGGCGCAGCAGATAGCTATTCTCTTCCAGCTCGCACACTTGCTGCTTGTCGAGGCATTCGACGAACGGGTCGGTGATGGCGCGGCGCGCGAATTCGTAGCGCAGCATGAAGACGTCGCCCAGCGGTTGATCGATCGCCTCCTCTTCGCGCAGGCCGAGATGGCGTTCGGCGGCCGGATTCATGTACTGCACCATGCGCAAGTTGTCGATGGTGATGACCGCGTCGCTGATGGCCTGCAGCGTGACCGAGGCATTTTCGCGCGTGCGAAACAGGCTGTCGTCGGCCGATTCCCGGTCAAGGCGCGCGTTGTGGCGGATGGCGACGATCAACAGAATCAAATAGCTCGGCAGCGCGGCAGCCAGGACGGCCAAGAACAGAGACACGCGGTCGACCATGTTGAAGCGCAGCTGGGTCGATGCCACCAGTTCGTAGGGGAAATAGGGCGTATCGATCTGCTCGTGCTGCGTCAGCGCCGGCAACAGCGTGTCCAGCCAGCGCGGCGGCTGCGTTGCGCGCCGTTGGTACACGGTGCTGTCGTAGAGGCTCGACGCGCCTTCCTGACGCGATAGCGAGATGTTGAGCCAGGCGCGCTGTTCGGGACGCAGATCGAGCAGGGCATCGGTGCGTACCAGCAGGGTGACGATGCCGATGCTTTCTTCCGGCCGCATCAGCGGGCTGTCCGATGGCGGCGAAGGCGAATAGAGGGCGTGGATGTAGGCGATGGCGGATTGGTCGTCGGACAAGCGCAATAGCGGCGTCACTTCGATATCGGTGCTGCGCAGCGCGCGGGTCACGGTGGGGCCGACCACGGCATCGGCCAGCAGGTCGAGGCCTATGGCGCTGCGCGCGCTTTGATGGAGCGCGGGCTCGGCCATGACGAACGGTATGTAGGATTCGCGCTCCGGCGCGCGCCGCCAGCCGGCTTGCCGCCGCCAGCTGGCGCTGCCGTCGTGCTGATAATCGCGGATAAGGAAGTCCGGCCCCAGATTGCCGCGCACGGCGCGTTCGAAGGCCTGGCGCTGATAGTGGGCGATATGCGGCTGAAAGCCCATGCTGTAAATGAAGTTGTAACGTCTGGCGGCCTGCTGGGCGTAGCTGCGCAGCTGCGTGTCGCGCACCGACGGGTCGCTGGTGATGATGTCCTCCAACCCGTACAGCACCATTTCGGCGTTTTTGAGCCGTGCCTCGACGGCGCGCGTCATATAGAACACCACGCGATCGAAATGCTGCTGTTGGTGGCGTAGGTCCATGGCGATCAATACGCTGCCGCCTAGCAGACTGAGCAGTGCCCAGCTGACCAGGAACCACGCCCAGGCCTTGCGTGGCGCGTTGGCCAGCAGATGATGCTGGCCGAGCCAGAGGCTGGGGAACGCGGCGGGACGGAAATCGCGTCGGCGCATATCAACGATTGCGGATCAACATGATGGCGGTGCCGGCTTTCAGCGACGTGTCCGGGCTGGGGCTGAATTGCACTTCCTCGCCCGGGTGCTCGAGCGCCACCACCAGCAGCCGGCCGTCCTGCTCGGCTTGGAAATGTTGCAGCGTCTGGCCCGCCCAGCGCGGCTCGGCGGTGATGATCTCGGCTTTGAACGTATCCGGATAACGTTCGTGCAGCGTCTCGAAGAAACGCTGGCTCTCGGGCCGCAAGACGCTGTTGGCCATGCTCAGCCCGCCCAGCATCGACGGCACCACCACTTTGTCGGCGCCGACCGCTAGGAGCTTTTTGCGCGTGCTCTCGTTCTCGGCCTTGGAAATGGCGGTGATGGCGGTGTTGAGGCTCTTGGCGGTGACGACGACGAAGGCGTTCTCCGCGTCGGAGGTCAAGCAGGTGATGATGGCCTGAGCTTGGGCGACGCCGGCGGCCAGCAGATTGGCGTCCTGTGTGGCGTCACCGACGATGTAGGGGATATCGCGCTCCTCCATCTGCGTGGCGATGGCGATGTCGCGTTCGATGACCACCACCCGATGGCCGCTGCGCGTCATTTCATCCAGCGTATAAAGCCCTGTGCGGCTTAAGCCGCACAGGATGACGTGATCCGAGAAGCGGGCAATGACCTTTTCCATTTTTTTGCGCTTGAGATAGAGGGGTAGATCGCCCTGGAACAGCATCAGGGTCAGGGAGGAGATGCCGTAACCGACCGCGCCGACGCCCAAAATGATCAGGATGATGGTGAAGACGCGGCCGCCGGTATCGAGCGGGTGGACTTCGCCATAGCCGATGGTCGATACGGTGATGACCGTCATGAACAGGCTATCGAGCAGCGACCAGCCTTCGATCAGCATGTAGCCGAGCGTGCCCGCCAACACGGTCGCCAGTAACAGAGTCAGCAAAAACAATAGCTTGCGGGTGAATAATTTTTTCATACTGTCCGATTAGACAACGGCGCGAACGCCCGGGCCAGACGAACCCTAATCGTCAAACAGGGACGGGTGCTGCCGGCGAAAGGCGGCAATCTTCGGCGCGATGACGACCTGGCAATAGGGAACCTGGCGGTTCTGCCAATAATATCGCTGATGATAGTTTTCTGCAGAATAAAATGTTCCGGCGGGCGTGATTTCGGTCACGATCGGCCGGTCGAAACGGCGTGCCTTGATAAGCGCATTCACCGTTTCCGTGGCGATGGCGTGTTGCCTGTCGTCCATGGTGAAAATGGCCGAGCGGTATTGCGTGCCGATGTCGTGTCCTTGCCGGTTGAGCGTGGTCGGGTCGTGGATGCTGAAAAATACGTCGAGCAGGGTGGCGTAGGAGACCACGGCGGAGTCGAATGCGATGCGCACGGTTTCCGCGTGTCCGGTGTCGCCATGCGAAACAGCCTCATAATCCGGGTTGGCGGTCTGGCCGCCGCAATAGCCGCTCTCGACTTGCCGCACGCCGTTGATGCTGGAAAAAATGGCCTCCAGGCACCAAAAGCAGCCCCCCGCCAGCAAGGCAGTTTCCATCGTGTTTTCCTTTTAGAAGGCCCGCACCAGCGCGAAGCGCGGCACGTCGCCATCGCTGCTGGTCACGGTTTGATTGAACATGGCCTGCGGTCTGGCCCACAAGCCGTATTCGCCGTACAAGGCGCGGTACATGACTAAAGCCTCCTCGGTCTCCGAGTGTCGGGCGATGCCGAGCACTTCGTAAAGCTGGCCTTTGTAATGGCGGTAAATGCCGGGAACGGGTTGCATCCGGGGTCAACTCCAATATTGGGAAAACAGCGGCAGATGGCGTGCTTCGATGCGCATGCTCACGCTGGATTTGACATGATACCCCGGGCGCGAGGTGTCGATCGATTCGTTGGGGGCGCGGATCGGTACCGCCAACGGCGCGGTGGCGCTGCGGCCGTTTTTGATCACCAGCGCGCGCTCGCCGTTTTCCAGCTCGACGAAGCTGCCGGGCGGGTAGATGCCCAGAATCTTGACCAGCTGCGTGATGTGCGCCGCCTCGAAGGGTTCGGCGGCACCGGCGTACAGCGTGGAGAGCGCCGCTTTGGGTGTGATGCGGGGACGGTAGGTGCGCGGCATCAATTTGGCGGTCACGATGTCGATCAAATGCAGTAGCTGCGCCAGCGGCGGAATGTCTTCTTCCTTGGCGCCAAAAGGGTAGCCGCGGCCATCGCGCCGCTCGTGATGCAGAATGACGGCCTCGTGCCAGCGGCTCTCGTCGATCCCTGCCTCGCGCAGCATGGCCGAACTAAGCAGCGGGTGGATATCGAGCGTTTGCTTCTGCAGCGTGGTGGGCGGACCGTTCTGTTCGGCAAGCTGGTTTTGCACGTCTGCCGACCCCAGGTTCATGGTCAGCGCGGCGCCGATCAGTATCGTTTTATCGTCCTGCGGCAGTCCCAGGTTGTCGGCCATGCGCGCGGCCAACAATGCGCAGTTGATGCCGTGTTGCGCGGTGTATTGGGTATAGGGGCCCAGCAGCACCGCGGCGATGCAGCCGTCGGGCGATTGTTGCGCGCGCTGCGCGATGTGGGCGATCAAGGCCTGCAATAACTTGTTGGACTCGTCCAGGCGCACGAAATGGCCCTGGATGCCGCTCAGGCAACGGGCAAGCTGCTGCGCTGCCTGCACCGGCGGCGTAGCCGGTTCGGGCAAGTTGGTCGGCAGCGGCGCATCGCTGCCGGCAAGCAGCGCAGCACGAAATTTACCACTGAGCCGGTAGACGAATTCCGCTTCCTCGGTCAGTCGATTCGAGGTAAAGAGATTGGACGGTAATTGAAACGCCAAGGGCCACTCCCGTTCGCGATTATTTTTAGCCGATGTTTTTACCTGTATAGCTAATGTCGTCGAGAGTGAATACGCAGTTTGCGTATTTTTCGCCGAGCGTTCACGGATGTGCGTACAATCAACCCCCGCCGATGGTTTGGAAGTCCTTGTCATGAAAGTCGTTTTGGCCCCGATGGAGGGGCTGGTGGATGCCGTCATGCGCGATGCGATCACGCGCCTGGGCGGTGTCGATTGGTGCGTCACCGAATTCGTGCGCGTGACGAGCGCGCTGCTGCCGGCGCGCACCTGGCAGCGTCTGGCGCCCGAGTTGGCGCAAGGCGCGCGCACGCGCGCGGGGACGCCGGTGCACATACAGCTGCTCGGCAGCGATCCGGCCTGTCTCGCCGACAATGCCGCGCGTGCCGCCGAGTATGGCGCGCCGGCGATCGATTTGAATTTCGGTTGTCCGGCCAAGAGCGTCAATCGCCATCGCGGCGGCGCGGCGTTGTTGGATGAGCCGGCGCTGCTCCATGACATCGTTGGCGCGGTGCGGCGGGCGGTGCCGGCGGCGCTGCCGGTCAGCGCCAAGATGCGGCTCGGTTTCAACGATAAGACGCGCGCGCTGGAGTGCGCGCAAGCGCTGGCCGACGGCGGCGCCAACTGGTTGACGGTGCACGCGCGCACCAAGCTCGAGGGCTATCGTCCGCCGGCGCATTGGGACTGGGTGGCGCGCATTCGCGAGGCGGTGGCGGTGCCGGTGGTGGCCAATGGCGAGGTCTGGACGCTGGCGGATTACGACGCCATCCGTCGCGTCAGCGGCTGCGACGACGTGATGATCGGACGCGGGCTGATCGCGCGTCCCGATCTGGCTGCTTGTATTGCCGCCCGGGCGCGCGGCGAAGCGCCGGCGCCGCTGGACTGGCCGTCGATGCTGCCTTGGCTGTTGGATTTCTTCCGCCAGTGCCGGGCGTTGGGCGGCGAGGGGTCGACCTACCCGGCGGCGCGGCTCAAGCAGTGGCTCGGCCAGCTCAAGCGCGGTTTTCCCGAAGCGGCGGCGCTGTTCGAAAGTTTACGCCCGCTGCGTGATGCCGCGGCGCTGGAAGCGGTGCTCGTGGCGGCCTGTCGTGGGTCGGGGCGCGCGATGTCAGCGTTGGAGCCAGGCGAACCGGGTTTCCCAGATGATCGGTGCACCGCGGATCAACAGGCCGAGTGCCAGTAGATTGACCAGCGAGACGATCAAAAACAACAGTGCGATGCTATGGAACCAAGCCAACAGCAGCGCGCTGGCGATCGCCGCGGCCACCATATAAAAGCCGTTGATGATGTTGTTGGCGGCGATGGCTTGCGAACGGAAGGCCTCCGGGCTCGCGGTCTGCAGCCAGGTATACAGCGGCACGGTGAAGAAACCGCCGAAAAAGCCCAAAAACGCCAAGTCGATCACGTGATGCCACTGACGCCCCCCTTGTAGGAAGGTGACGATGTCCTGCAACGGGCCGTGATGGAGCGGCAGCGCGCTCAGCGACAGATCGGTGCCCGCTAGCGTCATGCCCAGGCTGCCCGCCAACACGAGGCCGAGCTCCAGCCGGCCGCGGGACAGCTTGGCGCATAGTACCGAGCCCGCGCCGATCCCGACCGAAAAGACCCCCAATAGCAGGGTGTACACGTCGGCGTTGCCGCCCAGGTGCAGCCGGGTGAAGGTCGGCAGCTGCGTGGTGTAGACCGCGCCCAAGAGCCAGAACCAGGAAATGCCCAAAATGGCCGACCGCACGCCATTGATATGCCAGGCGCTTTGCACCAGCCGGCGGCTATCGCCCACCACGTTGAGCGACAGCTTGAGGTGCGTCGCGGTCGGCGGTGCGCTCGGCATGGCGCGGCTGAAGGCATAGCCGGTCAGGGCGGTGGCGAGAATGATCAGCGAGGCGATGAGCGGGCCGTGATGCATCATCAGGCTGCCGATGATCTGGCCGAACAGAATCGCCAGGAAAGTGCCCATCTCGATCAGGCCGTTGCCGCCGACCAGTTCCTGGCCGGCGAGATATTGCGGCAGCACCGAGTATTTCAGCGGGCCGAAGAAGGTCGAATGGGTGCCCATGAGAAACAGGGCGCCAAGCAACAGGCCGGCGGAGTGCAGGTACAAGCCGCTGCCCGCCAGCAGCATGATGCCGATTTCCGCGATTTTGACGAGACGGGCGATGCGCGCCTTGTCGAAACTCTCCGATACCTTGCCGGCGGTGGCCGAAAACAGGAAGAACGGCAAGATGAAGATGCCGGCGGCCAGGTTGACCAGCTGCTCGGCCGGCAGGCCGGCGAAGGATAGGCCGTAGTAGCTGATCAGCACCACCACGGCGGTGCGCAGCAGGTTGTCGTTGAAGGCGCCCATGAACTGGGTGCCGAACAGGGGTAGAAAGCGGCGGGTGGCGAAGAAATTGAAGCTGGTTTGCACGTGGGCGGGCTCCTGGGGCGGGGCGTCAGTGTTCGTCGGGTTTGCGCGTTTCGGCGCGGTCGTCGTCCATCAAAATGCGGTGCGCCGGCCCTTCCAGATCGTCGAACTGGCCGCTGCGCGTTGCCCACCAGAAGATCAGACCGATGACGAAGGTGAGCACGATGCTCAGGGGAATCAGCAGGTACAGGCTTTCCATCAGGCTCTCCTTTCGATCAGCCGCAGGGCGTTGGAGACCACCAGCAGCGAGCTCGTGGCCATGCCCAGACTGGCGAGCCACGGCGTGACGTGGCCGCTGACCGCCAGCGGCAGCGCCACCAGATTATAGGCGGCGGCCCACCACAAATTCTGTTGAATGATGCGACGGGTTTTTCGCGCGACCAGCCAAGCCTCGGGCACCAAACTCAGGCTGTCGTCGATCAGCACCATGTCGCCGCTGGCGCGGGCGACGTCGGTGCCGCCGCCCATGGCGATGGACACGTCGGCGCGCGCCAGCACCGGGGCGTCGTTGATGCCGTCGCCGATCATCAGGACCCGGCCGCCGCCGGCTTGCAGCTGCGCCACGTAATCCAGCTTGTCTTGCGGTGTCGCGCCGGCCCGCCAGTGCGCGATGTCGAGTAGTTGGGCCAGGCGCTTCACCGCGCCGTCGCCGTCGCCGCTGAGCAGGTGAATGCGCAGGCCTTGCCGGCGCAGGGCGTCGATGGTGTCCTGGGCGTCGCCGCGCGGCGTGTCGCCGATGGCGAAACGCGCCGCGAAGCCTTGCCGGCCGCCGAGCCAAATCAAGGAGCTGCCGTCTTGCCACGCGTCTTGCGGCGGCGCCGCGCCGGCGAGTTCACCGACGAATTCGGCTTGCCCCAGGCGCCAGGTTTCGCCGGCAATCGTTCCCTCGACGCCGCGTCCCGGATGGTTTCGCAAGGCGGCCGCTGCTTGGGGCGGCACGTCGGCGTCGGCGAGCAAAGCCCGCGCCAACGGGTGTTCGCTGCCGGCTTCCAGTTGGCGCGCCAGCGCCAGCGACGCCGTGTCGTCGAGCGAGGGACGCAGCGTTTGCATCGCCAAGAGCCGCATATTGCCATCGGTCAGCGTGCCGGTTTTGTCGAACACCACGTCGCTGGTCGCCACCAACGCTTCCAGCGCATGGCCGCGCGCGACCAGTACGCCCATGCGCGCCAGCCGTCCGCTGGCGGCGGTGAGCGCGGCCGGTGTGGCCAGCGACAACGCGCAGGGGCAGGTGATGACCAGCACCGCCACCATGATCCACAGCGCGCGGGTTGGGTCGATGAATTCCCAGGCCACGAAACTCAGCGCCGCGGTCAGCAGCAGTCCGGCGACGAACAGGCTGGCGAAGCGATCGGCCAGCACCGCCAGACGCGGCTTTTGCGCCAGCGCCTGGTCCAACAGGCGCGCGATGGCGGCGAGCCGGGTGTTTTGGCCGACTTCGCCCACGCGTACCACTAGCGGGCTCGTCAAGTTGACGCTGCCGGCGATGACCGCGCTGCCCGCCAGTTTGTCGACCGGGTGGCTTTCGCCGGTCAGCAGCGCCTCGTTGCTGGCGCTGATGCCGTCGACAACGACGCCATCCACCGGGATGGTTTCGCCTGGCCGCACCAGCAGCGTCATGCCGGTTTGCAGCGTGCTGACCGCCACTTCCTCGGTGTGTCGTGTGACGGGCCAGTCGGCCAGGTGATGGGCGAAGGCCGGAATCAGCTTGACCAGGCTCTCCAACGCCTCGCCGGCTTTGCGGCGGGCCATGCCTTCGAGGTAGCGGCCGCCGAGCAGCAGAAAGACGAACATCGACACCGAATCGAAATAGACGCCCTGGGCGATGTGGTGCAACAGGGCCCAACTGCTGGCGCCGAAGGCGGTCAAGATGCCGAGGGCCACCGGCGTGTCCATGCCGACGCGCCGCGCGCGCAGATCGCGCCAGGCGCCGCGGTAGAACGGCTGCGCCGAGTACAACATCACCGGCAGCGTCAACAGGAAGCTGGCCCAATGCAGTATCCATAGAAAGCGTGGTTCGATTTCGCCGCTTTTCGCCACATAAATGGGCACGGCGTACATCATCACCTGCATCATCGACAGGCCCGCGACCCAAAGGCGATTGATGGCCTGTTTGCGCTCCTTCTGTTGCAGGGCTTCCTGGCGCGCGCTGTCGTAGGGGTGGGCGCGGTAGCCGACACGGGCGACGGCTTCCAGAATCCGCGACAGATGCAGCTTGGCATTGTCCCAGCGGACGCGGGCGCGATGACTGGTATAGTTGATGTCGACCGAGAGCGCGCCGGGCAGGCGCAAGAGCTGCTGCTCCACCAGCCACACGCAGGCGGCGCAGGTGATGCCCTCGAGCATGAGCGTCGCCTCGCGCACGTTGTCCGGCTCGGCGCGCACGAACGATTGCTGCAGCGCCTCGTTGTCGTAGAGCGCGATTTGCTGCATCACTTCGACTGGCAAGGCCTCTGCGGGCTGTCCCGACGCCTCGCGATGGCGGTAGTAGTCGCCAAGCCCGGTGTCGAGGATGGTCTGCGCTACCGCTTGGCAACCGGCGCAACAGGCTGCGTGTTCGCGCTCGGCCTCACGGATGATGAAGTGGGTATCGGGCGGAACCGGTAGTCCGCAGTGAAAGCATTGCTCTGTCATGGCGTGCTATTGTAATGGAATATGACACGTGACGCAGGCCCGTCTCCATGTGGCGTGCGTCCGCTGTGAACGAGATCATCATGTCTATGAAAGCCATCGTCCAATCCGCTCCCGGCGGGGTGGACACCTTGCGGCTCGCCACTGTCGAGCATCCTATTCCGCATGAAGGCCAGCTCCTCGTTCGTGTGCGCGCCGCCGGCGTCAATCGCGCCGATATCGTGCAACGCGAGGGTCATTATCCCGCGCCGCCAGGCGCCTCGCCGATTTTGGGCTTGGAAGTGGCGGGCGAGGTGGCCGAGGTGCGCGGCCCTTCCCGGTTCAAGGTGGGGGATGCGGTGTTCGGTTTGGTCCCGGGGGGCGCTTATGCCGAATACGTCGTGCTCGATTCGGCGCTGGCAACGCTGAAGCCGGAGCGGCTGTCGTGGGTCGAGGCGGCCAGTCTGCCGGAGGCCTGGATGACTGCCTGGTTCAATCTGGTCGAGATCGGACGGGTGGCGGAAGGCGAACGCGCGTTGATTCACGCCGGCGCGAGCGGCGTGGGGGCGGCGGCGATTCAACTGGCGCGGCTACTGGGGCTATCGGTATTCGCCAGCGCCGGGTCGTCGGAAAAGATGGCCTTCTGCGTCCGCTTGGGCGCCGAACAGGTCTATAACTGGCGCGAACTGGATCATTTTTCGCCCATGGTCCGGCAGTGGGGCGGGGTGGATCTGATTCTCGATCCTGTGGGCGGCTCGTACTTGGCTGAAAACGTTGCCTGTCTCAATCCGGATGGCCGGCTGATATTCATCGGCGTCATGGGCGGCGCGCAGTCGGCGCTCAATCTGGCTCAGGTGTTGATGAAGCGGCTGACGCTGCGCGGCTCGACGCTGCGGACGCAGCCGCTCGAGGTCAAGGCGCGTTTGGCGGCGGCCATTGCCGAGCACGTGTTGCCGGCGCAAGCGGCGGGACTCGTGCATGTCACGGTTGATTCGGTCTTTCCGCTGGTCGACGCGGCCCAGGCGCATCTCTACATGGAAAGCAATCGCAATTTGGGTAAAATAATGCTTCAAATGGAATAATGTGATGGAATTGATGACAATGTATTGGCTTTGGGGTACATTGTCCGTGGGAAGCCGGCAGGCTTCTCGAATGACCTGGTTCGGATGAGATGGGGGCGGCTGATACAGCCGCCCGTTTTTTATTTTTTCAACCACTCCACCAGGGCGATTTCGCTGGCGTAGTCGAGCGAGGCGAGCGCCGAGATCAGCTCGCTCATGTCTTCTTCCGCCGCGTGATCGAGCCACCACTTTTCCACGCGCAGCCATAACCCGCGGCAATCGGCCGGATCGTCGAAACGGCAATCCGCCAGCGCCGCGCTTAGCCGTGCGCGCGCCGTCTCGCCAAAGCGCAGACCGAGCCGGGCCTGCTCGAAGCGCATGAGCGCCTGATAGCGCGCCAACGCGCCGGATGTGTCGGCGCCGCCGGGGCGCCAGGCGGCGGTTTCCTGCTGTAAGCGCGGCAGGGCATCTTGCCAGGCGCTATAGAGCAGGTCGCGGAAACGCGCGTTGTCGGTGAAGGAGAGGTTGTCGAACGGCATCGGCGGCATCGTGCCTTCGGACAGCAGGCGTTTGCCGAGCCGGATTTGCCCTTGCTCGTCGCGGTGCACGGGACTACGCCAACTGTCCTCTTCCTGTGTGGCCTGATTCTTTACGTAGACCTCGATGCAAGGCTCTGCGCCGCTGTCCGGCAGGAAGCGCGCCTGAATGTCGAATAGCGCGTGCTTGGCCAGGTGTAAGAGCTGCAAGCCTTGGTCATGACCGACCAGCAAGAACTGGTCGCCTTGATCGTAGACGGCGATATCGCCGGCGTGGGCGGCAGGCTTGATCAGCGTGGCGCTCAGCTCGCCACCCAGCTGGTTGATGTCTTCCTGGCCGGCGGCGTGGCCGGTCCGATAGCCTTGATGTGTGTGCCACAGGGCATTCCAGTCGTACATCGTCAACTCCTAATGTTTTCGGCGCGCAGTGTAGCGGCTTTCCATTGAAAGTCATAGTGCGGCTGCAGCATTCCTTGTGCTAAAATATTACGTTTTTCCCGCTTATTCATTTCGTTTCGGCAGAATTCCAATGACCCGTCAGATCCGCAACATCGCGATTATCGCGCACGTCGACCATGGTAAAACCACTTTGGTCGATAAGCTTCTTCAACAAGCCGGCACCTTCCGCGAAAATCAGCATGTCGCCGAACGTGTCATGGATAGCAACGATCTCGAAAAAGAGCGTGGTATCACTATTTTGGCAAAGAACACCTCGATCGAATATGAGGGAGTTCATATCAATATCGTCGACACACCGGGACACGCCGACTTCGGCGGCGAGGTGGAACGCGTGCTGGGCATGGTCGATGGCGTGCTGTTGCTGGTCGATGCCGTTGAAGGCCCGATGCCGCAGACCCGCTTCGTGACGAAGAAGGCGCTGGCGCTCGGCCTGCGTCCCATCGTGGTGGTCAATAAGATCGACCGTCCGGGCGCGCGTCCGGACTGGGTGGTGGACCAGACGTTCGACCTGTTCGACAAATTGGGCGCCACCGACGAGCAGCTCGACTTCCCGGTGGTATATGCCTCGGCGCTCAACGGTTTTGCGATGATGGATCTGGCGCAGGAGTCCACCAACATGCGCCCGCTGTTCGACGTTATTTTGCAATACGTGCCGCTGCCGTCCGGCGACATCGAAGCGCCGCTGCAACTACAGATTTCCGCGCTCGACTATTCGACCTATACCGGTCGTCTGGGCGTGGGCCGCATTCTCAACGGCAAGATCCGCCCGGGCCAGGTGGTGGCGGTGATGAATCACGAAGACCAAGTCGGCCAAGGCCGCATCAACCAGGTGCTGGGCTTCAAGGGCCTGGAGCGCGTGCCGGTTGAAGAGGCTGGCGCGGGCGATATCGTGATCATTTCCGGTCTGGAAGACATCGGCATCGGCGTGACCATCGCCGATCGCGATACGCCGATTGGCTTGCCGATGCTGACGGTCGACGAACCGACGCTGACCATGGACCTGATGGTCAACACCTCGCCGCTGGCCGGCACCGAAGGCAAGTTCGTTACCAGTCGCCAGATCCGCGATCGTCTGCAAAAGGAGTTGCTGACCAACGTGGCGTTGCGCGTGGAAGACACCGAGGACGCGGACGTCTTCCGCATCTCCGGTCGTGGCGAGCTGCACTTGACCATTTTGTTGGAGAACATGCGCCGCGAAGGCTATGAAATGGCCGTCGGCAAGCCGCGCGTGGTGTACAAGGATGTTCAGGGCGAGAAGTGCGAACCGTACGAAAACCTGACCATCGACCTGGAAGACAGCCATCAGGGCACGGTGATGGAAGAGTTGGGCCGTCGTCGCGGCGAGCTGCAGAACATGGAGTCGGACGGCAAGGGTCGTACCCGCCTGGAATACCATATTCCGGCGCGCGGCCTGATCGGTTTCCAGGGTGACTTCTTGACCATGACGCGCGGCACCGGTCTGATGTCGCACGTGTTCGATGATTACGCTCCGGTCAAGCCGGACATGCCGGGTCGTCACAACGGCGTGCTGATCTCGCAAGACACCGGCGATGCCGTGGCCTATGCGTTGTGGAACCTGGAAGATCGCGGCCGCATGTTCGTGAGCCCTGGTGACAAGCTGTACGAAGGCATGATCATCGGTATCCATTCGCGCGACAACGACTTGGTGGTCAACCCGCTCAAGGGCAAGAAGCTGACCAACGTGCGCGCGTCCGGCACCGACGAGGCCGTGCGTCTGACGACGCCGATCAAGCTGACGCTGGAGTCGGCGGTCGAATTCATCGACGACGACGAACTGGTGGAAATCACCCCGCAAAGCATTCGTCTGCGCAAGCGTCACTTGCAGGAGCACGATCGCCGCAAGGCGGCACGCGCCGGCGTCGACAACACCTAACGGTCGACGCGCAGATTGGCAGACCCCGTTCGCCTCGCGGCGAGCGGGGTTTTCTTTTATGTGGCAGACCCTAAGGACGATTGCCGCGCGTCTTGTCGTGGCCTATTGATCAAAACACGGTGTTCGGCGGGAGCGATCATGCGTATGGTCAAAGGCTGGCTTGTCCTGTTTCTGGTGTGCCTGGCGGTATCGTCGAGCTTTGCCGCCTGTCTCAATCGCCGTATCGTGTTGTACAACCGCAGTGCCCGCGCCATCGAGGTCTATCGGCTATCCGATCTCGGCCGTTCTTTGCGGGATGCAGACAGGGTGTGGCAGTCGCCGCCGTTCGATGGCGGCTCGGAAGTAAAGCCGGTGCGCTATCAAGGCGGCAAAGCCTTGCTCGCCACGACCCGCTACGGGGTGGTGATTTTTTCCTATCCGGACAGGACGGTGCTGTTTCATCGCGAGATAACCGGCTATGCGGCGATGAACATCCACTCGGCGCTGCCGATGGACGACGGCAATGTGTTGATCGCTGATTCGGCTGGTTACGTCGGTATCTTGTATCCGGGGCAAAGCACGGACGATGTCGATCAGCCGTCGGCACAGACGCAGTGGTACCCGCTTTCTTATGCGCACGGATTGGCATACGACCCGATTTATCAAGCTGTCTATGCCGGCGGCTATGTCACGCTGCATCGCTACCGCTATGGCGGCAGCGGGTCCGGTGCCGTTTTGAGTCTGATGTCCGCGTACGATTTAAGCGCCTATTACCGCCGCTGTGCGGTCTTCGGCATTTGCCAAGAGGACGCGGATTGGGAAGATGGGGTGCACGATGTGTATCCGGTCGAGGGTGATAACCCGCATTTGTTTTTTTTGACGACCGGTGAACGCGTATTTTTGTTCGACGCCTCGCAACAGCGCGATAACGACCGGCCGAGCGGCGGCCTTATAAAGATCGCACTGACGGAATATGCGCCTTTTTATCGCCTGGATAGTCAGTATTCCCGGCAAGAGCGCGCCGCCAGTCTGCGCGACCGGGTGGTGTTGAAAAAAGGGGGCGTCAAGGCGATCTCGGGCGCGATCAGCGGCGATGCGGCCTGTGTCCTGGCGCGCCCGGCCCCCTTTTTTACCCCGGACCTGCAATACGATTACTACGAACCGCGATTGCTGTATGCCGAAAGCCTGGCCGATACGGCGGACGTCGATCTAACCGATCAGCACCATCTGCAGTTCGATCGTGGCCTGGCAATCGCGTTTTATAAGGCGAGGTTGTTGCCGGACGATTTTTAGCCGTGATACCGCGTTTTTTTGCTTGTCGGCAGGGCGCGATAATCGACGCAAACCCCTGTCTGTGCTATGCTTGCGGCCCTTTCCGTCGATCTCTTTTTGGGCATGAAAGATCCCTGCGACCACTACACCTTCGATCTGATCGGCGGCGTGCGCAAAAAACCGGGGCGCAAACCGCTGGGCGCGCGCGCCATGACCGTGGCCGAGCGCAAGCGGCGCAGCCGCGAGATGCGCCGCAACCGGCTGCAAGAGCTGTCGGTGACGGTGGTGTTGTCGCGCGATGCGCAACATGCGTTGGAAAAGATGATCGAGTGGTGGGGCGTCAGCAAGAAAGAGGCAATCAACCGCGCGCTGCAGATCGCCTGTCAATCGCAAACCGGGCGTACCGGCCGGTTGTTCGACGACTGGTGAGGCGCGCGCGACGAGATCACGGACATTGCGGCGAGAGGCCGTTCAGATCCTGTTGCTGTTGCCGGTAGTCCATCCGCACCGTATCGCCATCCCGCGTCAACGTCACCACGGCCAAACGGTCGAATTCCTTGCCGGGCCAAGGCGCGATCGCGGCGCCGTTCGGCGCGTAGCGCGCGCTCAGTTGTTTGAGCGCCTTCTCGATCATCTTGTGCTCCCAGGCAATCCATATCATCGATCGGCGGTAGCGCGGCTGATCGAGCTCCCGCAACAATCCCGCCACGTCGTTGTAGCCGAAGCGCGTATCGACCGGCTTGGCGAGCGCGATGGCCGTGGGTTCGAGGGTGGCCAACGGCCGGACGTAGCTGTAGCCGTGGTTCGCCACGCCCGGATTGGGGGCAAACAAAAAGTCCGGCCGGCCGAACAGCGTTTGCAGCCGGGGCGGCAGCGCCAGCGCGCGGTTGAGACCCTGGCAGGAGAGCTGGCCGAGGTCGTCGGCCGGTTTTTCGGCGTGACGCATGAATACCAGGGTTTGCGTGTCGGCGGCGCCGGCGCAGAGGGACCAGGCAAGCAGCAGAGGCAGGGTCAAGCGGCAAAGCGCGCGCATGGCGTCAGATTCTCAAGGCGTTGAACAGTTGCGATTCCAGGCTGACCACGGTTTTGTCGTCGGTCAGGCCGGGGCCGGTGATGAGGAACGAGTCTTCGGCGCGGCTGCCGAGCGTCATGATCTTGGCCGAGTGGACCGTCAAGCGATGCTCGGTGAGCACGGCGGCGATGCGCGCCAGCATGCCGGGCCGGTCGCCGGCGACGATCGACAGCACGAAGTAATTGGCCTTGTCGTCCGGGCGGATCAGAACCTGCGGCGTGATCGGGAAGTATTTGAGGTGACGGCTGATGCGCCCGTCGACTGGCGGCTCGATCGGATCGTCGCGGCGCAGGCTGGCGGCGAGCTCGAACTCGATGAAATTGATCATGTCGCGGTAGTCGCCGTCGAAACTTTCCGGGATGAATACGTGGAAGGTGTCGAGCGCATAGCCGTTGGCGGTGGTGTAGACCTTGGCGTCGGCGATGCTGTAGTGCGCGCGGCCGAAAAAGGCGCAGATGCGGGCGAACAGCGCCGGCTGGTCCGGCGTGTAGACCAGTACCTGAATGCCTTCCTTATCGTCCGATAGCCTGGCGCGCACCACCGGCTCCTGGCTGTCGGCCACGCGGTTGAGCACGCGGGCATGCCAGGCGATTTCGCGCGCCTCGTGCCGCAGGAAATAAACGATGTCGAGCCGGGCCCAGAGTTTTTCCTCTGCGCCGTCGGGTACCGCATAGAGTCGCAACAGCGCGCGCGCCTGCTGTTTGCGCGCTTCCAGTTCCGATCCCGTGTCCACTGCGCCGCCGCTCATAAGGATTTTGAGCGTGGCCAGGTAGAGGTCTTCCAACAGCTTGGCTTTCCAGGCATTCCAGACTTTCGGGCTCGTGCCGCGGATATCCGCCACGGTCAACAGGTAGAGCGCGGAAAGGCGGCGCGGCGTGCCGACGAGATCGGCGAAGCGTTGGACGGTTTCCGGGTCGTAGATGTCCTGTTTCTGCGCGATGTGCGACATGGTCAGGTGCTGGGCGGTCAGCCAGACGACGAGATCGGTGTCCTCGGGCGGCAATCCATGGCGTTCGCAAAATTCGCGCGCGTCGACCGTGCCCAGTTGCGAGTGGTCGCCGCCGCGCCCTTTGGCGATATCGTGGAACAGCCCGGCGATGTACAGCGTCTCGGGCCGTTCGAAGTCATTGCTCAGCCGCGATAGAAACGGGTATTCGTGATTGAAGGCGCTGATGGCGAAGCGGCGCAGATTGCGCACCACCATCAGGATGTGTTCGTCGACGGTGTAAACGTGAAACAGGTCGTGCTGCATCTGGCCGACAATCTTGCCGAAAGCCGGCAGATACTTGCCCAGCACGCCGTAGAGATTCATGCGCCGCAAGCTGCGTGTGAGCCCCTGCGTGCGCAGTATCTGCAGGAAAAGCTGCTGATTGGCCGGGTCTTGCCGGAAGCGCTCGTTGATTTTGGTGCGCGCGTGCCATAGGGCGCGCAGCATGCGCGGCGCGAATCCGGTCAGTTCCGGATAACGCTGCAACATCAGAAACGCTTCGAGGATGGCGGACGGCTCGGTGTCGAAGACATCCGGCCGACGGATGCCGAGCATGCCGTTGACCGAATAGAAGTGGTCGTTGAGCACCTGGGTGACACGTGGCACCTGCGAGTAGAGGCGGCCGCGCAAATTGGGCAGTAGGATGCCGTTGAGCTGGGAGACGGTGCGCGCGGCGCGGTAATACAGCTGCATCACTTGTTCGCTGGCGCGCAGCACGGCGCTGTCCGGCAGGCCGAACGCCAGCCCCAATTGTTGCTGCAGATCGAAAATCAGCCGGTCTTCGCGTCGCCGTGCCAACAGGTGGAGAAAGATGCGCAGGCGCTGCAGCTGCCGTTCGCCGTGCTTGATCAGGCGTGCCTCCGCCGGCGTCAGGATGTGGCCGGCCACCAGCGCATCCCAGGTGTCGCCCAGGCCGATGGCCTTGCTGATCCATATCAGGGTTTGCAGGTCGCGCAACCCGCCGGGGCTTTCCTTGAGGTTGGGCTCCAGGTTGTTGGTGACGCCGAAAAAGCGGTTATGGCGCTGTTGCTGTTCCATCGTTTTGCCTTCAAAGAAGGCAAGCGGATCGCGTTGATCGTCCAGCGCGGCGGCGAGCGTGTCGAAGGCGCAGCGGTCGCCCGCGATCAGCCGCTGCTCCAGCATGTTGGTTTCGATCGTGATGTCGCCGGCCGCCTCGCTCAGGCATTCGGCCTGCGTGCGCACGCTATGGCCGACCTCCAGGCCGATGTCCCACATCAGGCTAATCAGCCGGGTGACGTTATCCGTCAGGGCGGTGGGGGCCGCCTGCGGCAGCAGGATCAGAACATCGATGTCGGAGCAGGGGAATAACTGGCCGCGGCCGTAGCCGCCGACGGCGATCAGCGTGGCTTGGTCGCCGAAGCCGAGCGCCCGCCATAGCCCCTGGACGGCGCGGTCGACCTCGGCGGCGTGCCGGCTCAGGTAGGTCGGGGCATCGTGATCGATGCAATAGGTGTCGGCCAGCGTCTGGCGGCGCGCTTTGAGCTCATTACGCCAATGGCGCGCCAAATCCAGATCGTTGTCCATTAGCGTGTCTCTTGATGAGCGATCAGCGCTATCCCGGCCAATAGGAACAGCAGTGTCGGCAACGTGGCGGACAAAGCGGGATTCCAATCGTGCAGCAGGCCGAGATAGCCGAACAACCGGTTGGTGAAGTGAAAGGCCACGCCGATGCAGATGCCGGCAAAGAGCCTCAAGCCAAGCTGCCCGTGCCGGCGCTGCTTGGGGGTGAACGCCAGCGCCACCAGCGCCATGGAAACGCAGGCGAGCGGATAGAACAGCTTGCCCCACATGGCGATCTCATAGCGCTGCGTCTTCTGATTGTTGTCACGCAGATGCCGGATGTACGTCATCAGGTTCATGGCCGACATCTGCTCCGGCACCACCAACAGCACGTTGAGGATGCTGGGCTCGATCACCGAGTGCCAGTCGAGCTGGCCCAAATGGCGCGTGACGATGCGGTTGGGCGTGAAAGTGGTTTCGTTGATGTCCGAGAGCTTCCACAGTTTGCGATTGACGTCGTAGACGCCGCGGTCGGCATGGCTGGTGCTGACCAGATGATAGTTGTCATCGTAGGTGTAGACGTGAATGCCCAGGAGCGTTTGGTCGGGCAGCATTTCGCGTACGTTGATGAAGTTGCTGTTGTCCTTGACCCAGATGCCGGAGTGGAATTCCTGCGCCACCAGCGAGCGGGTGGCCGATAGTTTTAGCTGCTCGGCCTTTTGTTGCGCGAGCGGCGCGCCGAACTCGCCCAAAAAGAGCGTGATGAGCGCGCATATCAGCCCAAAGGCAAAGAGTAGGCTGGCGATGTTCAGTAGCGTGACGCCGCTGGTGCGGATGATGGTGTACTCGCTGTGCGTGACCAATTGCGTCATGGCGACCAGCACGCCGATGAGCACCGCCAGCGGCAAGAGTTCGTAGCAATGCCCCGGCACCAGCAGCGCGACGTAGTTGAGCATGGCCTGCATGTCGTAGCTGTTCTGCCCGACGTGCGGCATTTCCTGGATGATGTCGAAAAAGCCGTACAACGCCAGCAAGGCGACCAGGGTGTAAAGGGTGGCGCTGATCAGTTGCGACAGCATGTAGCGGGAAATAAGTCGCATGGATCAAGCCTTTTTAATGAGCATGGTGCGCAGCGATTGCCATAGGGGTTGTGCCGGCCTATCGCGGTATAACAGTCCCAAGAGCGCGATGATCAGCACCGCCAAGTGGACGAAAATGATGCTCCATGCCGGCAGCGAGCCGTGCATGATGCTGTTGCGTACCACGGTGAGTCCGTTCTGGTAGGCGAAATAGCTCAACAAAGCGGCGATCAAATTGAATGCCTGCCCGCCCGATCGCGGATTGGAGTAGGACAGCGGGATGGCCAGGATCGCCAGGATCAGGCAGCTGAACGGCAACGAGAAGCGCCAGGCGAGTTCGGCGCACGCGCTCGGATCGTTGAGCTGGGTGAGCAGATACGTGGTCGGCAACGACTGGCGTGAGCGCGGCGCGGCTACCAGGTCGTGGCTTTTGCCGATGACGGCGATGTAACGTTTGAAGTTGATGACATCGAAATTGGCCTGGCCCGGCACGCCGACATACCGGTAGCCGTTTTCCAGCACGATAATTCGCTGATTGATGTCATCCGTCGCCAAATGGCCGCTCTTGGCGAGGATTGTGGAAATTTGCCCGTTGCTCAGGTCCTGGAAAAAGATATTCTTGGCGCTGCCGTTTTGGCCGGCGTAATTTTCAACGAAATACACGCGGTTGGCGTCGGAGGACTCCTTGAATACGCCAGGGGAAATTGCCGAGATGTCTTCGCGCTGTTTTAGCTGATCCGCATAGGCCTGACTGCGCTGGTCCGCCCAGGGCGCGATGCCAATGGCCACCACGCCTACCAGCATCGACAAGGGCACGGCGAAGCGCAGAATGGGACCCAGCAGACTTTTTTGCGACAGGCCTGCCGCGAGCCACACCTGCATTTCCTGGTCGCGCCACAGCCGGGTCAGTACGACCAGCGTGCTGATGAACACGGTGAGAATAAGTGGAACCGGAAATAACCCGAGCGCCCAAAACCCAATCAGGGCGGCCACTGCGTCGTTGGCAACATCTCCCTCGGCGGCGCGTCCGAGCAGGTTGATTGCCTGCGTGGAAACCAGAATCGCCAAAAGGACGATAAAAACACCGACGGCGTTGAAAGTCAGTTCGCGCGTCAGGCTTTTGAAAAAAACCATGGATGATGTGCCTTTTTTGACTTTTTGCGACTAGCGTAGTGATAATTCAAACCGAAATACTGATATGCAATTTCCAGGCATGTCGGGAAACTGAAATATCCGCCTTCACTCGTGATGGGCCGATGCCGTCTTCGCGGCCGAGTTGAGTGGCTGACACGCGATAACAACGGGAGTACACAATGGAATTTAACATAAAAAGCGGAAGCCCGGAAAAACAGCGCGTAGCCTGCGTGATTGTCGGTGTCTACGAATCTCGCAAACTAACGCTGGCGGCCGATCTTCTCGACCGCATTTCCAATGGTTTTGTCAGCGACGTCATTCGTCGCGGGGATATGGAAGGCAAGCTGGGCAGCACGCTGGTGCTGCACTCCGTCCCGCATGCGTTGTGCGACCGGGTGATGCTGGTCGGCCTGGGGAAGGAGCGCGAATTTCGCGCCAAAGAATATCGCGAGGCCATCCGCGCTTCGATTCGCGCCCTGGCGCAAACCTCGGCCAACGAGGCGGTCAGCTATCTGACCGAGCTGCCGGTTAAGAAGCACGAAGTCGAATGGATGGTCGAGCAGGCGACGGTGGTGACGCTGGATGCGTTGTACCGTTTCGACCGTTTTAAGAGCAAGGTGGACGACCCGCTGCGCGGGCCGCGCAAACTGACGCTGGCGGTGCCGCGCCGAAGTGATCTGGCCGACGGCGAAAAAGGCTTGGCGCGCGGCTTGGCGATCGGCGCCGGCATGGCCTTGGCCAAGGATCTCGGCAACCTGCCGGGCAATGTCTGCACGCCTTCCTATCTGGCCGAGGAAGCGCGCAACATGGCGCAATCGCTTGGCGCCGAGGCGGAAATCCTTGACCGCGCCGCCATCGAGGCGCTGGGCATGGGCTCTTTCCTGTCGGTGGCCAAGGGCAGCGTGCAGGACCCGCATCTGATCGTGCTCAAGCACTGGGGCGCGAAAGATCGTAACGATGCGCCGGTGGCGCTGGTGGGCAAGGGCATCACATTTGATTCCGGTGGCATTTCGCTCAAGCCGGGCGAAGGCATGGATGAAATGAAGTTCGACATGTGCGGCGCGGCGACGGTACTCGGCGCCTTCAAGGCCGCGGTCGAGATGAAGCTGCCGATCAATTTGGTCGCGGTGGTGCCGACCTGCGAGAACATGCCCTCCGGCGGTGCGGTGAAGCCTGGCGACATCGTGACCTCGATGTCGGGACAGACCATCGAGGTGCTCAATACCGATGCCGAGGGGCGCTTGATTCTGTGCGACGCGCTCACCTATACCGAACGCTTCAATCCGTCTTGCGTGGTCGACGTTGCCACGTTGACCGGCGCGTGCGTCGTGGCGCTGGGGCATATCGCCACCGGACTCTATAGCAATCAGGATGCCTTGGCGCGCGAACTGGCCGCCGCCGGTGAGGAAGTGGGCGATCGAGCATGGCATATGCCGTTGTGGGAAGAGTACCAGGAAATGATCAAGAGCCCGTTCGCCGACATGGCCAACATCGGCGGGCGCCCTGGCGGCAGCGTGACGGCTGCGTGCTTCTTGTCCCGTTTCGCCAAGAGCTACGACTGGGCGCATCTGGACATCGCCGGCACGGCCTGGAAGAGCGGCAAGGAGAAGGGCGCGACCGGCCGGCCGGTGCCGCTTTTGGTGCAATTCCTGCAGGACCGCGCCGACATCGCCCTGGGCAATGTCGTGCGCCGTGGTCGTCCTCGCCGAGAAGTCGCAGAGCCGGTAGAAGATGACGCGGATTGATTTTTACACGCGGGTCGACACGCCGGCGCAGTTTGCCTGCCGGCTGACCCAAACGGTGTATAACAAGGGGGAGCGGCTCTTGGTCTGGCTTGAGAGCGACCAGGCCCTCGGCGCCTTTAGCGCCCACTTGTGGAGTTTTGACGACGTGGCTTTCGTGCCGCATTGCCGCAGTGATGCGCCCGAGGCCGAGGCTACGCCGATTTGGTTGACCGCCGAGGCGCCGCAGGGCGATCATCCGGCGGTACTGCTCAACCTGTCTGACGGCACGCCTGCCGAGCCTGCGCGCTTCGCCCGGATTCTGGAGATCGTCGGCAACGACGAAGCTTCATTGGCGATGGCCCGGGAGCGCTTCAAGCGTTACAGGGAGTGCGGGTTTGTCATCGAACATCACGATATGAGCAACCGATGAGTAAGAATGAGCCGAAGAAGCCAGACCCGCAGGCGTGGCCCGAGATGGAGCTGCCAATACTGACCGACGTGGACGAGACGTTGCCGTCCGAGGGCGTCGACATTCCCGAGTTCGACTTCTCAGACGAACTGGATCAAATGGTCGATACGCTGCAGACGGCCGAGACCCCGTTGGAATTCCCCCCCGAGTTGCTGTTGGAGGACGTGGGCGTTGCGCCCGCGCCGGAGACGGCAATCGATTTCAATCGACTGCCCTCGCTTGATTTGGAAGCCGTGGATGCCGGCGAACTGACGGCGGCCGAAGCGGAGGGAAGCGAATTCGAATTCGAATTGGAGCCGATGGCCGTGGCGCAAGCCGAGGCCATGAGCGTCGAAGAGGACGCGCCGGCGTTGCCTGATACCGAGCAGCAAATTCCCGAACTGACGCTCGAAGACGTCCTGCCCGGGCCTTCCTCCGAGGTGTCGCTGCCGGCGGATGCGGAAGAAACGGAGACGCCGCTCACGACCATTCCGGAGTTGACGTTGGACGAGGTGCTGGCGGACGACGCCGCGCAGCCGGACGCTGCGGCCATGGCGCCCGCGCCGGTCGCGGATGCGGCGATAGCCGATCTGCCGGCCGATCTGCCGGTGCTGGACGAGGTTTGGGCGGAGGACGGGGCGCAAACGGCGCCGCTCGCGCAGACGGAAAGCGTGCCCGAAGCGGATGACGTTTCAGTCGGCAACGAGACCGAAACGATGCCAGTCCAGGAGACGGCGCTGGATGTCGATGTCGCCGAAGCCGCTCAGTCTGCGCCGATGGATGATCTGCCGGTGCTGGACCAGGCTTTGACGGCGGCGGAAACGGCGCCGACGCCTGAGTCTGTGCTCGAGCCCGAATCCGCCGAGTGCGTGATGGAAGAGGCGCAAGCGGCAGAGGCGGAAGCGCAGCCGGTGTTGGCGACGGCCTTAACCGACGACGCGGCCGGGGGCATGGCCGAAGCGGCACCGGCATCGGTGCTCGACGAGGCGGTCGAAGCGGTTGCCGAGGCGTCCGGTTCGCCGGTTGCCGAGCCCGTGGAGGATCTGGACGCCATGGCGGCGCTGTCGCCCGAGGCAGCGGCACCGACGCCGGCTGAGTTGTCGTCCGCGCCGGCCGAGGACGAACCTTTCCGTTCGATTTCGCTCGACAGTTTGCCGCGCGGCGTGCTGGGCGGCGGTCTGGGCGTTCCCGAGAGCGAAGAGGGATCGAGCGTGCAGGACTTGATTCGCGCGGCCGAACGCACGCTGGCGCAAGAGCGCCTTAAGCAGGCGATGGCCGAAGCGCGCGAGGAGGCGTTGCAGTCTGCGCTCGACGCGCCTTTGCCCGTGGAGACGGCGCCGTCGTCCCCCACGCGGCCGGTGGAGATCATCAACGTGGCCGGCTTGGCATCCTCGCCGGCGCCGCAAGCCTTTAACCTGCCGACGGTGCGCAAGTCTTACGTGACCTTGGTCGACGAGGCCATGCTGATCGATTCGCTTTACGACAAAATCCTGCCGCGTATGAAGGTTGAATTGTCGTTGTGGCTGCAGGACGCACTCGACCATCAGAGTAAACAAATGCTCTCCGGGGTGATGCACCAGCTGAAGGAAGATTACGAAATGCTCTTTAGCGAGACGTTGCGCGAAAGCCTGCGTCAGGCAATCGCCGAAATGGGGCGGGAAGAACGTGGGGAGCGCCGCTGATGGGACATCGTTTGTCTCGCATCGTGACCCGTACCGGCGATGGCGGCACAACGGGTTTGGGTGACGGCAGCCGCGTGGATAAGGATGCGCCGCGTATCCATGCGCTGGGCGAGGTCGATGAGCTGAACTGTCTCGTGGGGGTGCTGATGGCGGAGCCGTTGCCGCCGGAGGTCGCCGAATGGTTGACGGCGGTTCAGCACGATCTGTTCGATCTGGGCTCGGAAATTGCCGTGCCGGGGTTTGCCGCGCTGACCGAGGCGCGCGTCTTGGCGCTGGAGGCCTGGGTCGAAGCGGTGAATCGCGATCTGCCGATGCTCAAAGAGTTTATTCTGCCTGGCGGTACACGCGCCGCAGCGCTGGCGCATCAAGCCCGCGCCGTGTGCCGTCGCGCTGAACGCACGTTGGTTAGCCTGGCCAAGCAGACGGAGATATCGACGCCTGGCCGGCAGTACTTGAATCGTCTCTCGGATTTGCTGTTCGTGCTGGCGCGCCATTTGAATCGTTTGGCCGGCCAGCCCGATATTCTCTGGCGCCCGCGCCGCGAGGACTGACGGCGCTCGGCCAATCAGCTGGTGCGGCAGCTGAGAAGCGGCGTGGCGTCAGGCCCTCGGGTCACATCATACAAGTCCCCCTGCGGTCCCTTGGTCCACCAGATGAAATGATCCGCTTGATATTTCACGCCTGAGGCCGCAATGGTCTGGACGAACAGCAGCGGCTTGCCGGGCTGGGCGGCCAGCAACGCGAAATGCTGCCCGTTATGCCCGGTCAGGTAGCGAACCTTCAAGGGTTTGCTGCCGGCGCAGAGGTATTGCAAGGTCAGCGTTTCGTTGATGGCGATATCCGGCACGAGGGCGGCATGGGCGCCGGCACAGGCAACGACCAGCAAGACGGGCAGGAGTCGTTTCATGAAGCGCTTCTCGGTGAGGGTGTTGGGGTCACAAGTCTAGCCGTTGCCGTTCGCCTTGCAAAGCGCCGTTTCTCGCGCATCGCGTCATGCGGGGCGAAAACGGGGCTGGCGGCGTTCGCTGAAGGCGCGCACGCCTTCTTTCCCTTCTTCCGTTTGGCTTTGCGCAATGATGGTCCGCGCTTCCTCCGCCAGTTGCGCCGCCAGCGGCTGGGTGGCGCCATCGAGCAGTAGCCGCTTGACGCCGCCCAACGCGCCGGTGGGGCCGTCGGCGAGGCGATGGATCAGCTGCTCGACGGTTCCGGTGAATGACGCCGCCGGTACGACCTGGTTGACGAGCCCCCATGCCAGCGCTTCCTCCGCCGACAGTACGCGATTGGTGAGGAAGAGCTCCATCGCGCGGCGTTGGCCGATCAGCCGCGGAAGCAGCCAGCTCGAACCGGCGTCCGGGGTATAGCCGATCTGGGTGTAGGCGGTCGTGAAGCGGGCATGCTCGGCGGCGATGGCGAGATCGGCGACGGCGACCAAACTCAGCCCGGCGCCGGCCGCCACGCCGTTGACGGCGGCGACGATAGGCGCATTGAGCTCGGTGAAGAGGCGGATGGCTTGATGCAGCGGATCGGTCGCTTCCTGTAGCAGCTCGCCCACACGATGTGCCTGTTGAACGAAATGGGTGACGTCGCCACCGGCGCAGAAGGCATTGTCGCCTTGGCCGGTGATGACGACGGCGCGGAGCGTCGCGTCCTGAGTCAGTTGGCTGGCGATGTCGGCCAGTCGTTGGATGCCCTGGGTGTCGAGCGCGTTGAACGCGGCGGGGCGATTGAGCGTGATGCGGGCGATGCCTTGCTGGGTGGTGAAATCGATCATGGACTCGGTCATAGGGGTGCTCTCGGTGGCATGAGTGGGTAGTATATCCCAAATGAATAATTGCTGGGTTTGCCTCCTGTGGCAAAGCCGGGTTAAATGGCGTCTTTCTTCTTTTACTTTGCGGAGTCAGTTCATGGGCGAGCCGGTGAAACCCGTTATTTCCTTTGACGTGCTGGACAAAATCGATATTCGTTGCGGAATGATTCAAAGCGTCAACGACGTGCCGCGGTCCGACAAAGTGGTTCAGCTGATGGTGGATTTTGGCGATTTTCAGCGCTCGATCCTCTGCGGCATCAAGCAGGAGCGTGCTGATTTGCAGGGGCTGGTCGGCCGGCAGGCGTTGTTTGTGGTGAATCTGGCGCCGAAAAAAATCTCCGGCGTGGTGTCGGAGGGGATGCTGTTCGATATCGGCTACGCCGACGGCATCATACCGTCGGCGTTGGCGCAGCCGGAGTTTCCGGTGCCCAATGGCGTGCGCGCGGGCTAGGCTAGTTGCAGCAATTGCCGCGTCGCTTGCAGCGCCGCGGCCAGCGGGACGTCGTCGCGGCGGATCTTGGAGAGCAAGGTGGCGCCTAGCCACATTTGATAGAGTGTTTCCGCCGTGGCGCGCGCGTCGTCGATGTCCGTGAGCGAGCCGTCGTCGCGGCCCGCCTCGATGCAGCCGGCGAGACGATGAATGATGGCGTCGGTGCCTCGATTGAGCGTCTCACGCATGGCCTCGGAAAGATCGCAGACCTCGCCCCCTAGCTTGACGACCAAGCATTTGCTTTCTTTGTTGTCGCAAAGCTGATGATGACCCCAGCTTTGCCAGTAACGCATCAGCCGTTCGGCGGCGGGGGTGCCGTCTTCCGCCATCAACGCGTCAAGCTGCGCCAGATACTCGTCGAAATAATGTTCGAGCAAGGCCTCGCCAAAAGCGTCTTTGGATTTGAAATAGTGATAGAAAGAGCCCTTCGGCACGTCCGCCGCGGACAAAATCTCGCTCAGCCCGACGGCGGCATAGCCTTTGCCGAGGATAATGGGTTTGGCGGTATCGATAATGTGCTGGCGCACACAGCTGGATTCGGTCTTCATAATCAGCATGATAGCCTTAATTAGACCGGTCGTCTAGACGGGGGGCGGCTGGCGCCGCCGCAATCTCCACGCATGCTGCTCCAAGAATTGCCGCGCGCAGGCCTGGCCGAGCCGGTAGTCATGGCGAAGGGCTTCAAGCTTACTGCCGACCAGCTGGCTTTTGAGCGGTTGGCGCGGCGCGAGCTCGATCACTTTCACGCCGGCGGGTGGCCGGGCAATAAAATCGTGCGCGAGCAAATAGCCGTCCAGATGGCTTTGCAGCACGGCGGCCATATTGCTGAGCCGCCCCTTCATCAAGCGTGGCGGTAATTTGAGCGGTTTGACGGCATAGCTGGCGGGCAGGGTGCGGATCACGACAATACAGTCCGCCCCCCATTGATGGGCGGCGCGCAGCGGCAGCGGATCGCTCACGCCGCCATCCCAGTAGGTGACGTCGCCGATGGTGACGCCGCCGCGATAAAACATGGGTATGGCGCTGGAGGCCTTCACGGTCGTCGCCCACTGCGCGGGGGTGAATGGGAGGTAATCGGCTTGCAGTGTGTCGCTGCGGCAAGCGACGACGCGCAGGTCGCGTCCTTGCAAGCGGCGCGCGGCGCGTTCGACATCCAACGGAAAAGACTCGCCGGTGGTGTCGAACAGCCAGTCGAGGTCGATCAGATGCCCGCCGCGCGCGAAGCGCAGCGGATCGAAAAAGGGTTTTTGCGTGGTGTAGCGCATGATGATGCGCCGCGCGTAGCCGCGGCTGCCGCTGGCGTAGGCGGACAGATTCTGTGCGCCGGCAGAGGTGCCGACCAGCGTGCGAAACGGAAAGAAATCCTGCTCAAGAAAGGTGTCGAGAATGCCGGCGGTAAAGATGCCGCGCTGGCCGCCGCCTTCGCATACCAAGGCCAGCCGCGTATGGTGCAGCCAGGTGTCCGACTCCTGTTGCCCGCTGAGCCTGATACTGAAGTTCATGCTGAAGTCTCCTGAATGGCTCAGGATAAGGCGAAATTGTGGCTATGACAAATGACTCGCCTCTATTTGGCGTAATAAAAGCCGCCTGGCGGGCGGCTTGGGGCTCAGAGGGCAGTGCGTGGCTCGCTAAACACCACCAGGCGCGCTTTTTTGGGTTTGCGGCGGGGCGGACGGAATAGGGTCAGCAAAGCGGTATTCTTTTGCATCTGGCGCTCCTTGTACTTATGCGGCCGGTTGGTCGCGGCAATCTCTAATTAAATGGATTAAAAAACCCTTCTGGCTTAGATAAGATTGTCGCACTGCAAAATAGTTCACGTACTTGTCAACTATCCTGGGGGTGGCGCGCTAAATTGTCTGGACTTTGCTTGCGCTAAGTCCGAAATGGTTTAAACATTATCAATATATAATATGCTGTAACGATTATCGGCCAAGACAGCGGAGTCGAAATGACCACTCAAAAGCAGCAACAGCAGGCTGTGTTTCAGCAGTTGGGGCAGATGACACGTACCTTGCATGCCACGTTGCAGGGTATTGGTGGCGATGGCGAGTTGACGCGCGCGGTGGAAGCGATGCCCGATGCGCGCGAGCGTTTGGCGTACGTGCTGTCGATGACCGAGCAGGCGGTGTCGCGCGTGCTCAATGCGGTCGATGCCATGACGCCGCTTCTGGACCGGCGCCAGAGCGAGGCGCAAACCTTATTGGCGAGTTGGGCGCGCGTGTCCGGCATGCGGCGCGATACGAGCGACTATCGCCGCACGCTGCAAGAGACGCGTGATTTTCTGCAACGCAGCGAGCAGGAAAGCGAAACGCACAAGGCGCATCTGATGGAAATCGTCATGGCGCAAGAGTTTCAGGACCTGACTGGGCAGGTGATCAAGCGTGTGGTCGAGGTGGCGGGCAAGATGGAGTCCGAACTCTTGACGCTATTGCAGCAAACGCAACCCGCGACGGGTGGAAAAAAGAAGGCGGACGGTTTGCTCAACGGACCGGCCATGCCTTCCGATATCGCGGGCCAGCAGGCGCTGTCCTCGCAAGCCGAAGTCGACAAGTTTCTCGACGATTTGGGATTTTGAGCCCGCAGGTCAGATAAAACGCGTCGGCCGGTCGATCGGCAGCCGGTCGTTGAATTTGAGAAAGCCGGCCACCAGGCGGTAGACGTGCCAGATCCAAACGGCGACCAGAATCAACGCGCCGATGCCGACGAGCAGGGTGATGAAGCCGACGACGGCGATGCCTAGCGTGATCCAAAACGTGCGGATAAGCCAGGTGAAGTGCGTGGCGTAACCGCTGCCGGCGGCGTCGGCGCGTTTGACGTAAGCGACGATTAGACCGATGAGCGTGCAAACCGGGAAGAACAGCCCGAGACCGAACAGAATGTAGGTGGCCAGCGCCACGTTATGCAACGGCGACGCCGGGGTGATCTCTCCGGCTTCCACGATGTGCTCAAAATCCATTATTTCCCCTTGTTGAAAACCGTTATTTGCCATGATCGGGTTTTACCCGAAGCGCGCACATGCGGCAAGCGCGGCTCTGGTTATAGAAATGTGTCCGGCCGGCATTGGATGACGATGCCGTGGACCGGGCCCATTTCGACCGATGGGCGTGATTTGCCATCGCCGCGGCTGCGCGCGTGGATCAGCCGGTTGATCAAGAAGGCTTGCCAGCCAGGTAACCGGCTGAGATTTTCTTGCCCGTGGGCCTGCCAGCCGATGAAATAAGCTTGAATGTCGTTGGCGCAGGCCGCGCGGCGCTCTTTGCGGGTAAAGAGATAGCTCGCCATGGTAATGGTGCCGACCGCGCGCAGCGCGTAGGCGTGGCGCAGCAGAGTGAAAACCTCCAGTTCGAGATAGTTGCTCTCCAGTTGCGCCATCGAGCGCGCGCGCAGAAAAGGGATCAGCGCCAAGCGGATTTCCCATCGCCCGCGGCCGCAGGGAATCAGGTTCAGCATCGAGGCACGATAGCCGATCAGATCTGGGATCAGGCTCAATAACAACAGAATGCCCGTCAGGGCCACGAGGCCGTCGACCCACGGCGGAAAGAGTTCTTTTCGCGTGCCGGGCCAGAGATCATCGATGAGCGCGACAGCGAGACAGAACAAGGCGAGCAGCAGGCTGCGCCTCAGGGTCAACGTGTTGCGCAGGCGGGAAAAGTAGAACCGGTCGTAGGCATGCGTCAGGATAGTGCTGAGCATCGTCTCCCTCTCTTTCGGCCGTTCGCCTATCCAGCGTCTTGTTACAGTTTTAAATGAAATGAAACTGAAAAGGCAATGATTTTCGACAAATAGTCATGCGTTTTTGTTATGTGTGCTGCCGCTAGCCAGGATGAAGGTAGCGGGGCGGTGTGATAGATTGAAAAATCAATTGTCATGCGGTGTCGCGAGGAGGAAGCGATGAGCAAGGTGCGCAAAGAAACCGATTCGATGGGCGAAGTGGCCGTTCCTGCGGATAAATACTGGGGGGCGCAAACGCAGCGATCGGTGGCACATTTCCCGATCGGCGTGGCGCGCTTTCGATGGCCGTTCGCGATGATTCGCGCGCTGGGCGTGCTGAAGAAGGCGGCCGCGCTGGCCAATATGGCTTTGGGCGAGTTGCCGCCCGAACTGGGCGGTCCGATCGCCGAGGCGGCGCAGGAGGTGATCGACGGCAAGCTGAACGATCATTTTCCGTTGGTGGTGTTTCAAACGGGCTCCGGCACCCAGTCCAATATGAACGCCAACGAGGTGATCGCCAATCGCGCCATCGAGCGCCTGGGCGGCGTGCTTGGCAGTAAGGCGCCCGTTCATCCGAACGATCACGTCAATCGCGGCCAGTCGTCCAATGACACGTTTCCGACCGCGATGTACATTGCGGCGGCCGGCGAGGTGTTCGATACCTTGTTGCCCGCGCTGGACGCGCTGCGGCGCACCCTGGCCGACAAGGCGGCGGCCTATGACGGCGTGGTGAAGACGGGGCGCACGCACTTGCAGGACGCCACGCCGATTACCTTGGGTCAGGAGATAGGCAGCTGGGTGGCACAGCTCGATTTTGCGCGCGCCGGTATCCTGGCCGCCGTGGAGGGATTGTTCGATCTGGCGATCGGCGGCACCGCGGTCGGAACCGGACTCAACGCGCATCCTCGTTTCGGCGCCGCTTGCGCCGAGCAGATCGCCTTGCTGACCGGGCGCCCGTTTCGTTCGGCGGAGAACAAGTTTTTTGCGCTCGCCGCGCACGATGCGCTGGTCAATGTCTCCGCCAGCCTGCGCACCTTGGCGGGCGCCTTGCTGAAACTGGCCAATGACGTGCGCTGGCTGGCCAGCGGCCCGCGCTGCGGGATCGGCGAGATTCGCATTCCCGAGAATGAACCCGGTTCGTCGATCATGCCGGGCAAGGTGAATCCGACTCAGTGCGAGGCTTTGTCGATGGTGTGCGTCCAGGTGTTCGGCAATGACGCGGCGGTGGCGTTTGCCGGCAGCCAGGGCAATTTTCAGCTCAACGTCTATAAACCGGTGATGGTGCACAACGTGCTGGAGAGTCTGACGCTGCTAGCCGATGCCATGCGGGCGTTCGACACGCACTGCGCCGCCGGCATCGAACCCGACAGCGCGGTGATCGCGCGCCATTTGGCCGATAACTTGATGCTGGTGACGGCGCTCAACCGCCATATCGGTTACGACAAGGCGGCGCAAATCGCCAAGCGGGCGCTGCATCAGGGGGAGACGCTGCGCGAGGCGGGGGTGGCGCTCGGCTTTTTAACCAAGGAACAGTTTGATATCTGGGTCGATCCGGCGCGCATGACGCGGCCGGAAGGTTCGTAGCGCGTTCGCGCCGCAATGGAAGACGGGCCTTGCCTGGCGGCAAGGCCCGTCTGTATTGGTGCCGGAGAGAGGAGTCGAACCCCCGACCTTCTGATTACAAGTCAGCTGCTCTACCAACTGAGCTACACCGGCGAGAGGGCGCCATTATGCGTAAATTGCCGCGTTAAGACAAGCGCGGCGCCCTCACTTTTTCTTGTGAACCGGCTTTGGGACGTGGCGGGATTTCTTGGCCGCCTTGTGTTTGGCCGGTTGCGGGTGCTGCCCATGCTTGGCCGCCTTGGCTTTGGCCTTGGTCGTGGATTTTGCGCTCGCGGCGTGCTTGGCGGTTGCCTTGCCCTTTTGCGGGGCTGCCGGTTTGGCGGCTGCCTTGCCCTTGTGCTGGGTTGCCGGCTTGGCGGCGTGTTTGCCGGTGCGCTTCGCCGCCGGTTTGGCGGCGTGGTGCTTGCTCGCGCTCTTGTTGCCGTGCTTGCGGCTGGCGTGGGGCTTGGCGCCGGTCTCGACGGTGACCAGGTTGCTGCTGCCTTGAACCTTGTGCGTTTTGTGATGGCTGGGTTGCGCCGGCTGGCTGACCTGCACGTCGCCGGGCAGCGGCGTGTCCGCCGGCATGGGGTCCTCGGCCAGCGCCGCGCCGGCTGCGCACAGCAGCACGCTGGCAGCCACGGAAGTGAGGAGCGATTTCAGAGCCATGTCAATGAATCTCGTGTCGAGATATCCCACTATGGGTATCTTATACATTGTGAATAATATGAGCGGACGGGTAAGATGTCGTCACGCGCCATCGAAGCGCTCAATTATAAAGCACCGCACAGAAATTGGAGCATGAGGGCTATGAAACTTTCGCCCGGCGGGTTCTTTCTCGTCGTTATTTTGCTGGCGGCGACGCTGACCGGTTGCGGCCGGCAAGCCGATTCCGGGGCGGCGGCAGAGGATGGGACGGAATACGTGGTCGGCAGCGACGCCAGTTATCCGCCGTTTGAATCTGTTGGCGTCGGGCAACAAGTTGTGGGGTTTGACGTGGATTTGCTGCGCGCGGTTGCCGCGCACGCCGGATTTCACGTCCGCTTCGTCAATACGCCGTGGGAGGGAATCTTCGGCGCGCTGGCGCAGGGGCGTTACGACATTTTGGCGTCCAGCATCAGTATCAATGCCGCCCGGGCCCAGGCGGTCGATTTCTCCGATCCTTATTTTGATGCCCGCCAAGTGATTGCCGTGCCCCACGGCGCGAACGAGGTCGGCTCGTTTGCCGACTTGCGCGGCGAGCGCGTCGCGGTGCAGGTCGGCACGACGGCCGACGACGATCTGCAGCGGCTGGTGGGCCGCGATAGTGCCAATATCGTCCGTTTCCAAACCATGACGGAGGCTTTCGACGCGCTCAAGGCCGGCAGAGTCAAGGCGCTGGTCGGGGATAACGGCGTGGTGGCCGGCTTTGTGCGCCATTCCAACGGCATGTTTTTTACCGTCGAAGATACGGCAAGTTTTGCGCCGGAGCACTACGGGTTCGCCGTGCGAAAAGGGCGGGAAGCCTTGCGTGGCAAGATTAACGCGGGTTTGGCTGCGGTGCGCGCGGATGGCACCTATGCGGCGCTCTATCAAAAATACTTCGGTACGGGGCGGTAATTATCCTCGTGCCTGTCCGATGGCGTGATTCGCCTTGACGGTAAACTTCTCTCCGTTATGCGTGAAATTTACGCCCGTGGTAGAATTGCCAACGTTTGCCAACAATAAAAGACAAGCTTTCATCCATGACAGATCAGCTTTTCGCCAAGGAAACCATTCCGGTCAGCCTGGAAGAGGAAATGCGCCGCTCGTATCTCGATTACGCCATGAGCGTGATCGTGGGGCGCGCGCTGCCGGACGTGCGTGACGGTCTTAAGCCGGTTCACCGGCGCGTCCTGTTCGCCATGCACGAACTGTCCAACGACTGGAACCGGGCATACAAGAAGTCGGCCCGTATCGTTGGCGATGTCATCGGTAAATATCACCCTCACGGCGACACGGCCGTTTACGACACCATTGTGCGCATGGCGCAGGATTTCAGCCTGCGCTATCCGCTGGTGGACGGGCAGGGTAACTTCGGTTCGGTCGACGGCGACAACGCCGCCGCCATGCGTTACACCGAAATCCGCATGGCGCGTATCGCGCACGAGCTCCTGGCCGACATCGACAAGGAAACGGTCGACTTCGGCGCCAACTACGACGGCTCGGAACACGAGCCGCTGATTCTGCCGGCCCGCATTCCCAATCTGCTGATCAACGGCAGCTCGGGTATCGCTGTCGGCATGGCGACCAATATCCCGCCGCACAACTTGTGCGAGGTGGTCGACGCGTGTCTGACATTGCTCGCCAATAGCGACATCTCCATCGACGAGCTGATCGACATCATTCCGGCGCCGGACTTTCCGACCGCCGCCATTATTTACGGCACGGTCGGCGTCAAAGAGGCCTACCGCACCGGCCGCGGCCGCGTCATCATGCGGTCGCGCACACACGTCGAGGACATCGGCCGCGGCGAACGCCAGGCGATCATCGTCGACGAGCTGCCGTATCAGGTGAACAAAGCGCGCCTGCTGGAGCGCATCGGCGAATTGGTGCGCGACAAGCAAATCGAGGGCATTTCCGATTTGCGCGACGAGTCCGACAAGTCGGGCATGCGCATGGTGATCGAGCTCAAGCGCGGCGAAATGCCCGAGGTGGTGCTCAATCATTTGTACAAGATGACCCAGCTGCAAGACAGCTTCGGCATCAACATGGTGGCGCTGGTCGATGGCCAGCCGCGGCTGTTGAATCTGAAGCAAGTGCTGGAAGAGTTCTTGCGCCATCGCCGCGAAGTCGTCACCCGGCGCACCATTTTCGAACTGCGCAAAGCGCGCGAACGCGGCCATATCCTCGAAGGGCTGGCGGTCGCCTTGTCGAATGTCGACGAGATCATCGCGCTGATCAAGGCATCGGAAAACCCGCAAGTGGCCAAGGCCGGGCTGATGAGCCGCACGTGGCGCTCCCAGCTCGTCGAAGACATGCTCTCGCGCGTCGATCCGGCCATGGCGCGCCCGGAAGGCGTGGAAACCGGTCTGACCGACCAAGGCTACCAGCTGTCGGAAACGCAGGCCCAGGCCATCCTCGATCTGCGTCTGCAACGGCTGACCGGCTTGGAGCAGGATAAGATCGTCGCCGAATATCAGGAAATCATGGCGGTGATTCTGGATCTGATCGACATCCTGGCAAAACCGGAACGCATCAATCAGATCATCGCCGAAGAGCTCGCCGCGATCCGTGCGCAGTTCGGCGACCCGCGCCGTTCGGAAATCGAACCGTTCGGCGGCGACATCAACATCGAAGACCTGATTACGCCGCAGGACCTGGTGGTGACTGTTTCGCACTCGGGCTACATCAAGACCCAGCCGATGGACGACTACCGCGCTCAGCGTCGCGGCGGACGCGGCAAGCAGGCCGCCGCCACCAAGGACGACGACTTCATCGAGACGCTGTTCGTCGCCAATACGCACGATTACGTGTTGTGCTTCTCCTCGTTCGGCCGTTGCTACTGGATCAAGGTGTACGAACTGCCGCAGGGCGGACGCGCGAGTCGCGGCAAACCGATCGTCAACGTCTTGCCGCTGTCGGATGGCGAAAAAATCAATGCCATGCTGCCGGTCAAGGCCTTCACCGACGATCATTTCGTGTTCATGTGCACGGCCGGCGGCACGGTCAAGAAGACCGGCCTGTCGAGTTTCTCCCGCCCGCGTTCGGCCGGCATCATCGCGCTCGACCTGGACGAAGGCGACAAGCTGATCGGCGTGGCGCTGACCGCCGGCGAGCATGAGGTCATGCTGTTCTCCAGCCATGGCAAGGCCGTGCGCTTCGCCGAGAGCGACGTGCGTCCGATGGGGCGCACCGCGCGCGGCGTGCGCGGCATGGACCTGCCCGAGGGCGAGAGTGTGATTTCGCTCTTGGTCTCCGATAGCGAGACCGATCAAGTGCTGACCGCGACCGAAAACGGCTACGGCAAACGCACGCCGATCGCCGACTACCGCAAGAGCCATCGTGGCACGCAAGGCGTCATCGCCATCGACACCTCCGAGCGCAACGGCGCGCTGGTGGCGGCCACCCTGGTGGTGGAAAACGACGAGGTGATGCTTATCACCACCGGCGGCGTGCTGATCCGCACCCGCGTGGCGGAGATCCGCGAAACGGGCCGCGCCGCGCAAGGCGTGCGGCTGATCAACCTCGACGAGGGCGAAAAGCTGATTGGCCTGGAAAAAGTGGCTGAGAGCGATTCCGTCGACGAGGGCGAGGCGGACGAGGACTTCGCCACCGGAGAAGAGGCATGAGCCAGGCGCCGGCGCCGGCCAACCCCCAAGTGCTCGACGTGTTGAGCAAGCTCTTCGTGTCGTTGCCGCACGCGGCGACCTTGGGCATGCGCTACGTCGGCACCGCCGGGCGTAAACCGACGCTGGCGATCGATTGGCGCGACGACCTGGTCGGCAATCCGGTCAGCGGCGTGCTGCACGGCGGCGTTATCACCTCGCTGGTGGATACCTGTAGTGCCGTGTCGGTGGCCGCGCAGCTGCCTGATTTTGAAACCATCGCCACGTTGGACCTGCGGATCGACTACCTGAAGGCGGCGACGCCGGGGCGGCCGATCTACTGCACGGCCGAGTGCTACCGGCTGGCGAGCCAAGTCGCTTTTACCCGGGCGGTGTGCTTTCACGACAGTATCGATCAGCCGATCGCGCATGGCGTGGCGACGTTCATGCGCGAATCGAGCCCTGTTCCGATGGTCGGGGGAGCGAATCAATGAGCGAGTTCGCCCAGCGTTTCAATCGTCTGCGCGACGAAAAGAACTATCGTGAAATTATCGAGGCGATTCCGTATGCCCGGCTGATGGGCGTCGAATTCACCGAGCAAGACGATGAGGGCGCGCTATTGTTCACGCTGCCCTATGCCGAGCGTAACGTCGGCAATACCGCGCTGCCGGCATTGCACGGCGGCCTGATCGGCGGCTTCATGGAAAATGCCGCGTTGATTCATCTGATGTGGAATCGCGAGTCGGTGGATCTGCCGAAGATCGTCGACTTCTCGCTCGATTACTTGCGCCCCGGGCGTCCGCAAACGCTGTACGCCCGTTGCGAAATCACCAAGCAGGGCAAGCGCGTGGCGCATGTGCTGATCGAGGCTTGGCAGGATAGCCCGGACAAGCCGGTGGCCGTGGCGCGCGCGCATTTTCTGCTGGCGACGAATACTTAAGGACCCTCTGAACAAGTTATTTGCCGCCGCGTTTGGTCAACAACAGGCCGAATGCAAGGCGCGCGACGCAGGTCGCAGTCATTCTGCGATGCCAAGGAGCGCAACGCCGTCAGGCGGCCGCTTGTTGGCCAAACCCTTCGGGGCGGCGCCTGGCGGTAAATAACTTGTTCAGAGG
>NZ_JAFAND010000069.1 GCF_019232825.1 Paludibacterium sp. | reverse complement strand
GGGCGGGCTGTCCTTGCCGCAGCGCCAACTTTCCCAGCAACACGTACGCCACCAGCGCGACGAATTTGGCGGTCAGCCAGCCGTCGACGAACGGATATTGGTGCAGTTGGCTGATCAGCCACAGCGCGGCCGTCAGCAGCGTGGTGTCGATCACGTGCGGCGCGATGCGCAGCAGCATCGAGCGCCGCCACGCCACGCCGGCCAGCTGCAAGCCGCCGCGCAACGCGAACAGACCGATGCTCAGCGCCGCGCAGGTCATGTGCACATCCTTGACGATGAAGTAATCCATAGTTCCGTTTCCGGTTAAGCCGCCGGCCGCACGATGAACACCGCCGGATCGTCGCCATGCTCAAGCAGCAGCTTCGCCACGCGATCTTGCCACAAACGGCCGAAGGCGAGGCGCTCATCCTCGCCGGCCTCGCCGGCCAAACAATGCGCCAACAACGATGACGCTTCCGGAACCTGCGGCACGCGGGCCACATCGGCCTCGGCATCGACGCTGGCGCCGGTATCGAGCCGAGTAAACCGCAACGCCAACGGCTGTTCCTCGGCAAAGGACAACAGCCCCTGACGCCTGAATTGCCCGCCCAGCCCCTTGAACCCGCCCTCGTCCGCCGCGCCGGTCAGCAACGTCACCACCTGCGCGATCACGCCGGTCACGCCCGTGGTCCGGTTTTCCGCCAGCATCACGCGCACGCCGCCGCGCACGGGCAGCGCCTGCGGATACAGCTGTTGCAGCGCCAAGTGGGTCAGCCAATAGGCGGAGGCCACCGTCGGGCAGGAATGGCCGGCCAGCTTGACCGCGTCTTCGTAACGGTACTCCAGCATGCCGCCCTGGGCCGCGCCGAGCATGGCCGCCAGCGGGTCGACCAAATGGATGGCGGGAATGCGGGCAAAAAATTCGGGGAAATACATGGTGACTCCTTATAAGAAATATTTTTTATATATCTTATAGAGCCACACGCAAGACGGCTTGATTCGAATCAAGGGTTCCGATTTTAACATATATTTTATATGCATCTTATTAAGATGTATGTTACATATATCTTATGTCCCACCCAGAGGAAAAAGCCATGAAGTCAACACGTCGTTTATGGGGATGGCTGGCGGTGATCTGCCTGCTGTCCTTCTCGGTCCTGCTGTATCTCGGCAAGGAGATCTATTTGGCGGCGCCGCCGATTCCCACCGCCGTGGTCGACGCCGGCGGCAAGGTGATCTTCACCGGCGAGCAGATTCAACGCGGCCAGCAAGTATGGCTCGCCTCGGGCGGCCAGCAAGTCGGCACCGTTTGGGGACATGGCAGCTATGTCGCGCCGGACTGGTCGGCCGACTGGCTGCACCGCGAAGCGCTGGCGTTGCGCGACATCTGGGCGCGCCAGGCCTATGGCCAGCCCTACCAGGCGCTCGACGCCGACCATCAGAGCCTGCTCGACGGCCGGCTACGTCAAGCGATGCGCAAGAACACCTATGATCCGCAAAGCGGCCGCATCACGATCAGCGCCGAACGCGCACAAGCCGTGGCGCAGATCGCCGCGCATTATGAAGGCCTGTATAGCGCCGACCCCGCCTTCGATACCTTGCGCGATCAATACGCGATGACCGCCAATGCCGTACCCGCCGCCAACGACCGTGAAGCGCTGGCATCGTTCTACTTCTGGTCCGCCTGGTCGGCCACCACCGATCGTCCGGGCGAAACCGACAAAACCTACACCAACAACTGGCCGCATGAACCGCTGGTCGGCAACACGCCCACCGCCGCCAACGGCCTGTGGTCGATCGCCAGCGTGGTGCTGCTGATCGCCGGTATCGCCGGCATGATCTGGTACCACTCCGCGCGCGGCGAAAGCGAGAGTGAGCACATCGCCACGCCGGCCAAGGACCCGCTGTTCAACCTCCGCCCCACTCCGTCGATGCGCGCCACGATGAAGTACTTCTATGTCGTCATCGGACTGTTGCTGGTCCAGGTCGGCATGGGCGCCGTCACCGCGCACTATACCGTCGAAGGACATAGCTTCTTCGGCATCCCGCTGGCGGAAGTATTGCCTTGGGTCGTCAGCCGCACCATCCACACCCAGCTGGGCGTGCTGTGGATCGCCACCGCCTGGCTCGCTACCGGCCTCTACATCTCCCCCGTGCTGTCGGGTTATGAACCCAAGCTGCAAAAACTCGGCGTCGACCTGCTGTTCTGGGCGCTGATTTTCATCGTCGTCGGCTCCACCGCCATGGGCTGGCTCGGCTCGCTGCAACATCTGGGCACCAACTTCAGCTTCTGGATCGGCAATCAGGGCCTGGCTTATACCAGCATGGGCCGTATGTGGCAGATTCTGCTGTTCGTCGGCTTGCTGTTCTGGCTGTTCCTGATGGGCCGCGCGCTGATGCCGGCGCTGAAAAACCGCCAGACCGAAGGCCGCGGCCTGATCGCCATGGTGTTCCTGTCGGCCACCTGTATCGGCCTGTTCTACGCGTCGTCGCTGGCCTGGGGGCAACACACCCACTACTCGATGATCGAATACTGGCGCTGGTGGCTGGTGCACCTGTGGGTGGAAGGCTTCTTTGAGGTCTTCGCCACCGCGGTGATCGCGCTGATCTTCTCCCGCCTCGGCCTGATCCGCATCGAAAGCGCCAACCGCGCCATCGTGATGGAAACCATCGTGTTCCTGTTCGGCGGCATCCTGGGCACGCTGCACCACCTGTACTTCACCGGCGCGACCACCGCGGTGATCGCCGTCGGCGCGGTCTTCTCCGCCTTCGAAGTGGTGCCGCTCGCGCTCGTGGGCCTGGAAGGCTGGCATACCTATCGCCAGACGCGCGCCGCGCCTTGGGTGGAAAACTACAAGTGGTCGATCCTGTGCTTCGTCGCCGTGGGCGTCTGGAACACCGTGGGCGCCGGTTTGCTCGGCTTCTCGATCAACCCGCCGATCTCGCTCTACTACGTGCAGGGCCTCAACATGACCCCGGCGCACGGCCATGCCGCCCTGTTCGGCGTCTACGGCATGCTCGGCATCGGCTTGATGCTGTTCTGCCTGCGCGGCATGACGGCGCGCGAGAACTGGGAAGACAAGTGGCTGAAGCCGAGCTTCTGGATGCTCAACATCGGGCTATTCATGATGGTGTTCTTCTCCATCCTGCCCTCCGGCATCTACCAAGCCTGGGCCTGCGTCAGCCGCGGCCTGTGGTATGCCCGCTCGCCCGAAGTCATCCACTCGCCGCTAATGCAGGATCTGGTCTGGCTGCGCGTGCCGGGTGACATCGTGTTCGCCGTGGGCGTGTGCTACCTCGGCTGGTTCGCGCTGCGGCTGATCGGCCGACGCGCCTCCCGCGCCGCGGTACCGCAAGAAATGTAATGAACGGGCGGCCTCAGCAATGAGGCCGCCGTTCACTGATATCGCCAAATAAGATATATAATCATTATATCTTCAAGGCGTTTCGATGGAACCATCATGCAGCTCAACCGTTTTACCGATTACGCCCTGCGCGTGTTGATCTATCTGGCCCATAAGGGCGACGAGCTGGCGACGATCCACGAAATCGCACTGGAATACGCACTGTCCGAGGGGCACTTGATGAAAGTGGTCCATCACCTGGGCAAGCGCGGCTATATCGTCACCTTGCGCGGCAAAGGCGGCGGCATGCGCCTGGCGCGCGCGCCGCAAGAGATCAACGTGGGCGCGGTGGTGCGCGACACCGAGGAGACGCTCAGCATCGTCGAATGCCTGAAGGATCACTACGAAGGGGATTGCAAGCTGTTCGGCGCTTGCAAGCTCATGGGGGTTTTACACGAGGCCAACCGGCTGTTTTTGAACCATCTGGATCAGTTCACACTGGCCGACCTGCTGCAGTCGCATACACCGCAAGGCCTTGGCGGATACCAGCCGATCACGCTACGCCCCTAATACGCACCCAAGCCGTCCAGCTTACCGGCACACTGCCGCCCGATATCGTATTTCAGGATGCAGCCCTTCAGCTGCGTCATCCAGCCGAACCCACGGTTCTTGAACACGAATTCCCGCCTATCGCCGGACTTCACCACCCCGCCCTCGCCGGCGCCGTGACTATCGGTGTAGTAAGCCCAGACGTCGTCCTGGCAGCCATTCGAGATCACCGCATGCTGATAGCCCACCGTATCGAGCCAATTCTTATCGACATGCAGGCACTGCGTGGCAAAGGCGCGGCGTTGCGTTTGCGCCTGCTGGATCGCTTGCTGTTGTTGCTGAACCTGGCTTTCCTCTTTTGCCAGCGCGGCGTTATATAACTGCTGATTGGAGGCCGCCTTGGCCGACGGGGCGGCGGGAGAAGGCGCATCCGCCGCGGCCGCGGCCGGCGTCGCCGACATATCCGGCATGACCGGCTGCCCGCCGGTCATCGTCTCGCCGGCCACCTGCATGGCCGCGCCATTCTGGCCGCCGGTGCCCGCGCCCACTCCCTGCAGCAGCTTGCCGATAGCTCCGACCACGTCGACGCTCTCGCCCGCCGGCGCGGGCTCGTCCGGCTGTTTTTGCGTCAATGCCAACAGATCGCGTCCCTCGGCCAGCGCCTGGTCCAGCGCCGGTTGATATTCCGGCAGGCCGGCGGCAATCACCGCGCCTCGAAACGCGCCCAAGCGGGCGAGATTCGCTTGATACACGCACAATTCCCAGGAACGCCCATCCCCGCCATACGACACCTGGGCCGGAGGCTTGCCGCAGGCACGATTCATCAGCATGTGGTCCGGATCGAAGGACTTTTGCGCCAACAGATTATGGGCAGTGGGAAAAGGCACCGGGGCACGGCCAAAATATTTGCCGTACAGCCCATCGAAGCGCTGCACCCGTGCCTCGGCATCCGATTGATTTTGTTGCCGCAAGGCCTGGAGATAGACTTTTCGCGCCGCGCCAGGGCTCCATGGCGACAGGTAATACGCTTTGCCCGCATAGACGGCCGCCTGCGCGGGATCATCCAACTTATCGCGGTAGAGCTGCTCGGCCAGCAGATAGGACAAACTGGCGCCCGGCGACGAGGACTCGCCGTCTTTCACCCACAGTGCCGCCGCCTGACGATAGTCACCCGCGGCTTGGGCAGCACTGGCTTGTTCGGCGTAGTTGGTGGTTTGGCAGCCCGCGAGCAAGGTCGAGGCCAGTAATGGGAGAATACGTCGTGTCGTCTTGTTCATGGCGCCATCGCGTAATGGTTCACAATACGCTATAGCAAATGAAGACGACGAACTGAAAGGAGGGTCATCGATGATGGTGCGAGCGGAGAGACTCGAACTCTCACGCCTTGCGGCGCTGGAACCTAAATCCAGTGCGTCTACCAATTCCGCCACGCTCGCCAAACACAATCAAAGCGACTAATATTGCTTCGCTTCGATCAAGGACGGCAATACTACCTGAAGCCCACCTTCGCGGCAACCCGGCGCACTTCGCTCTTGAAAGAAACTAATTTGGCTGCCATATGTCTTTCTGCACATGCAGTCCGCAATTTATAACTTACGGGAGAAATCCATATGCAACCGAACCTTCAGACGGCATATAGCGCTACCTTGGGCGACGCACGCCAAAAGGTTCTGCGCAACACCTACGCTCTACTCGGCCTTTCCCTGATTCCCACCGTGATCGGCGCGCTGATCGGCACGAACCTGAGCTTCATGTTCCTGCGCACGAGCCCGATCATGGGCATGCTGCTGATGCTGGCCGGTCTGTACGGCCTGATGTTCGCCATCGAGAAGAACCGCTATTCGCCGGTTGGCGCTTACCTGATGTTCGCCTTCACCTTCTTGATGGGCATTCTGCTTGGCCCGTTGTTGCAAGTGGCGCTGCGCCTGCAAAACGGCCCGGGCCTGATCATGGTCGCCGGCGGCGCCACCTCGCTGATCTTCCTGGTGATGGCCACCATCGGCGCCACCACCAAGCGTGACTTGTCCGGCGTCGGCAGCTTCCTCAGCGCGGGCTTCATCGTGCTGATGGTGGCGATGATCGCCAACATCTTCCTGCGCATCCCGATGTTCCAACTGGTGATCGCCGCGGGCTTCGCACTGTTTAGCGCGCTGATCATCATGTATCAGGTCAAGCAAGTGGTCGCCGGTGGCGAAACCAGCTACATCTCGGCCGCGCTGACCATCTACGTGTCGATCTACAACCTGTTCACCAGCCTGTTGCAGATCTTGATCGCGGTGAGCGGCAACAACCGCAACTAAGCGGTACGCGCTTCAAACAGAACGCCCTGCATCAGCAGGGCGTTTTTTATTGCGGCAGCCACAAGGGCCAGACGCCGTCCGGCCCTCGGCAATCCGCCGCCACCGCCACCGACGGCACCGCCGCCAGCCGGCCATCGGCCAGATACAGTAGCGGCCAGCGCTGACGCAGCACCGGCGGGATGCCCGCCTCCTGCAACAGCGTTTTGACCGGTTTGCGTCCCACCGTTAGCCGCAGCCGCTCGCCGCCATCGCGCGGGCGCAACGTGGCGCCGGCCGCCAACAGCGCCCGGGCAATGCCCTGCTCGTGCGGCACCAGCGTCAACCGCCCGCCGGCAAACGCCATGTCGCCCGCGGCCATGACCTCGCCCAATGGCTGCAGCGCCGGCAACGGCGCGGTCTGGCGCGGCACGGCCCAGACCAAATCGCGGTAGCGGAACAAATCCACCGTGGCCGCGCTCAAGCGCGGATTGCGGTCCGGACCGGCGGCAAACAACTGGCGGCGGAAATCCTCCAGCGCGTCGGGGCCGACCTCGCCCGCCGCCAGCCGTTTGAGCCACCGCGCCAGCAACTGCCGTTGGCGTGGCGGACTTAACACCCCCAGACGCGACAACAACAGCCGCGATTGCTGCAAGCAGGCATCGAGGTCTTGATCGGCCACTTCGTCGAGAATCTGCGCCGCCTGCGCCATCATCTGCGCGCTGCGCTGCAGGTGTTGGCGATAATCCGGCACGGCGGTTTCGATCAACGGCAAGATGTCGTGCCGCAGCAGATTGCGCCGCCAGCGGGTATCGGCATTACTCTCGTCGTCGACCCAGGTCAGCGCCCGCGCGGCGGCATACTCCGCCAGCTCGCGCCGCGACCAGGACAGCAGCGGCCGCCACAGCCAGCGCGCATCGAGCCGGCGCAACGCCGGCATGGCGGCCAGCGCGTGCGGGCCGCCGCCACGCAGCAGCTGCAATAGCACCGTTTCGGCCTGGTCATCGCGATGATGGGCCAGCGCCACCGCCGCCGCGGTCGACTGCCGGTAAACCTGGTAGCGCGCCTCGCGCGCCACGGCCTCCAGACTTTCGCCGCCCTCGGGGCGCACGCTGACCCGCTCGACGCGCAAGGGGATATCGCGCGCCTGGCATGCCGCGCGGCAATGCGCGACCCACTCGTCGGCATGGGGACTCAAACCGTGATGGACGTGCACGGCGCACAAGTGAAAATGGCGCTGCTCGCGACAGCGCCATAACAAATCGAGCAGGACCATCGAATCCAGTCCGCCCGACAAACCCACCTCGATTGCCGCGCCATCGGCCAGCTCTGCTGGCCAATACGCTAGCAATGCCGCAAACGGATCAAGCGGCTTCTTCCTTGAAACGGCCATAACTCATCAAACGGTCAAAGCGGGTCTTGATCAGGTCGTCGGCGCCTCGCCCGTTCAAATCCCTCAATTGCTCGATCAACGCACGCTTCATGCTGCTCATGGTTTGAGCATGGTCGCGGTGCGCGCCGCCCAGCGGTTCGTTGATCACGCGGTCAACCAGGCCGAGCGTCTTCAGACGGTGAGCGGTAATGCCCAGCGCCTCGGCCGCTTCGGACGCGCGCTCGGCGGTCTTCCACAGAATCGACGCGCAGCCTTCCGGCGAGATCACAGAGTAGGTGGAGTACTGCAGCATGTTCAGGTAGTCGCAGATCGCGATGGCCAACGCGCCGCCCGAACCGCCTTCGCCGATCACGGTCGAGATGATCGGCACGCGCAGCTTGGACATTTCGTACAAATTGCGGCCGATGGCCTCGCTCTGGCCGCGCTCTTCGGCGTCGATGCCCGGGTATGCCCCCGGGGTGTCGACGAAGGTGATGATCGGCATACCGAATTTTTCGGCCAGCTTCATCAGGCGCAACGCCTTGCGATAGCCTTCCGGACGCGGCATGCCGAAGTTGCGATACAGCTTTTCTTTGGTGTCGCGGCCCTTCTGCTGACCGATGATCATCACCGACTGGCCGTTGAAACGCGCCATGCCGCCAACGATCGCCGGATCGTCGGCGAACGCGCGGTCGCCATGCAATTCGGTGAAGTCGGTAAACAAGGCGCCAATATAATCGAGCGTGTACGGACGCAGCGGATGACGCGCCACTTGCGAGATCTGCCACGGCGTCAACTTGCTATACAACGTCTTGGTCAGCTCCTGGCTTTTTTTCTGCAGGCGCGCGATTTCTTCGGAGATGTCCAGCACGGAATCGTCCTGAACAAAACGCAGTTCTTCAATCTTGTTCTCGAGCTCGGCGATCGGTTGCTCAAAATCGAGAAAGGTCGGTTTCATTCGTTACATCGTCCGCTTAAGGGGAATCGGCAGATAATACATGAGGCTGGTTTAGCTCGTCATCTTTTCTGTCTGACAATAGCCGCACTTCCCATTTGGATTAGGGTCTGTCTGCCAACCTTTTGTGAACTGCGCTGGGCTGATAAACAGCCAGATGCTAGGCGGGTGGCGCAGGCCTTAGTCATTCTAAGGCCAAGCCGCCCAACGACGCAGATGGCTGTTTATCAGCCCAGCCCTTCGGGACCGGCGTCTGCCGGCCGCAGCTGCAAAGGTTGGCGGACAGACCCTAGGGAATCGGCCAAATTGGATAAAGTTTTTTGGTTTATCCACTTGCGCAAATATTTCCCATATGTTTTAATTCGCCTCCTGCCAAGCACTGGCGGGCATTAGAAGGGCGTTTAGCTCAGTTGGTAGAGCGTCTGCCTTACAAGCAGAATGTCGGCGGTTCGACTCCGTCAACGCCCACCAAGTTGGAGCGGTAGTTCAGTTGGTTAGAATACCGGCCTGTCACGCCGGGGGTCGCGGGTTCGAGTCCCGTCCGCTCCGCCAACTTGATTGTGCATCGTATTTTAGGTTGACGATCGCAAGATCGGAAATCAAATGTTTTTCCGGGCGTTTAGCTCAGTTGGTAGAGCGTCTGCCTTACAAGCAGAATGTCGGCGGTTCGACTCCGTCAACGCCCACCAAGGTTCGGAGTGGTAGTTCAGTTGGTTAGAATACCGGCCTGTCACGCCGGGGGTCGCGGGTTCGAGTCCCGTCCGCTCCGCCAACCACGCAGTCAACAGTTTGTCTCCGGGCGTTTAGCTCAGTTGGTAGAGCGTCTGCCTTACAAGCAGAATGTCGGCGGTTCGACTCCGTCAACGCCCACCAAAATCCGGAGTGGTAGTTCAGTTGGTTAGAATACCGGCCTGTCACGCCGGGGGTCGCGGGTTCGAGTCCCGTCCGCTCCGCCAACCTCATCAGTAATTCCCCTGCTTTTTCTACGTTGACCTATTTGCTTTGTCATTAGTCCGCGTCCTATGCTTTCGCCATTGGACCACACCAGGACGGCACAATGACGCACCCATGGCGCAGACACTGCCTCGCGGCGCTGATCTTGACCTTAGCCACCCTCGCCAGCACCACCCACGCCCAAGACATCGTGCGCGGCGTCAATTTCGTCCACCCGCTGCAGTTCGACGCCGCGACACAAGAAGCGAAGCTGAGCGAACTGCAAGCCAATGGCGTGCGCGTGATTCGATTCGGCATGTACGCTCAAGACGAAGAAAAGAACCTGACCTTCATCCAGCGCGCGCACGACCACCAGATCGCGGTCGCGCTCATTTTGCACGGCCTCTATACGCCAGGCGCGCCGATACGCCCCTTCCAACCCAAGACATTCCCCGGCATGTGGCCCGGCCCGCCGCTGTCCGCGCTCGATCCGGCGCTGTCGGCGCGTTATTTTCAAGACCTGCTGGCCAAGCTGGATCAGCACGGTATCGCCTTGGCCGGCCTGGAGCTGGAAAACGAGATCAATATGGCCGGCAACGACCCGGATTTTCGCCTGCCGGGCGAGGGACGCGTGCTGGGGCTGGCCGACCTGGCCAACGACCCCGAGGGCCGACAGGTGGCCGCGGGTTATCTGCAGTACCTGAAAGTCTTGACCGTCTTGAAGCAAGCGCGCGATCAGTCCCGGCTCAACAGACACACGCCGCTGCTGCCGACGAGCCTCGTCGACATCGAGCAAGAAGGCCCATGGCCAACTCCCAAGCCCTATGATGGCGTCAGCGTTGGCGCGTTCATGGCCTTCATGCGCGCCCATGGGCTCGACCCGCTGGTCGATGCCTACAACCTGCATACCTATCCATGGGGCGACCACCCGGGCGACCCGGCTGCGGCGATCCACCGCATCCGGCGATTACGAGCATTGGCCGACCCGGTTTGCACACCGGGCGGCAAACCTTGCTGGGTGACGGAATGGGGGTTCACTTACATGAGCCGCGCCTGCCCCGTCACCGAAGACGACGCGCATGCGCTGGTGGTGCAAGACATGATGACGGGCTTTGGCCAATTGGCGCGCGAGGGCCGGCTCACGGGATTGATCTATTACGCCTGGACCGGCGACCCGCAATTCGACCTCACCCGTTGCGGTGGCCCGACGCCATCCAGCCGCCTCGCGCTCGCGCCCTTGTAATGCCTCAATCCGCCCTCTCCAGCCGCGCGCCGAAGCGAATACTGCGCTCGGTAGCCATGGCGTCGAACAGGATCGAATAACAGCCGTCGGCCGGCAGCACCGCGACGACGCTGCCAACGCCAAACACCGGATGGCGCACGCGATCGCCGGGCAGAAAGCCGGGCGGCGCCGACAACAGCGACGGCATCGATGGCGCGCGGCGGCCGCGCTCGGCCAGGGCGGCATCGAGCGGCACGTTGAAATCGACGTTATCGCGGCCGGCATCGAAAATGAAGCGCGACGGATACTTGAACAAGCCATCATTGCCCACGCCCTCGGCATCGCTCAAAAACAGCCGCGCCATGGCCCGCGTCATCGCCACGTAGGCCAGACGGCGCTCTTCGTCCATCTCTTCCGGCGTGACCACCTTACGGCTGGGAAACACGCCCTCGTTGAGCCCACAGACGAACACATAGGGAAACTCCATACCCTTGGCGGCATGGACGGTCATCAATTTGACCGTGTCGGCCGAGCCTTCCTGGTCCAGATCGGTGAACAGCGCCACACGCTCCAAGAAGTCCTCCAGCGTCGCCTCTTCATCCTCGCCCATCGCCTCGACCGCACGCTTGAGCTCGGCCACGTTGTCCAGCCGCTCTTGATCGCCCTGCAGCCGCAGCAAGGCCTCGAACCCGCTCTTATCCAGCAGCGCCTGCAAAGCGCCGCCAAGCGTCATGCCGGCGCGCTCGGCACGGACGTATTCGATGGCGGCGACGTACTGCTCGGCCAGCGTCCCCCTCAGCAGCGGCGTGCCGAGGAGCGCCTTCAGCGCCTGGTATAGCGGCAGTTGCTCGCTCTCGGCATAGGCTTTGAGCGCCTCGACCTTTTTCTGGCCGATCTTGCGCGCCGGCAGGTTTACCGTACGCAGAAACGCCAGATCGTCGCCGGCGGTCACCATGCGCAGGTAACAAATGACGTCCTTGATCTCCTTGCGGCTATAGAACGCCACGCCGCTGTAGATCTTGTACGGCAGCTCGTGCGCGACAAAAGCCTCTTCCAACGCACGCGATAGATAATGCGCCCGGTACAGCACCGCAACCTGCCCCAAGGCCGCGCCCTCTTCGCGCAAACCGGCGATCTGCGCCACGATCCACTCGGCCTCTTGCTTCTCGCTTTTGGCATGATGGTAGAACACCTTGGCGCCGGCGGACCTGACCGCCTGCAACGTCTTGGGAAAGCGCACCGCGTTGTGCTCGATCAACGCGTTGGACGCCGCCAAAATCTGCGGCGTGGAGCGGTAATTGGTCTTGAGCGTGACGGTTTGGGCTTGCGGGTAGACCTTATCGAAATCCAGAAACAGCCGGATATGCGAGCCACGCCAGGAATAGATCGTCTGATCCGGATCGCCGACGATGAACAGATTGCCGTGCTTGCCCGCCAACAGCCGCGCCAGCTTGTATTGGCGCTTACTGACGTCTTGGAACTCGTCCACCATCACGTACTGCATGCGCTCCTGCCATTTTTCGCGCACGTCTTCGAAACGCTCCAGAATGTAGGTGGCGAAATTGATCAGGTCGTTGAAGTCGCAGCCGAAGCACTTTTTCTGCTCGTACAGGTAGCGCAGAAAAATCTCCTCGTCGCGATTGGCCGCCATGGCGAAGCGAGCACGGAGGCGCTCGTTGTCGAGCAGGTAGATATCGTCGATGTAGCTGGTGGCGTAAAGCTTCTTGCCCTCGATCACCTCGTCCACCACGCGCTTGACCGTGGTGTCGCGCAGCGTCAGCCCCATATCGGCGAAAATCTTCAGCACGATCTGTTTGACGTCCTCCATGTCGAGGATGACGAAGTTACGCGGAAAATTGAGGACGTGAATGTCCTCTTTCAGGAGCTGTACGCAAAATGCATGAAACGTGCAGATGTAACCCAGATCGAGATCGCCGAGTGCGGCGCGCACGCGGCGTTTCATCTCGTTGGCGGCACGGTTGGTGAAGGTGACGCACAGGATATTGGCCGGGACGATGCCAAGCGTCGACACCAGATAGCAATAACGGTCGGTCAGCGTTCGGGTCTTGCCCGTGCCCGCGCCGGCGATCACCCTCACCGCACCTTCGGTGGTGGTGACCGCCCCATATTGCTCGGGGTTCAGCCCCTGCAAAAAATCATCCATGGCCAACACTCAAGCTCGCGCCGGTGTCGGTACGCCGCCTTCAATCAGCGCGCGCGCATCGGACGCTGTTGGAACAACACGAAAAGAATGACCAGCACGAAGAACGTCAGCACCCAGAACGGCATGGCCATGCCCAGGAAACGCCAGTCGACCACCGCGCATTCGCCGCTGCCCATCAGAATCTTTTCCATCGCGTGCGTGAACGGCAGCGTCTGCAGCAGATAATCCAGACCCGGGCCGCACTGCGGCACTTGATCCGGCGGCAAGCTTTGCAGCCACAACTGACGGATCGACACCGCGCCCCCCGCCATCGCCGCGAGCGCCACCAGCAGCGACCACAGACGGAAGCCCCAGCGACGCGGGTTGATGAGCCCGGCGATCAGCGCCAGCACCCCGGCGGCGACCACGCCCACCCGCTGCAGCATGCACAGCGGGCACGGCTCCAACCCCATCACGTACTGCGCATAGAAGGCAAACCCCATGGCGCCGGCACACGCGACGCTAATCAAAAAAAATCCGGCACGGCGACCCGGCAGCCCCATACAAAACCCCCTCAAAATTCGTTCGAATTAAAACCAAATAGGATACCGAAAAAGAATTAAAGTTCCAGGAAATTTAGAATAGCTTCCTTCTGCTTCAGCACGTCCCGATAGCCCAGCGCGATCAGCTCGCGGCAATACCCCGGCTCGAACAACAAATAGGTGGCCAGCGACAAGCCGCGGCGGCGCGTGGCGCCGGTGCCGTGCAGCAAAAAGCGCAAGACCGGCGGGAACAGATGCACGTGTTTGCGCGCAATATCCTCCAGCGACGCGCTGGGGTTGATCAGGAACACCTCAACGCGCTGCAGCGGCGTTTGCGACGCCAGGTCGCTATGGCCGCTCAGCAAAGACACCGTGTGATTGACGCGGATCAGCCGCTCCATGTCGCTCGCCATACTGTCGGCGAAAATGCTGTTGAGCAGATGGCCGAACACCTGGGCGGGCGAAGGATAGCCGCCGTCGCGCGTCGCCGACTTATTGCCGGCGAGCCCGACCACGAACAGCTTCTGCGCCCCCAGGTGCAGCGCCGGCGACAACGGCGCCATTTGCCGCACCGCGCCGTCGCAAAAATAGCGGTCGCCGACGCGGGTGGCGGGGAAGATCAGCGGCAACGCCGACGACGCCATCAAGTGATCGATACCGATCTTCTCGCGCACGCCGACCCGCATCTGGCGCGTCCAGGCCTGCACTTCCGGCGCGCCGTCGAAAAACGTCACCGACTGCCCGCTATTGAAACAGGACGCGGTCAACGCCAGCGCGCGCAGCGAGCCGGAGGCGATGGCGTGGTCGATGCCGTCGAAGGCCACCACCCGGCCTAGATATTCGCGTAGCGGCGCATTGTCGAGAAAACTCTTGGGGTTGGACCACAGGCGGCCGGCGGAGGCGATCGACACGCCGAAATGCAGGAAGGTTTTGAGGAAATACAGCATGTCCGCCTGATAGACGTCCTCGATGCGGATCTGACGCCACAGTTGCGCCAACTGCCCCGCCGCCAAGCGGAAGTCGTGCGCGGCGCAGGCGAGGCCGGTGGCGTTGATCGCCCCGGCCGAGGTGCCGCTGATCACCGGAAACGGATTGGTGCGCGCATCCGGCAAAATATGCGAAATCGCCAGCATCACGCCCGCCTGATACGCGGCGCGCGCGCCACCGCCAGCCAACACCAGGCCGACTTTTGCTGATTGAGTCACCACCACGCCCCGCTTTCTGTTTGCGGAATCGAATGAACAACTTGTCTCCCAGCCGGCGCCATCGCGCCGGCCTGTGGCGCGTTGCTACGCGAACGCGCCCTACCACCCCATCGTAGCGTGCATTCGCCGCAGGCAATGCACGAAAACCTGCAATCGAACCCTAGTACAGCACCTCCACCGGGTCCAGGCTGCGCCAAAGGTACCAGGTGGCGACCGTGCGCCACGGCCGCCAGACGTCCCCCAGCCGTTTGAGCTCGGCCGGCTTCGGCACCGCCTCGTGACCGTAGCAACGCGCCACCGCCTTTTGCAGGCCGATATCGTCCACCGGCCACACGTCTGGCCGCAACAAATTGAAGATCAAGAACATCTCTGCCGTCCAACGGCCAATACCGCGCACGGCGGTGAGCGCGGCGATCACGTCCTCATCGTCGAGCCGCGCCAGATGCGCCGCATCCAGATGACCGTCGGCGAAATGCAGCGCCAAATCGCGCGTGTACTCCACCTTACGCTGCGACAGCCCGGCCTGGCGCAGCGCCTCGGGCGTCAGCGCCAGCACGGACACCGGGTCCTTGAGCGGCGCGAGCGCGGAGAGCCGGCCCCAGATGGCGTCGGCCGCCGCAAGGGAAATCTGCTGGCCGACGATGGCGCGCAGCAGGGTTTCGAACGGCTCGCCACGCGTGCGCAGCATCGAACCGTCGAATTGCCGGATCAGCCCCGCCATCACCGCGTCGTCGGCCGCTAGCGCCGTACAGGCGCCGAGCCAGTAGTCGGGCGTGCTCACGCTTGTCCGGCCACCGCCATCGACGACACCAACACCGACCCAATATGGGTGGTGCCGCGCACCAGCGTGTCGGTGCCGATGGCCGTGACGTGGCGGAACAGATCGCGCAGATTGTCGGCCACGGTGATCTCTTCCACCGGGTAGGCGATCATGCCGTTTTCCACCCAGAAGCCGGCGGCGCCGCGCGAATAGTCGCCGGTGACGGTATTGACGCCATGGCCGAGCAGCTCGGTGACCAACAGCCCCGTGCCCATCTCGCGCAGCAGTTCCGGCAGCGTCTGGCCGGTGCTGTGCACCAGCAGGTTGTGCGCGCCGCCGGCATTGCCGGTGGTGCTCATGTCGAGCTTGCGCGCCGAGTAGCTGCTCAGCATGTAGCCGGTCAGCACGCCCTCGTTGACCAGGCGGCGCGAGCGCGTCTCCACCCCTTCGTTATCGAAGGCGCTGCTGGCCATGCCGCGCAGCAAAAACGGGTCCTCGTCGATGGTCACCACCGGCGAGAACACCTCGGTGCCCTGCGCGCCCAGCAAGAAGCTCGACTGGCGGTACAAATTGCCGCCGCTGATCGCGGTCGCCAGATGGCCGATGAGCGAGGCGGCCACGTTGGCCTCGAAAATCACCGGGTAGCGCCCGGTTTTGACCGAGCGCGCGCCCAGGCGGCGCACCGTGCGCTCGCCGGCGAGGCGGCCCACTTCGGCCGGGCTTGCCAGGTCCAGCGGGTGCCGCGCCGCGCTATACCAGTAATCGCGCTGCATGACGTCGTTTTCTTCCGCCACCACCGCCGCCGACAGGCTATAGCGCGTGCTGGGGAAGCCTTGGCAGAACCCTTGGCTATTGGCGTAGATGAAATGGCTCATCTGGCGCGACAGTGTGCCGCCTTCGGAATTGCTGATGCGCTGATCCACCGCGCGCGCCGCTTGCTCGCACTCGCGCGTCATCGCCACCGCCTCGTCCATCGACAGCGACCACGGGTGATAGAGATCCAGATCGGGGAATTCGTCCGCCAGCACCGCCGGGTCGGCCAAACCGGAACAATTGTCCTCGGCGGTAAAGCGGGCGATGCTCAACGCGGCATCGACGGTATCGGCCAGCGCGCGCTCGGAGAAGTCGGACGTGCTGGCATGGCCCTTCTTTTGACCGAGATAAACCGTGACGCCGACACCCTTATCCTGGTTGTATTCAACGGTTTCCACCTCACCCAGGCGCACGCTGACCGTCTGCCCCAGCCCCTCGGACACGTCGACCTCGGACGCCGTGGCGCCGCGGCGCTTGGCCTGCTCCAACACTTGTTGAGCAATCTGTTCCAGGGCGGCGTGGCTGTAGCTGAAGGAATTCTCTGTCATGATCATTTCGCAATCGAATTGTGTGAGGGCCGTAAGGGTGGATACCCGCCAGCGCGGGCTTTTCCGGTATCATACCAGCCTTGAATAAAGATGAGACCGACACGACCATGGCCGATCACCTGAATGAAGGACCAGAAGACGAATTCGTCAGCAAAACACAGCGCAAAAAACAGATGGACGCGCTGCAGGATCTCGGCCGCGAACTGCTTGAGCTTTCCAACGACCAGCTGAAAAAGATCGACCTGCCGGAAGATTTGCTCAGCGCCATTACTGAATATAAGCGCATTAATTCGCATGGCGCCAAGAAACGGCAGGAGCAATACATCGGCCGCCTGATGCGCGATATCGACCCCGAGCCGATCCGCGCCTACCTGGCCGTGAGCAAGGGCGAATCGGCCGCGCACACCGCCTGGCTGCACCTGATCGAACGCTGGCGCGAGCGGCTGCTGGAAGACGACACCTCCCTGCCCGACTTCGTCGACGCTTACCCGGACGCCGACGTGCAGCAGCTGCGCAACCTGGTCCGCAACGCGCGCAAGGAAAAGCTGGAAGCGCGCCCGCCCAAGAGCTTTCGCCTGCTGTTCCAACTGATCAAGGACATCATCCCCGCCCCGGCCATCCCCGGCGCGAACAACGAGGAAGCCTGACGATGACATTGAAAATCGGCCTGGTATCGGTGTCCGACCGCGCCTCCAGCGGCGTGTACGAAGACCGCGGCCTGCCCGCGCTGCAGGATTGGCTCCAGGCGGCGCTGACCACCCCGTTTAGCGTCGAGACCCGGCTGATTCCCGACGAACAGCCGCTGATCGAGTCCACGCTGATCGAGCTGGTCGACACGCTCGGCTGTCACCTGGTGCTGACCACCGGCGGCACCGGCCCGGCGCCGCGCGACGTCACCCCCGACGCCACGCTGGCGGTGGCCGAACGCGAAATGCCCGGCTTCGGCGAGCAGATGCGCCAGATCAGCCTGCGCTTCGTGCCCACCGCCATCTTGTCGCGCCAGGTCGGCGTGATCCGCAAGCAGGCGCTGATCTTGAACCTGCCCGGCCAGCCCAAGGCCATCCGCGAAACGCTGGAAGGGCTGCGTGACGCCGACGGCAACACCGTGGTCTCCGGCATCTTCGCCGCCGTGCCCTACTGCCTGGAGCTGATCGGCGGCCCACGCGCCGAAACCGACCCGGCGGTGATCAAGGCCTTCCGCCCCAAATCGGCCCAATGAGCTACACCGCGCCACACTGGCTGCCGGGCGGCCACGCCCAAACCATCTGGCCCGCGCTGATGCTGCGCCCGCCTCGGCCGGCTTACCGGCGCGAGCTGTGGCCCACGCCCGACGGCGGCGAAATCGCGCTGGATTTTGTCGACGGCCAGGACGGCGCGCCGCTGGTGGTGCTGTTTCACGGCCTGGAAGGATCGAGCGACAGCCACTACGCCCGCGCGCTGATGCACGCGGTGGCCCGGCGCGGCTGGCATGGCGTGGTGCCGCACTTTCGCGGCTGCGGCGGCGTGGACAACCTGCTGCCGCGCGCCTATCACGCTGGTGACGCCGCCGAAATCCGCTGGATTCTGCAACGGCTGGCCGAACGCCACCCCTGCCTCTACGCCGCCGGCGTGTCGCTCGGCGGCAGCATGCTGCTCAATTACCTGGCCGAGGATGGCGCAACGGCCGCGCCGCGCGCCGCCGCCGCCATCTCGGTGCCGCTCGACTTGACTGCCGCCAGCACCCGGCTCGACCGCGGCTTCGGCAAGCACGTCTATACGCGCATGTTCATGAGCACGCTCAAAACCAAGGCGCTCAACCAGCTGCGCCACCACCCGCACCTCTTCGCCGTGGACACGGTGCGGCGCGCGCGCACCTTCGCCGAGTTCGATCATTGGGTGACCGCGCCGATGCACGGCTTCGGCAGCGCGCGCGACTATTGGCGCGAAGCCAGCAGCAAACAGCGGCTGCACCGCATCGCTATTCCAACCCTGGTGCTCAACGCCAAGAACGACCCGTTCCTGCCGGCCAGCGCGCTACCCGACCACAGCCAGGCCGGCCCGTGCGTCGAATTGGAATTCCCACAGCACGGCGGCCACGTCGGCTTCGTCACCGGCCGCTTCCCGGGCCGGCTCGACTGGCTGCCCAACCGCTTGCTGCACCATTTCGACCAATTCCCGGCCGAATAACTGACGTATGTCGCCTTGCTTGGCGCAATGCCGCGCAACGCGCGGCGATTGCGCCCTACACCGATGGAAACACCCTCGCGTAGGGCGCACTAGCCGCAGGCAGTGCGCCACAACCGCCACCAACGACACCACCTCGGAACTTTCCTACACAAACCTCATCAAACTTAACAGTTTGTTATCTTCTTGAACGAGGTTTACGCATGGAAATCAAGCGACTAGCCATCGCGGTCAGCATCGTCGCGCTGACGGCCACCGCCACCGGCTGCGCCAGCATGACGCATAAGCAACGCAACACCGCCATCGGCGCGGGCGCGGGTGCTATCGCCGGCTCTATTCTCACCGACGGCGACCCCTTGGCTGTGGTTGGCGGTGCCGCGGTCGGCGGCCTGATCGGCTACAAGACCACCCCTTCGCACCACCACTAATCCGCATGCGGTTCACAACCGGCGTCAAACTGCTATCATCGGTTCATTACGCTCGATAACAGTCGCTCATGTCCCAGTTAGAACGCATGGAATGGCAACGCCTGCTCTCCACTCGCCGCTTCAAGGTGAGCCAGGGCACGGTCAAGGAAACCCGCACCCCGGCCACCGAGGAAGGCAGCCCGGGCTTGCGCACCGATTTTCATATCGACCATGACCGCGTGGTGTTTTCCAGCGCCTTCCGCCGCCTGGGTCGCAAGACCCAGGTGCATCCGCTGGCGCGCCACGACCACACGCATAACCGCCTGACGCACAGCGTCGAGGTGGCGAGCGTCGGCCGCAGCCTGGGCAACCGCGTCGGCATGATGATGCAGCACGCGCAGATCCTGCCCGAGGGCTACACCCCGCACGACATCGGCGCGGTGGTGCAAGTGGCCTGCCTCGCGCACGACATCGGCAACCCGCCTTTCGGCCACACCGGCGAAGACGCGCTGCGCGACTGGTTCCGCCAACCGAAAAACGCCCCCTTCCTCGCGCCGCTTTCAGACGCGGAACGGCGCGATATCCAAACCTACGAAGGCAACGCCCACAGCCTGCGCATGGTCGGCTCGCTGGAGATGTATGCCGGCGAAGGCGGCATGCGGCTCACCTCGGCCGCCATCGGCACCCTGATCAAATATCCGTGGACCTCGGACGCCCAACCGGCGCTCGGCCGCGACAAATTCAACATCTACCGCGCCGAACTGCCCTACTTTCAGCGCGTCGCCGACGAAATGGGCTTGATCCAGCGCGACGAGCACGTGTGGGCGCGCCACCCGCTGTCGTACCTGATGGAAGCCGCCGACGACATCTGCTACGCCATCCTCGACCTGGAGGATGCGGTGGAGATCGGCATTCTCGACGTGCGCGAATTCGAGAGCCTGTTCGCCGGCTTTGCCGAATTCGAGCGAGTCTGGCAGACCGACGACGTACGGCAAAAGTGCGCGATGCTGCGCGGCATCGCCGTGGGCCGCTGCGTCAGCGAAGTGGCCGACAAATTCATGCTGCACCACGATTCGCTGCTCTCCGGCACCTTCCCGGGCAAGGACCTGATCGATGCCTGCACGCCCGTCATCCAACAGAGCCTGATCAAAGCCAAGGACTTGGCCAGCAACAAGGTCTACCGCCACCACACCAAGGTGGTGACCGAGCTCGCCGCCTACCCGTGCCTGGCCGTGCTGCTCGACGCCCTGGTGCCGGCGGTGTTCACGCTGCACACCGGCGGCCCTGACGCCTTGAGCCCGCGCGAGCAACGAGCGCTCGGACTGATGGAAAACGGCGCCCAAGTGCAACCGAGCCTGTATGCCGCCTATATGCGCATCCTGGATTTCCTTGGCGCCATGACCGACAACTACGCCGCCAACCTGGCGCGCGACATTTCCGGCGTCGGCATTCTCTAACCCCGAAACAAGGATCGCAGAGCGCATGGCCCCTGCACCCACCACCCGTTTCTGCCTGGTGCGCCATGGCGAGACCGACTGGAACATCGAGCGCCGGCTGCAAGGCCAGATCGACATCCAGCTCAACGACGTCGGCCGGCAGCAAGCCGAACAGCTGAGCCGGGCGCTGGCGCATGCCGGCCACGGCTTTGCCGCGCTGTACGTCAGCGACCTGGCGCGCGCACGCCAAACCGCCGACGCCATCGCGCGCCACAACGGCCTGGCGCCGATTGCCACGCCCGACCTGCGCGAACGCCATTTCGGCCCGCTGCAAGGCCTGACCTACGCCGAGGCCGAAGTACGCATCCCCGACACCTACCATCAGTTCAAATCGCGCGACCCGGCCTACGTGCCCGGCCAGGGCGAAAGCCTGGCGTGCTTCCACCGCCGCGTGAAGGATTTTCTGGACCAGGTGGCCACGCGCCACCCCGGCCAAACGGTGCTGGTGATCAGCCACGGCGGCGTGCTCGACATCGCCTACCGCATGGCGAGCGGCCTGCCGCTCACCCACCAGCGCGATTTCCCCATCCCCAACGCCGCGCTCAATTGGATCAGCCACAGCAACGGCCGCTGGACCCTGGAACGCTGGGCGGATGAAAGCCACCTGGAACACAGCCGCGACGAAGTGTGAAGCACGAGGAGAAACCCATGATCAAGAAAAGCGACGCCGAATGGCGCGAACAACTGAGCCCCGAGGCCTACCGCGTTACCCGTGAAGCCGGCACCGAACGCCCTTTCACCGGCGAACACTACCGCCGCACCGACGCCGGCGACTACCTGTGCGTGTGCTGCGGTGCCCTGCTATTCCACGCCGACACCAAATTCGACGCCGGCTGCGGCTGGCCGAGCTTTTGGGAACAAGCCAACCCCGACGCCATCGTGCGCCTCACCGACCGCTCGCACGGCATGGTGCGCGTCGAGGTGCGCTGCGCCAACTGCGACGCCCACCTCGGCCACGTGTTCGACGACGGCCCGGCGCCGACCGGCGAGCGTTATTGCATTAATTCGGTGGCGTTGAGGTTTGAGGGGGAGTGAGGGGGAGAAGCTGTCATCCACCTATCAGGCTTCTGAATGTATTTTATGATGAGCCTTAAAGAACGCAGAATCGAACTGAGATATTTGAAATACTCCAGGCAAATTTTTTCAATATCCCGACATGACTAATAACGACTACGTGGACCACAAGCTGGACGGCCAGGATGAAGTATTATCGGCTCTTCGGCAATCGCTCAAAGAGGCCCGGACGGAGAGCACTCAAACCCAAGGTATGGCGAGGCTCATCACCGAGACATCAAAGTTATCCATAAAGAATCTCGATTCCTGGGAGCGCTTATTCCGCTGGGAATTATCCACTGAGCAGAACATTGTCCCTAGAGCTCGCTGGAAATTTTGGTCAAGAACCGTACCTAATGCGACATGGATGGATTTATGTAGTGGGAACGGCTTTCTTCGAGAAAAAACTCTACGCGAGCTATCAGGCCCCGCACCTAATAGATTCTTTCTTGCGCTGGCCATCCGTCGACTAAATGATTGGGTTCCCCAAGTCCGCGAGGCTGCTTGCGAAGCCATTCCGTCTCTTGCAAAAACAACCAACCCAGATATTTTTGCCGATGTGCTCTGTTCCATGCTTCCGTACTTGATGTCGTGGGCCCGGATGGAGAATAAAGGTTGGCAAGTGCTTACAGGGGTCACGTCCATTGAGCATATTCGGTCGGCACTGAAGAAGAAGATTACGCAATCATCCTCAGCCCCCATGGCCACCGTTCTTTCGCAGGTCGGTCGAACGGACGCGCTTGATGATGATATGGAGGAAATCGCTCAGCATGCGGTTCAGCCCGCAGTCAGAGCCAAAGCCTATCGTTGCCTGCTGGAAGAGCGGATGACTTGGACGGATGGATACTCTTGGAAATGGACTGACATCCAATACTGCAAAGGCAGGTTTTTTCCAGTTATCCAGGCGCGCCAGCTCAAGGCAACAAGCCCATTTCTAAAGACATTGATATCTGCCGTTCACGATCGCTCACCGATGGTCCGGCGCGTGGCGGGGGAAATGGTGATCCGAGAGCACGGCAGGCTTGGGGCAAACGCAGCAATACTGGCTGCGAAGCTGGCCACAGATGCATCGCCGTCTGTCTCGGAAAGAGGAAAGTTTGCACTAAAAATATTGAGCGAAGGCCGGTAATGGCTGGTTTGTACAAATATTACTGACGAATGTGGCTGGCTACTCCGATACAGAGAATCACCAAATCAGATGGGTTCGACTATTGGCCGGGCCCCAAGGCTGGATCAGGCTGCCGCCACATTGGAGAGCAACTTTCTAAACTCTACATCGCGGCTTCGTGGATCAAGGACTTTCTGAATTTCGCTCGTAAAGAGCCGCTTTGCGGTCTCAATCGCAGACCGGTGCTGGCGATTTTGCGATTGTTCCACGTATTTGATTGAACTAACCGCGCGATATGCATCGACGAGACCATCCAGCACCGCTGGACGATAGCCGCGAAACGCCTCAGATTTATGTGCCCCGTGTTGCCCGACCGCATAGTTTGGAAAGAACCAGCGACCACGATCAATTTGAGCGGAGAGTTTGACACGCAGGGCGTGTTGGGTCTCAAAAAACTCATTCCCCTCCATCCATTTGGGATCGAGATCGCACATGTGAAGCGACTCTGAAAGAAGAAACATCGCCTCATCAGACCACTTGAGTAAGTCAGAAAAGTACTCCTTCTTCCATTTAGCTGCGGCGATACGTTGATTGAGTTGTTCGCGGCGGTAGTTCCACACAGCAATAAACGCAGACACAGCGGAAATACATGCAGCAATCGCCGAGACAAATACAGCTGGCTCCAGGTTCATGGCGTCTCCTTCCGGAGTCTGATTATTTGATGTTATCGGTATCTACAAGTAATGTATATTATGCAAAAAGAGTGATACAAACAGAAGCTGCTGACATCAGAAATTAAACACAAAGATAGCTCCACGGCCCACAGGGTGTTGCGTGATCAAGCCATACAGCACCAGCCACCTCAACAGTAGATATTTCTGCAGGCGTATGAATCGATAGTTGCGGAATACATTCGCATCTATCGGACCAGCAGCAATTGACGCCCGCGATTGCCGATCTGTTGGACCGATTCCCGTTGATGGTGGATGCCGAGCTGAAACGTATCCTAGATCTCAGTCGTCCGGCGCGCGAAGCGGCGGCAAAGAGCGCCATGACCGAGATGCAGCAATGCGTCACCACCAAGAGCTATCTCACCTACTCCGCAGCGGCGGCAGTGGCCGATGATGTGACCGCGATTTCCCAGGGGAAAAAGAGCATGAACGAGGTCATGCGCCTTGGCCTTCAGGGGGATGTGATTGGGATACATGAGCAGAGTGCCAATGTGCAGAATTATGTTCGCGCGCATGACAGTCTCAAGGATGATTGGCAGCAGTACCGCAGCCTAGGCGGTAAAGCGTCCTCCCCCGCCAAGGTCAAGCCAGGCCTTAATCCTTGTGGAAAATTGCAGGACATTATCGACCACGGGCAAGGATAGCCCCCCGCCCGGCCCATGGCCCCGAGGGGTATCGGGGTCGGGGCTTTCTTTTGCATGAGGCGCTGCAAAAAATAACCTGCCCCCTGCTCTGCTATAGGCAACGGATCTTAGTGCATATGAAATATTGTTCGATATTAAGCATAACAATCGCAGCCACACTGTCGGCCTGCGTGAGCACCGACCTATCCTGGAAGCCAATTCCCGGGTCCGGGCCATACACAATCAATGGCGCTAGCGCTCCTGCGTACCAAAAGTGCGAACAGCGCCTTATGGATGGCGCAAGGCAGTGCAATATAGCCTTTGAAGATGCTGCAGGTCAGAAGATTGAAGTTTTTCATACGCTCATACCCGCACTTGATGCCTACCTTCAGACGATCCCTGAATACGAATCCTGGCCAAAGTCCGCGGGCACGCCTGTTGAAGTCCGTGTCCCGTACAAGCTCTACCTTTTAACAATCTCTCCAGCGATCGTGGTAATGGTCCCCAGCCCTCCCGCTAGTTTAGTTAGCTGCTGGATGGATGCCCCAGCAGGAACCTGCCTACGATCCTATGCGGCCCAAGGGAATAGTTATGATCTTTCCACTGAAATCCCGGTGGTCAAAGGCTCCCGCTGGTTCGCACTCGGCAGCACAAATGGGGCCCCACCAATCCCCACTGAAAATGCAACTTTTGATTTTCCGCTTAAGGGTGTGACTGCAAGGCTAGTGAAGGCAGGCACATCATGGAAATTCGAGCGCGCCCAATGATTCAAGTTATTCAAAATCACTCGTGCGTCATGCTGGTATTTGGAAAATTGCAGGACATCATCGATCGCGGACAAGGATAGCCCACCATCCAACCCTGAATCGCACCGGCTTCAGCAGACAATTTCCTGCAACAGGCAATACGCTGTTCAGACCTGGACAGGGACTTCCCCACTTGACCGTATCGCAATTGAGATACAAAATACAGACAGAAGGAGGATCTGATCATGAGCCATTCCACCATGCTGCATGTCCGGGTGGACGAAGAACTCAAAACGCAAGCCAGCGAAGCGCTGGCGGCCATTGGGCTCTCCGTGTCCGATGCGGTGCGTATCCTGCTCACACGCGTGGTCAACGACCAGGCATTCCCGCTCGAACTCAAGGTACCCAACGCCGAGACTCGTGCCGCGATGGAAGAAGCCCGTGCAATGATGAAGGCAAGGGCGGCCCGATTCGACTCCGCTGACAAATTGATCGATGACCTCGAAAAAAACGGCCAGTAGCAAACGAGCCGCTCCGCCTAGAGCCTGCGATTACACCAAAACTTTCCTCAAAGACTGGGAACGGCTTTCCCGTTCGGGCCGTTATGACCTTAGGCGCCTGAAGGAAGCCATGCTGTGGCTCGTCGCTAACGATGCGCCATTAGGACCGGAATGGCTGGATCATCCTTTAAAGGGGAATTGGGCAGGCTACCGCGAATGCCATATTGGCGGCGACTTCTTACTGATCTACCAGCTTGAAGCAAACACGATCATTTTTGTCCGCACCGGCTCGCATGCCGATCTATTCGAGGAATAAACGCTTGTGATCGTGCGTTGGTGTGCCCCCCCTAAGCTGCCACCACCACCCGCAGCCTGGCGCCACGGGCGGTTGGCTGGCGCGCAGCTTACTTGCTGGCGCTGTTGATCTGCTCGGCGGCGCGCACCTTGGCCATCATTTCCTGCAGCAGGTTATCCACGACCTTCTTCGAATCAGGGAAAGAGTGCAGCACGGAATTGTTCCACGCGCCGGTTACCAGCAAATCGCCGGTTTTGGCATCGAACAGATTGATCGTGACCGAGTTCAGGTACATGACCAGATCCCAGCGCCACTTGTCGCTATAGGAAATCAACCCATCGACATTGGCTGCTTTCATCGTGCCGGCTGGCAAGCTGGCTTTCTGCTCCAGCCCGGCGGCGCTAATCGCACTGTGCAGATTCTTGTCCATGTCGGCCGAATCGTTGTCTTGCGTCACCTGCGCCACGCTCGTCAGATGAGTGGGAATGCTCTGCTTGGCCAAGGTAACTTGCTCAGTGCTGGCGCAGCCGGTCATGCCGGCCAGCAGCACGCTGCACAGCAGTGCCGTTTTGATCTTCATGGCAAACCTGTTCTGGGTTAGTTAAGGGGTTAATTGGCGGCAGCAGGCGTGGGGGCCGCGCTACTGATTGCCGGCTGTGCCGGGCTCAGACTGGCACTGCCGTTGCTGTCACTGGCAAAGCGATCGGCAATCTGTGCCGCCAGGCGCCGCAGGCACTGCTGCAATCCACCGTACGCGCCTTGCGGATCTTTGCTGATCTCGTCAAAACCGGGATAAATGTGCGCGGCATCCAGCTTGTCTTGCTGGCAGCTAATCGAGGGCGCATAGCGTTGTGGTTTGGCCGACAGGTCGGCTTGGTCCAGTACTGACACCAACACCGCCGCATCGGCGTGGTACGGGTCGGTGGAGCCGGCGGCAAAGTAACCGGTGGCAATGTGGTCGAAAATCAGCACTTTTTTGCTGCTGATCTCGTTGGCGCTCAGGACATAGTGCAAGTCATCGCCATCGCCCTGACGATTGAGCGTGTGGATCGGGTTGAGTTTAAGCCCATCCGCACGTAAATCCAGTTCCAGTTCCTGCACAAAGGTGTCGCGCAACGACGGGATTTCCGGGTGCGCCGCCAACAGTGCATCGTATTGCTTTTGCAGCGTATTGGCCTTTTCGTTCATCTTGGCCACAGCCGCCAGCACGTAGATCGCACCAAACAGGGTATAGCCGGTCACCGGGTAGGAAAGTGCCGGTTTGACGGCTTCAGGCTGATAGCCGATGCTCAGGTCCTTGTTGCCCGCCAGCGTATCCGAAGGAATGACTGTCGACAGCACCGGCGCGGCAAAACACTGGCCAGCCAGCAGAATCGACAGTCCCAGCCATACGGCCTTTTTCATGTGTATTCCTTTTTTATTTTGCAAATCAAAGGTTTTGCCAGCTTTTTCGGCACTGGATCAGCGCCAGTGGGGCATGGCAGCGGTATCGGAAAACAAAATATCACTTATCATACTATTGCTATATAAAGTATCAGACGTCCCCGGTGGGACTTTGCGCTGCCGCAACACTGTGTCGCATGCACGTTGCCATGGGCGACAATGACGACAGATCAGTCGCTCGCCCGCGCCAGGTGGAGAGTTAGCGCATACAGCGCAGTCGACAACATGCGGATCACCACCCCGCTGACGATCGTACTGGCCGATTGGCCAGTTTTCAGTAGCACCGTCTTGAGCACATCCCTACCCCACCACCAAAGCCACATCCACCACAACCAACCCGCAAAAAACCACCGGCGCCACAAAGTGCGCGACGCGCTCCCGCCCTTTCAGTAGCGTCGCGATCGCGGCAACCATCACCAGGCCGAGTCCGGTCAGCGCGATAGCGCGCATGGCTGGCAGCAACAGTAGCGCCGCACCCACCATTTCCAAACTAGCCGTCAAGTAGCGCCAGCCGCGCGGATAGCCCCAGCGCTGGAAGTTGGCCTCCACGTTGCCGACATTCAATAAGTTGGCGAATCCGGCGATGGCGAAAGCCAGCGCCGTGAGGCCGTTTACCAAGATAGAGATGTT